>NZ_JAGIQL010000179.1 GCF_017813245.1 Streptomyces montanisoli
ATCATACAATCTGGCAGAACTGAGACAACGGCAAGCCGCAGGAGAGCAATGGCGGGCGGCGCCGGAGTAACAAGGTGCCGAGGGCGCTGCTCGCCCTGGCGGCACTCTGCGCGGCAGCCGCCGTCGTACTCCAGCTCTTCCCCCACCTGACCGCGTCGTCCGCGTCCACAGCACGACCTCCGCACTCCACGGCGGCTCCGCGCCCGATGCCGGTCAGTGACGCGCACAGCGCGCCCGTACGCCTGTACGCCCCCGCGATCCACCTGTCGGCCGACGTGCTGCCGCTCGCGCTCGACGGCGCGGGCGCCATCGAGGTCCCAGGATTCGCCGACGCCGCGAAGGCCGGCTGGTACGCGCTGGGGCCGCGGCCCGGGCAGCCGGGGCCCGCCGTCTTCGTGGGCCACCGCGACGCGCCCGACAACGTGTACCGGCACGGCCGGCGCGTCGGGGGCAGGCACCTCAAGAACGGCGCGTTCGCCAAGATCGGCAGGCTGCACCCCGGCGACCGGGTCGAGGTGGAACGCGGCGACGGCTCACGCGTCGCGTTCCGGGTGACGCGGATCGGCACATACCGGACGGACAGGTTCCCCACGGCGCGCGTCTACGCGCCCTCGCGGCGGCCGGAACTGCGGCTGATCACCTGCGGCGGGCTGATCGCGCCCGACGGCCACTGGGACGCGAACGTCGTGGTGACCGCGGTGGCCGCCGGCTGACGGCCCGACAGTCCGCTGACGTCAGGCCGCGAGGTTGGTGTCGTCGGGCCGCGGCCCGCCCATGCCGAGCTCGCGCGTCCCGGCCGCGGCGGTGCCCGCGGGGTGCGGCGCCGCACCGTCCTCGCAGCCCTCGCCGCTCTCGTCGGCGCCGCCAGCCCCGTCAGCCCCGTCCGCGCTCGCGCGCGCACGGCGCGAGCGCACCAGGCGGCCGAAGCGCGAGGAGGCCGCGACCGCCGACACCAGCGGGGTCAGCAGGGCCGTCGCGATCGGATTGAGCAGCAGGGCGACGGCGGTCCCGAGCGCGAAGCCGCCGATGACGTCCGTCGGATAGTGGACGCCCAGGTAGACGCGGGTGAAGCCCTCCAGCACGGCGAGCCCGATCGCGGCCAGGCCGAACTTCCTGTGCACGACGAAGAGCCCGACGCCCACGGCCATCGCCACGGTGGCGTGATCGCTGACGAAGGCGTAGCCGTGCTGGCCGTGCACGAGGACGTCGATGCCCTTGTGGTCGAGGAACGGCCGCGGCCGCTGCACGAAGCTCCGCACGGGGATGTTGACGAGGAGCGCCGCGCCCGCCGCGAGCGGCGCCCAGATCAGCCCGGCGACGCCGCCGACCGCGTCGTCCGCCGCGCCACGCCGGCGCACGGCCAGCCAGCAGCCGAGCACGACGAGGACCAGCGCGATGAGGACGCCGTACGCGCCGACGAACTCCACCACGCGGTCGAACCACGACGGTGTTCCCTTGGCCAGCCCGTTGACGTCGTAGAGCAGGCCGACGTCGGGGTTCGAACCGTCGAGTGCCAGTCCAGCCATCTGCCTCGGCCCCTTGCCTGTCGCCCGGCCCTGCCTCTCGGCCGTGTGCCCTGTCGGACCCGGAGTGCGGCACGTGACATGTGACACATGACAGGCGCTCAGCCACAACGGGTAGTCCGTCCAGGAAACGGCCTGAGCCCGTCCCGCGTTCCGCTATCCACGGAACGAGCACCAGGACGTTATCGAAGAGTGACCCATCACCCCAGCTCAGGGCCTTGGCTTGACGGAGAGTGAGGACCGCGCGAGGGTCGGGTGCGTGGCCGAAACCCTCACACCGAAGCGGGCAGATCGGTGGGCAGCGAGGCCGCGCCGTCCTGGGTGACCCGGGTCGCCCCGAAGTAGTCGGGCGAGTCCACGTCGTCGAGCCGGACCTTCGCCCCGGTGTGCGGGGCGTCGATCATCTTGCCGTTGCCCACGTAGATGCCGACGTGGTGGATAGCCCGCGAATTGCTCAGGTCGGTCGAGAAGAAGACCAGGTCCCCGGGGCGCAACTCGCTCCGCGCCGGGTGCGGCCCCGCGTTGTACTGGTCGTTCGCGACGCGCGGCAGCTCGACCCCCACCGCGCGGTACGCGGCCTGGGTCAGCCCCGAGCAGTCGAACCTGCCGCCCTGCGCCGCCGTGCCGCTGCCGCCCCACAGGTACGGCGTGCCGATCTTGCCCTGCGCGAAGTTGATCGCCCCCGCCGCCTGGGCGGTCGGTGCCACCCTGCCGACGGGCTTCGAGAAGCTCTTGGCGAGCGTGGTGATGGACTTGACGTAGTTCCGCGTCTCCTTGTACGGCGGCACACCGCGGTGCTGGAGGACGGCGTACGTGCCGGCGTTGTACGCGGCGAGCATGTTGGCGGTCCGATCCCCCGGCACGTGCCGCACATACTTGGCGAGTTCGCAGTCATAGGCGGCGGCCGACGCGATCGCGTCGGCGGGGTCGAAGATGTCCCGCTTCCCGTCACCGTCCCCGTCGACGGCGTGCGCGGCCCAGGTCGACGGCAGGAACTGCCCCATGCCGTAGGCGTTGGCCGCGCTCCTCGCCCGCGGGTTCCAGCCGCTCTCCTGGTAGAGCTGCGCGGCGAGTAGCGGAGCGCTGATGGCGGAACAGGTATGGCCGAAACGCTGCACGAGGGACGTGTACTGAGCCGGCACGGCCCCGGCGGCCAGCCCGACCGCGGCCCCCGCGGCACCACCGGCGAGCCCCGAGGCGGCCACGAACGTCCCCACCAGCAGCAACCCGACGAACCCGGCCCCACACCCGCCGACCGCGCCGCCGACCAACCAAGCCTTGCGCACAGTCAGACACCCCTCTCCAGCGGCACGGAGCAAGTGTAGACAGGCTGACGCGTGCTCAGGCGGCGGCGGACGAGGACGACCAGAAGTCGTCGTCACACACCCGCCGCCGGATTCCGCGTCGAGGTGCATCAACGACAGTCATTGCCCAAAGTCACGCACCGTGATACACAGAGTAACCGACCGTGTCGCCACGCGACCACCGCGCACCAGGTCAGGGCATCAACATCGGTCATATGTGCGGTGATCGGGTAAAGAGAGCCGCCAAGCGGCGTACGGGACCGGTTCCATCAGCGATGATTGGACCTGACCCGTGCCGTACGGCACGGGCAGCGAAAGACCAAACAGGGGCGGTGAGTTACATGTACCTGGCGGCCGGCAAGGGCGACATCAACACCATCATCGGTGGCATCGCCCCCAACTGGGGCCCATTCTCCAGCCTGGGCAGCGAGGCCAAGGTGATGATCGAGGTGGTGATGGCGGTGGCCATCCTCCTCTGCCTCGGCATCGCCATCTGGGGCGCGGCGAAGCAGCGGATCGGCGCGACGGCACTGCGCGACACCTTCAGCGCGGAACAGGGCAAGGGCCTGATCGTCGCGGGGCTGACCGGGGTGTTCATCATCGGCTCGCTCGGCACGCTCTTCACGATCGTGTACGGCATGGCGGTCTGACGACGCGCGGGCCGGCGGCCGCCCGCCCCTCCACCCGACCCGCCGCGCCCACCGGCTGAGGATGCGCCACTTCGATGTCCCGCCCACTGCTGCCACCCACGAACCCGAGCCCGGCCACGCCCGCGCGCCCGGCCACGCCCGCGCGCCCGGCGATGAGCCGCCGCACGACGGCGGCGGCTCACCTGATGCCGAGTCACCTCGACGCGCGCCGGGCCGGTCCGGCCGGGCTACCGTCATACATGGGCGTACGCGTCAACGCGGACGGTGAAGGGGACGGGCGATGAGCTTCGGCGACGACCACGACTACGGCGGCGATCCCGGCCAGACACGCACCCGCCTGCCGGAAGGCGGCGGCGAGGGCCACGGCGCCCGCCGTCCCATGCGCACGTCACGCTCCCTCGTGACCGTGGTCGGCGTGGTCGTCCTCCTCATCGCGGCGATCGCCTTCGCGAACCGCGGCGGCGGAGGCAACGGCTCCGCGTCCAGCGGCAAGGGGCCCGGCGGCTCCGCCGCGGGCGCGGCGGCCGACCCCACGGCCCCGACCGGCACCAAGCCGGTCACCGGCACGTCAGGCCCTGACGGCGCGATCCCGTCGGGCTTCGCCGACACCCAGCAGGGCGCGGCAAGCGCCGCGGCCAACTACGCGGTCGCGCTCGGCTCCGTCGGCATGTTCCACACGCAGCAGCGCCACGCCGTCGTCGACACGATCTACACCCGGGCCGCCGCGGCCGAACTGCAGCCCAGCCTCGACACGGCCTACTCCACCGACTTCCTCGCCGAACTGGGCCTGGACGCCTCCGGCAACGCCCCGCACGGCTCCACCTTCATCTCCCGCACCATCCCGGTGGGCACCAAGGTCGACAGCTACAGCACCGGAGCCGCCAAGATCTCGGTCTGGTACACGGGCCTCATCGGCATGGCAGGCACCACCTCGAAGAACCCGGTCGCCACGACCTGGAAGACGGCCACCTTCCAGCTCCAGTGGGCCGGCAAGGACTGGAAGATCGTCTCCGACACGGAAAAGAGCGGCCCCGCCCCGGTCCCCGGCGACGACGCGGCCTCCACGGCCGAGCAGATCACCAAGGCCGTCAAGCAGTTTGGAGGCTTCACCTATGCCAGGTAGCTCCCGGCTACGCGCCCGGTCGATCTCCACCGTCCTCGCAGTACTTCCGGCCTCCGTCCTCCTGCTGGCGTCCAACGCGGCGGCCGCACCGTCGCCGAGCCCTTCCGTCAACTGTGATGCGCAAAAGGGCCTGGTCAAGGACTATTGCAAGTCCGGCGGCAGTACCGGCACCGGCGGCATCCCCACCCCCGACTCCCTCGATCCCCTCTCCTCCCTCGGCCGCGGCTGCGCCGACGCCGCCGCGTGGACCATCGGGAAGTTGTCGAGCGCCGTCAAGGAGACCGCGAACGTCGACTTCACGAACACGTCGTTCCTGCGGCAGTACGCCGTCGTCTTCGCCGCATCGACCATCCTCACGCTGATCCTGTGGCTGCTCGCCGTCGCCAAGCGCGCCGTCCGCGGCGTCCCTCTCACCACCGCGATCTCCGAGGCCATCGGCTTCCTCTGGCTGACCGTCCTCGCCTCCGCCTTCACCCCGCTGATCCTCTACACGGTCGTCTCCGCCGTGGACAGCGTCACCGACGTCATCGCCAAGACCACCGGCGGCCAGACCGACGTCTTCTTCGGCGGGTTCTCCGACGCCCTCAAGAAGGGCAACGACATCGGCGGCGGCCCCATCATGCTGATCGTCGTCTCCCTCGTCTCCATCCTCGCCGCCGGCGTCCTCTGGCTCGAACTCGTCATCAGGGCCGCCCTCCTCTATGTCGGCGCCCTCCTCGGCACCGTCGTCTACGCGGGGCTCGTCGACAAGAACATGTGGGGCCACGTCCGCCGCTGGGCCGGCATCATGATCGCCGTGATCATGGTGAAACCCGTGATCGTCGTCGTGCTGAGCCTCGCCGGCGCCCTCTCGGGCGACAAGGGACCCGACGCGTTCTCCGCCGTCGTCTCCGGCCTCGCCATCATCCTGCTCGCGATCTTCGCCTCCGCCATGATCTACCGCTTCGTGCCCGGCTTCGGCGACGAGATCGCCACCTCGCGCGCGGGCCGCAAGCAGGCCACCGACGGGTCACAGGCCGCCGCCGTGCTCTCCTCGCCCGCCAACCTCGTCGCGCAGGGCATCAAGACCCACTCCACCCGCGCCCCCCAGCACGGCGGCAGCGGAGGCAGCGGAGGCACCGACGGCGGCGGAGGCGGCGGCGGCGCCCGCCCCGCCAACCCGGTGAGCGGCGGCGTCAGCGCCCACGGATCCCGCGCCCCCCAGTCCGGGGGCGGGGCAGGCGGCGGACATGTCCCCTCCGCCGCACCCCCGCCCCGCAGCCCCAGCCCGACCACCGGCACACCCCACGGCTCCCGCCGCACCGGCGGCGGCCAGGGCGGCCCAGGCACCGACAGCAGGAGGTAGAGGGCGTTGACGACCCAGTCCCACCCCATCGCGCCCCGCCGCACGTATCTCATCGGCCGCGCCAGGCCGAACGCGATCGTCGGCAAGAACCGCGAGACCGGCGAGATCGCCCTGATCATCGCCGGCGCCTTCCTCGGCATGATGAGCGGCCTCATCGTGCCCGTGCTGTCCCTGCGGATCGTCTTCCTCATGGGCTTCCCCATGCTGGCGCTCGCCGCCGTCTACGTCCCGTACAAGCACCGCACGTTCTACAAGTGGTTCGAGATCAACCGCAGCTACAAGCGCGTCCTGCGGCGCGGCACCACCTACCGCTCCACCGCCATGGAGGCCGGCACCTCCGCCGACGGACGCGAGGTCGAGATCGGCCCGCCCCCCGGCATCGGCCACATCAACTGGCTCGCCGCCCCCTTCGGCCCCGACGAGATCGCCGTACTCCTGCACGCCGACCGCCGCACCGTCACCGCCGCCATCGAGATCGAGGGCCCCGGCGTCGGCCTGCGCGACAGCGAGGACCAGGAAGCACTCGTCGACCGCTTCGGCACCCTCCTCAAGCACGTCGCCAACGGCGACGGCTTCGTCACCCGCCTGCAGATGCTCGCCCGCACCCTCCCCGCCGACCCCGACGCCCACGCCAAGGACGTCTCGCAGCGCGGCGACGACGCCGCCCCCCGCTGGCTCCAGGACTCCTACGACCAGCTCCAGTCCATGGTCTCCACCTCGAGCGAGCAGCACCGCGCCTACCTCGTCGCCTGCATGCACTTCAACCGCGAACTGGCCGCCGAGGCCCAGGCCATGGCACGCGCCGCCCGGCACGCCGGCGGCACAGGCGGCCGCAAACTCGACCACGACGCCGGCCTCGCCGTCGTCATGGCCCGCGAGCTCACCGACATCTGCGCACGCCTCGCCGAGGCCGACATCCGGGTGCGCCAGCCCCTCGGCCAGGCACGCCTCGCCTCCCTCGTGCACTCCATGTACGACCCCGACCACCCCATCGACCACATCCAGGCCATGACGAAACGAAACGCCTGGCCGGCCGAGCTCGACGCCGTGGAACCCACCTACCTCAAGGCCAAGACCCGCGAGTCCACCACCCGCGCCCCCTGGTGCCACTCCACGGCCTGGGTCAAGGAGTGGCCGATGACGCCCGTCGGCGTCAACTTCCTCGCCCCGCTGCTCGTCCACACCCCGGACGTGATCCGCACGGTCGCCGTCACGATGGACCTGGAGCCCACCGAGATCGCCATCGAGCGCATGCTCACCGAGAAGGTGAACGACGAGGCCGAGGCCAGCCGCGCCGCCAAGATGAACCGCACGGTCGACCCCCGCGACATCGCCGCCCACGGCAGGCTCGACCAACGGGGTGAAGATCTCGCCAGCGGCGCCGCGGGCGTCAACCTCGTCGGGTACATCACCGTGTCGTCACGCTCACCCGAGGCGCTCGCCCGCGACAAGCGCACCATCAGGGCGTCCGCCGGAAAGTCCTACCTCAAGCTGGAGTGGTGCGACCGCGAGCATCACAGGGCCTTCGTCAACACCCTGCCGTTCGCCACCGGCATCCGCCGATGACACCCCGCCGATGACGCACCGCCGAGCCGAAAGCCGAGCCGAAAGGGGTCCGCGATGAAAGACCCGCTGTCCGCCGTCACGGACGCGTTCACCAGCTTCCTGTTCGGAGCAGTGGAGACCACGCGGCTGCCCGTGCGCACCTCGACGGGCCAGGCGCAGGCCGTCTACCTGCCCACCGCCGCCCCCGGCCTCGGCGACAGCGGAGTGATCATCGGCCGCGAGGTCTACAGCGGCAAGGGCTACATCTACGACCCCTTCCGCCTCTACGGTCAGCAACTGCCCGCCCCGCACTGGCTCGTGCTCGGCGAGTCCGGCAACGGAAAGTCCGCGCTGGAGAAGACGTACGTCCTGCGCCAGTTGCGCTTCCGCGACCGCCAGGTCGTCGTGCTCGACGCCCAGGGCGAGGACGGCGCGGGCGAGTGGAACCTCATCGCGCAGGAGCTGGGGATAACCCCCATCCGCCTCGACGCCATGGCCGCCCTCGACGACGGCATCCGCCTCAACCCCCTCGACCCGGCCATCACCACCACAGGACAGCTCGCCCTGCTGCGCACCATCATCGAGGTCGCGATGGGCCACGGCCTCGACGAGCGCTCAGGATTCGCACTCAAGGTCGCCCACGCCTACGTCAACGAGACCATCACGCAGCGCCAGCCCGTCCTGACGGACATCGTCGACCAGCTGCGCCACCCGGAACCCGAGTCCGCCGAGGCGATGAACGTCGACATAGACGACGTACGGGCCTGGGGCCTCGACGTCGCGCTCGTCCTCGACCGCCTCGTCGACGGCGACCTGCGCGGCATGTTCGACGGCCCCACCACCGTCGGCATCGACCTCGACGCCCCGCTCATCGTCTTCGACCTCTCCCACATCGACCGCAACTCGATCGCCATGCCGATCCTCATGGCCATCGTCGGCGTCTGGCTGGAACACACCTGGATCCGCCCCGACCGCAAGAAGCGGATCTTCCTCGTCGAAGAGGCCTGGCACATCATCAACAGCCCCTTCGTCGCCCAGCTGTTCCAGCGGCTGCTCAAGTTCGGCCGCCGCCTCGGCCTCTCGTTCGTCGCCGTCGTCCACCACCTCTCCGACGTCGTCGACGGCGCGGCCGCGAAGGAAGCCGCCGCGATCCTCAAGATGGCCTCCACCAGGACCATCTACGCGCAGAAGGCGGACGAGGCCCGCGCCACGGGCCGCGTCCTCGGCCTGCCGCGATGGGCCGTGGAGATCATCCCCACACTCTCCCCCGGCATCGCCGTCTGGGACGTCAACGGCAACGTGCAGGTCGTCAAGCACCTGGTCACCGAGGCCGAACGCCCCCTCGTCTTCACCGACCGCGCCATGACCGAGGCCTCCGAGCGCGCCGGGCTCCCCACCGTCGGCGCCCAGCCGCTGCCCGATGAGCTCCCCGAGGACATCAGGGCCGCCGAGTGGGAAACCGAGCAGCGAGCCGCCTACCTGGAGCATCAGCGGCAGCGGGGCGAGTCCTCCGAGTCCGAGTCGACGGTGGCGTGACGCCGATGGCCCGCGACGACACCGGCAGGAACGGCGGAACGGGCGGCAGCGGGGAGGCGCACGGCGGCCGGCAGAGCGGCGTCCCCGACGGCCTGCTGCTGGGCCTGATCGCGTTCATCCTCGGCCTCACCATCCTCGTCTGGACGGCGACGGGGCTCGGCGGCCTCTTCACCCACGGCGGCTGGCCCGACGGCGTCGACTTCACCCGCACCCCGTCCGCCATGCGCGCCCTGGTGACCCACCCGCACGACCTGCACGGCGCCTGGCCGGCCACGCCGCCGGGCCAGCTGTCCGGGTACGGCCTGTTCTGGGGTCTGCTGATCAGCCAGCTGATGGTCCTCACCGTGCTCACGGTGTTCGTGCTCGGCGTCGTGACCCGCTACCGCGCGGTGCGGGCCGGCCGCCGCGACCGGGCGAGGCGGGCACGCGAGCGTGCGTACGACGAGGCCTACGAGCGTGACAGCGCCCGCGATCACGAGAGCGGGCGCGATCACGAGCACGGTCGCGGGCGTGGCCAGGCTCGGGAACACGAGCACCCCCACGACCCGCCTCGTCCCCCCGCGCCGGCGCCGGCGGTGCGGGACGTTCTCCCGGCGGCGCCGCCGCTCGAACAGACCCAGGCCCCGACGGAGCAGCCGCCGCCCGCGGCGCCCATCACGGCTGCGCCGGACCAGACCCCCGCGGTCCCCGCCGTGCCGCTCCCGGCGCAGCGCGCGCCCCAGCAGGTCCACTACGGCGATGTCGAGACGCGCAGGCCGACGGCCGTGGCCGCCATCAGGGACGCCGAGGGCCCCGCCCTCGTCGTCACCTCGGACCCCAGGCTCTGGTCAGAGACCAAGGACGCACGCGCCAAGCTGGGGCCCGTGCTCGTCTACGACCCGGGCCACCTCTGCGACACCCCGGCCCGGCTGCACTGGGCGCCCACCACGGGGTGCGAGGACCCCGGCATCGCGGCGGACAGAGCAATAGCGCTCCTGGCCCCGGTACGTCCCCACGCGGCGCTCGACGCGGCGATGGCGGACACCGCGGAAACGCTCCTCCGCTGCTGGCTGCACGCAGCGGCCGTGGACGGGCGCCCCTTCCGCCAGGTCCACCGCTGGGCCCAGGGCAACGGCGCACAGGAGGCCGTGCGCATCCTGCGCACCCACCCCAAGGCCGCGTCCGGCCACGCGGGCCTGCTGGAGAGCGCCCTGACCGCGCACGCGCAACGCCGAGAGGTCGCTCAGCAGCTGACGGCGCGTGCGCTGGAGGCGCTCTCGTCGATCCACATCAGGGACGCCTGCACGTACAGCAGAACTGATGCCGTCTCACTGGAGTCGTTCGCGGCAGAAGGGGGGACACTGTACGTGGTGGGTGAACCCATCGAGGATCCCCGCTCACGCCCCGGCGCGATGCCGCTCCTGACGGCTCTCGCCTCGCACGTGGTCGAGCACGGCCGCCGCATGGCCGCACGGTCACCTGACGGTCGGCTCGACCCACCAATGTCCCTCGTCCTCGACGACGTTGCCGCGGTCGCCCCACTGCCGATGCTGCCCGACCTGCTGGCCACGGGCCGCGCACAGGGCCTGCCGCCGCTGGCGTTGCTGCGCTCACGGGAACAGGGCCGCGCCCGCTGGCCGCGGCACGGCTTCGCGGAGACGCCCTGAGCCCGAGCCCGGCCGTGAGCCTGTGTCCGACCCGGGCTCAGGGCCGGCTGACGGCCATCTCCATTTCCCTGGCGGAAGGGTCGGTCGCGAAGGGCACGAGCACCCCGGTCGGCACGAACCCGGCCTTGCGGTAGGCGGCCTGCGCGCGAGGGTTCTGCTCGTGCACATAGAGCCGTACGCGCTCCAGACGCGGCCCGTCGAGTGACCAGGCCCAGTCGAGCGCTGCGGCCATCAGACGGCCCAGGAGGCCGGAACCGCGCTGCTCGGCCCGGACGAAGACGCCGACGACGTGTCCCTGCCGCTGCTGGACGACGGTCTCCATGAAGTCGATGCTGCCGGCTTCCTCGACGAGGACGGCCACGCTGCCCGACCAGCTGCCGTCGGGCGCCTCGGCGACGAACTGCCGTACCTCGCCGGGTCGTCCGGCGGCACGCTGCATCCAGAAGGAGTCGGGCTCCTTCACGGAACGCTCGTAGGTCTCGAGGAAGGCGATGGGAGCCGCCGGGTCCTGCAGGGCGAGCAGGCGGAGCTCCTTCACCTTCTCCCATTCCTCGGCGCGCACGGCGCGGATCACGTGGTCCATGGTGGTGATGCTCCCCGCGGAACCGGCAGGCCCGCAAGTCAAAAAAAATACCCGTAAATGCGAAAAGGCCCGCACCTGTGGTGCGGGCCTCCCCGACTTGTCTTGCAACGTATTGTTCGGCGGCGTCCTACTCTCCCACAGGGTCCCCCCTGCAGTACCATCGGCGCAGTAGAGCTTAGCTTCCGGGTTCGGAATGTAACCGGGCGTTTCCCCTACGCTAAAACCACCGAAACACTATGAAACTATCGAACACCGGTATATACATCACGGCTGTTCGTGGTTTCAGAACCAACACAGTGGACGCGAGCCTCTATGGACAAGCCCTCGGCCTATTAGTACCGGTCAACTCCACCAGTCACCTGGCTTCCATCTCCGGCCTATCAACCCAGTC
>NZ_JAGIQL010000018.1 GCF_017813245.1 Streptomyces montanisoli
CGGGGGGCGCGGCCGGCCGAGGGGGCACGCCGGGTCTCGGCGTCGCCCCGGGGCTCGGCGGCGTGAGCGGCCGAGGCGGCGCGGCAGGTTGAGGCTGCGCGGCAGGTTGAGGCGGTAGGGGCGGCTGAGGCGGTACGGCGCCCCCCGGGCCCGCGGGCGGCGGGACTGAGGTGCCCTGCGCCTCGATGCTCATCCGCCCCCTCCGGGTGGTGTGTCGTTGTCCGCCGGCGGCGCGGCGTCCGGCACGGCCGCGTCCGCCCGGAGTCCGGGCGTCACTCTACGGGTTCGTGCCCGTGCGCAGGGACCGCGCGGGCACGAACGCGCCCGCCACCGCGCGCGATCGGGGCACGCGCGCGTCTACCGCCGGGTAATCGGGTCTGGCAAGCTCGGCCCCATGACTCCCCTCGCCACCCCCCTCGCCTCGGACAGGGCACGGTACGACCGGGCCACCGCGCACCTCGACGCTCCGCTCGCCGTCGTGGACCTGGAGGCGTTCGACGCCAACGCCGCCGACCTGGTGCGCAGGGCGGGCGGCAAGCCCATCAGGGTGGCCAGCAAGTCGGTGCGCTGCCGCGCCCTGCTGGAGCGTGCGCTCGCGCGTGACGGCTTCAGCGGCCTGATGGCGTTCACCCTCCAGGAGTCGCTGTGGCTCGCGCGTGCGGGCTTCGACGACGTGCTGCTCGCGTACCCGTCGGTGGACCGCTCGGCGTTCGCGGAACTCGCCGCGGACCCGAAGCTCGCGGCGGCGGTCACGGTGATGGTAGACGACCCCGCGCAGCTCGCCCTGATCGACGCCGCGCGCGGCGGAGGACGCGAGGAAGTGCGCGTCTGCCTCGAAGTGGACACGTCGCTGCGGCTGCTGGGCGGCCGGGTGCGGATCGGAGCGCTGCGCTCCCCGCTGCGTGAGCCCGCGCAACTGGCCGAGATGGCGCGGTCCGTGGCGCGCAGGCCGGGTTTCCGGCTGGTGGGCCTGATGGCGTACGAGGGCCATGTGGCGGGCGTGGGCGACGCGGTGGCCGGCCGTCCGCTGCGCTCGGGCGCGATCCGGCTGATGCAGGCGGCGGCGCGCAGGGAGCTGGCGCAGCGGCGCGCGGCGGTGGTGCGCGCCGTGCGCGCGGTGGCGCCTGACCTGGAGTTCGTCAACGGCGGCGGCACGGGCAGCGTGCAGCACACGGCGGCGGAGGACGCGGTGACGGAGATCGCCGCGGGTTCCGGCCTCTACCAGCCGCGGCTGTTCGACAACTACACGTCGTTCTCGGGCCGTCCGGCCGCGCTGTTCGCGCAGCCCGTGGTGCGCAGGCCGGGTGTCGGGGTCGTGACCGTGCTGGGCGGCGGCTACCCGGCCTCGGGCGCGGCGGGCCGCGACCGGCTGCCGGTGCCGTACCTGCCGGAAGGGCTGCGCTACGACGGGCAGGAGGGCCCCGGTGAGGTGCAGACGCCGCTGCTGGGTTCCGCCGCCGACGACCTGCTGATCGGCGACAAGGTGTGGTTCCGGCACGCGAAGGCCGGGGAGATGTGCGAGCGGTTCGACGCGCTGCACCTGGTCGAGGGCGACCGGGTGCACGAGCGGGTGCCCACGTACCGGGGCGAGGGCCGCACGTTCCTGTAGTGGCAAGGCCGTTCGGCACGATGACGAAGGCACGATGACGAAGGCACGATGACGAAGGCACGATGACGAAGGCACGACCCCGAGGAGGCCCTCCGATGACGTCAGGCACGCACGCTCCGCGCATCGACACCAGCAGGCCGCACCCCGCGCGGATCTACGACTACCTGCTCGGGGGCAAGGACAACTATCCGGTGGACCAGGCTGTCGCCGAGCGGCTGCCCGTCGAGGCGCGCAACGGGGCCGCCGCCAACCGCGCGTTCATGCGCCGGGGGGTCGAGTGGACGGCCCGCACGGGCATCGACCAGTTCCTCGACGTGGGCACGGGCATACCCACCGAGCCGAATCTCCACCAGATCGTCCAGGGTGTGAACCCCACCTGCCGGATCGTCTACGTCGACAACGACCCGATCGTGCTGCGGCACGCGGAGGCGCTGCTCGTCAGCAGGCCCGAGGGGCGCACGGCCTATGTGCAGTCGGACGTACTCGATCCGGAGGCCGTCCTCGAACAGGCCCGCGAGACCCTGGACTTCGAGCGGCCCGTCGCGCTGTCGCTGATCGCGCTGCTGCACTTCGTGCCCGACGACCGCGACCCGTACGCGATCGTGCGTACGCTGCTCGAACCTCTCGCACCGGGAAGCTGCCTGATCCTGTCCCACCTGAGCATGGACCGGCTCACCCCGGAGCAGGACCGCACGGAGGAGTACCGGAACGCGGGAATCGACCTGCGGCCCCGTACGCACGCGGAGGTGCTGCGGTTCTTCGACGGGCTCGACCTGGTGGAGCCGGGTCTCGTGCCCTGCTGGCACAAGGACTCCCCGCGGCCCGAGGACGCCGACCTGCCGGGCGCGGACTCCGCCTACGCCGGGGTGGGCTTCGTACGGTGACCCGCCCCGGCACACGCGGGGCGGGCCGCACCGGCCATCGGCCCTAGAGCGGGGTGACGTAGGCGCCGGAGATGCCGCCGTCGACGAGGAAGTCGCAGGCGTTGACGAACGACGCGTCGTCACTGGCGAGGAACGCGACCGCCGCGGCGATCTCGCCGGGCTCGGCGAACCGGCCGAGTGGCACGTGCACGAGGCGGCGCGCGGCGCGCTCCGGGTCCTTCGCGAACAGCTCGCGCAGCAACGGGGTGTTGACGGGCCCTGGGCACAGGGCGTTGACGCGGATGCCCTCGCGGGCGAACTGCACGCCGAGTTCGCGTGACATGGCGAGCACACCGCCCTTGGAGGCGGTGTAGGAGATCTGCGAGGTGGCCGCGCCCATCCTGGCGACGAAGGACGCCGTGTTGATGATGGAGCCGCGCCCCTGGCGGCGCATGTACGGGATGGCGGCCTTGCAGCACAGTTGAAGTGCTCTCCTGGCTGGAGCCGGGAGATTCCTGCTTACCTTGCGGTAGCGGGCTTGACGCGCTTGGCGCGCCTGACGACTGCCCTTCCGGCAGCCGGGATGAGCGCGAGGCCCATCCGGTACAGGTGCAAGACGTTGCGGGCCGCGTTGTGGTCGGCGTTGCCCGACCAGCCGCAGTCCGGGTTCTTGCACACGAAGACGGCCTGGGACTCCCGGCTACCGGGCGTGGTGACGCCGCACGCCGAGCAGCGTCGTGAAGTGCCTGGGGCAGGGACCTTGACCAAGGTGCCACCGAACTGAGCGGTCTTGTACGTCAGCAGAGTGACCGTCCGGCCCCACGCCTCTCCACTGATGGAGCGGTTCAGCCCAGATTTCTGGGCAACGTTCTTCCCCGGCTCCTCGACCGTTCCCCTGGCCGACTTGACCATGTTCGTGAGGGTGAGTGCTTCGACGACGACGGTGCCGTAGGTGCGGGCGATGGCGGTGGTCGTCTGGTGCTGCCAGTCCAGGGCCCGGCGCTTGGCTTTCGCGCGCAGTCCCGCGATCTGGTCATACGTGTGCTGCAACCGGCGACTGGTGCGCTCGCCGGGCTTACGATGCTGCCTGCGCTGCGCGGCACGCTGCTCCAAGCGCAGGAGTTTCGCCTGCTCCTTGCCGGTCAGCCATGCGCCGTGCTCGTAGGTTTCGCCGTCCGACAGGGCCAGGGGCACGCTGATACCGACGTCGATGCCAACGTACGGCCCCTGGTGGGGATCGGGCCTGGCCTCCACGGTTTGCACGCGGAAGGCGATGTGCCAGCCGAGCGCGTCCTTGATCAGCCGGGCCCCGGTGACCCGGTTCGTAGTGCCGGCGTGCTTACCCACCGGCAGGTCCTTGGTCCACCGGAAGCGGACCCGGCCCACCTTGGGAACGTTGACCACGCCCCACCTGCGGTGCACGCGGATGATGTTCAAGTCACGGCCCTGCGGGATGTCCACCGACATCACTGTGCGAAACCGGCCCTTGAATTTCGGGGTGTCGGCGCGACCTTCCCAGCAGTTCTGCCACGCCCGGAAGTACGTCTTGAGCACTGCTTGCGCGGCCTGGGCGGGCAGGACGGCCAGGAAGTCGATGTCCTCGCGTGCCTGCCGGATCGCGGCGTCCGCGTTCGCGAGAGTCCGCTTCTCCTTCGGCATCATCCGCCACCACGCGTGCAGCAGATTCCACATCGTGCGGGCCGCATGCGCCTGAGCATCTGCCTTGGCCACCTCGGCAGGCGACAGCGCGAGCCGGGCACGGTGCCCGAACTGCCGCTTGACCGAAGTGCCGTGACTCACACAACAGAATCTAGCATTGGTTTATGTCACCACGCTGGACACCTAATCCTGGTGTCAGAACCGGTCGTCATGTTGTCCATAACTTGCATATTCACTTGGTTTTCATCACCAAGTATCGGCGGAATGCGATCACAGTCGCCATGCTGGCCCGGACCGAGGAGATCATGCGGGAGGTCTGCGCCGACTTCGAGGCTGAGCTGATGCAGTTCAACGGCGCACAGGACCTCGTCCACCTTCTCGTGCGCTACCCGCCCACCGTCCAGCTCTCCAAGCTGGTCAACTCCCTCAAAGGCGTCAGCTCCCGCAGACTCCGCCAGGAATACGACAGTCACGTCCGCCACCACCTGTGGGACGGACACTTCTGGTCCGGCTCCTACTTCGCCGGATCATGCGACGGCCCACCCCGGACCCTCGTCAAGCAATACATCGAAAACCAGCAACACCCCGCCTGACCGAAACACCGCAGGTGCAGAACACTCGGGCGCACCTTCCATCCGGACCAACGACGAGCCTTACCTCCGCCCTGAAGGGCAGAGCACTGGCAAAGCAAGGCCAGAGGTAGACGGCGTGCTGATCGCAGGTAGTCAGCGCTTCATCGCGCTTGAAGTCGATCCCGTGTTGCCTAGGATTGCACCCCCTTGGCCGACTCGACGGTGAGTCCGGCGCCCGCCATCTCGCGCCGGACCTGGAGCACTCGCAGCGGCAGCACACCGCGCTGGTCGAGGCGGTTCTGGAAGGTGACGCGGACGGCGCGCGGGAGACGATGCGCGAGCACTGCTCGGGGACGGCGGCGCTGCTGCGCGGCTTCCTGTCCTGAGCGGCGGGGGCCCGGGTGGTATGGATGGAGACCTTTGGCGGCCGGTACGGCGGCCGGTGAGGAGACGACGTGAAACCGCTGATCGGCATCAGCACGTATCTGGAGGGTTCGGCCGCGTGGGGCCAGTGGCGGATGGAGGCCGCGCTGCTGCCCGTGGGCTACCCGTCGCTCGTGCGGCGGGCGGGCGGCCTGGCCGCGATGCTGCCGCCCGGCGACCCGGCCACCGCGCCCGAGGTCGTGGCGCGGCTCGACGGCGTCGTCATCGCGGGCGGCCCCGACGTCGAACCGGCGCGGTACGGCGCGCGGCCGCACCCGCGCACGGGGCCGCCCGCGCGGGAGCGTGACGCCTGGGAGCTGGCGCTCATCGACGCGGCGCTCGACGCGGACAAGCCGCTGCTCGGGATCTGCCGGGGCATGCAGCTGCTGAACGTGGCACTCGGCGGCTCGCTCGTGCAGCACATGGAGGGTCATGTCGGCGAGGTCGCAGGCGAGTTCGGCGCGCACACGGTCACCCCGCTGCCCGGCACGCGCTACGCGAGCCTGGTGCCCGGCGAGTTCGGCGTGCCGAGCCAGCACCACCAGTCCGTCGACCGGCTGGGCGCGGGCCTGACGGCTTCGGCGTTCGCGGCGGACGGCACGGTGGAGGCCGTCGAACTGGCAGGGAAACGCTGGGTGGCCGGCGTCCAGTGGCACCCGGAGATGGCGGACGACACACGCGTGATGGCGGACTTCGTCCGCGCAGCGACGCCCTGACCGCCGCACCTGCGCGCCCCGCCGAGTCTGCCCGCGCACCCGGCCCGGCCGCCGAACCGCACGTGCCGTGAGGCGCCCGCTCCTGGCGGCCACGCGCCGGTGCGGCCACGCGCCACCCCGTACGGGCGCCACGACCGCGCGCTCGCCGCCGCGGACAGCCCGAAATCGCCCGTATACCCGGGCCGTCCGTCGAGCCGCACGGGCTTTGAAGCGCTCGGCCCCCGCGCCGGTCGGATGCCGCGTCAGCTCGCGTAGGCGCCCCCAGCCGTGGCGGCACGAGCACGAGCACGGGGCGGCGCGGCGCTCTGCCGCAGTCAGCCCAGCGCCGCCCGCAGCGCCATGGGCGCGTCCGCCAGGGACGGGCCGTACCAGGTGAGCATCCGGCCGTCGACCAGCGCGGCCGGCAGCCCCGGGAACGCCTCGGGGCCGTCGTCCGCCGTGAAGCGGTACGGCTCGTCGGGCAGCACGACCAGGTCGGCGCCCGCGCCGCGCAGCGCGTCCAGCGGGATGCGCGGGTAGCGCTCCGCGTGGTGCTCGTAGGCGTTGCGGACGCCGAGCCGCGCGAGCACGTCGCCCGCGAAGGTGTCGTGGCCGAGCACCATCCAGGGCCTGCGCCACACCGGTACGACCGCGCGCCTGACGCCGTGCGGAGACTGCGGCACGGCGTCCCAGGCCGCCCGCGCCCGGCCGAGCCAGCCCGGCGCGGCGTCGAGTCCGCAGCCGTCCACCAGGACGCGTGTGAGCTCGGTGAACGCCTGGTCCAGGGTTCTCACCTCGGTCACGAGCACCTCGGCGCCGCCGGCGCGCAGCGCGGCGATGTCGGGGGCTCGGTTCTCCTCCTCGTTCGCCACGACGAGGTCGGGCCGCAGCGCGAGCACCGCCTCGACGTCGGGGTTCTTGGTGCCGCCGATGCGGGTCACGCCGAGCCCCGCGGGGCGCACGCACCAGTCGGTGGCGCCGACAAGCAGTCCCGGCGCGCTCACCGCGATCGCCTCGGTCAGCGACGGTACGAGCGAGACGACGCGCGGCCCGGCGGCTGCCACCGGCTCAGCGGTCCCGGTCGAAGGTGGCGTCGATGTGCTCGGCGACGGCGACCACGAGGATGCGGGTGCCCGGCTCCGTCGTGCGCCAGCGGTGCCGTACACCGCCGGAGAGGTACAGCGTGTCGCCACGCTCCAGCCGGTACGCGCGCCCCTCGGCCTCGACCTCGGCGGCCCCGTCGGCGATGTACATGATCTCGTCGTTGCGGTGCTGGTACTCGCGGCCGGTGTCCTGCTCCCCCGTGTACTCCTTGGCCGCGAGCTGGTGGCCGCCGCGCACCACCCGCCTGATGCCCGCTTCCGCGGCGCCGGTCTCGCAGTCGCCGCGCACGACGTCGACGGTGCGCGCGGAGTCCGCCGCGGCGCGCAGCGCGGCCTGTGTCGTCTCCAGGGCGTCGGCGACACGTTCGAGTGAGCGGGTGCTGGGGCGGGCGCGCTCGTTCTCGATCTGGCTGAGGAAGGGCACGGAAAGGCCGCTGCGCGCGGCGACCGCCGCCAGCGTCAGCCCCAGGGACCTGCGCCGCCTGCGGACGGCGGCGCCGACTCTGAGCGCTTCCTTGTCGTCCATGTTCGGGCTCCCTCCCGGCCGGAGTGCCATCCTCTCAGAGGGAACGCCCCGGCAGGGCGCGTGCCCGGCCGCTGATACGGAACCGCAAGAGGGGTGAGCCCCGTCACATACGGTGCTCACCCCTCTACGCCGTGTTTCCGGCCTCACGGCGGGCCGTCGCATCCGGTTACATCGGGGCCATCTTGTCCACGATGCCCGGGTGCTTGGAGACCCACGCGTTGACCGCGTCCTCCGCGTGCGCGGTTCCGCCGGCCTTCTGGATCTGGTTCTCCAGGTCGCCCAGCTGTGAACGGCTCATCTTCCAGTCCTTCAGCCACTTGGTCAGCTGCGGGTACTGGTGGGGGAACTTCTTGGTGGCCACCGTGGTCAGGTTGTCACCGGTGCCGAACGCCTTCTTCGGGTCGGCCAGCCGCGTCAGGTCGTACGCGCTGTAGGCCCAGTGCGGCGACCACAGCACGACCGCGACCGGCTTCTTCTTCGCGTAGTCGCGCTTGAGCTCCGACAGCATGCCGGGGGTCGAGCCGTTGACGACCTTGTACTCCTTGTCGAGGCCGTACGCGGGCAGCACCTTGTTCTTGAGGATGTTCATCTCCTCGGTGCCCGGCTCGATCCCGATGATGCGGTTGCCGAACTCCTTGCCCTTGCCCTTGAGGTCGCTGAACGACTTGACGCCCTTGACGTAGCTGGGCACCGCGACGTCCAGCGAGGTGGGCCCGTACCAGTAGCCGATCTTGGTGAGCTTGTCGTGGTACTTGTCCCAGTAGTGCTTCTGTGCGTGCGGCAGCCAGCCGTCGAACTGGACGTCCAACTGGCCCTGGGAGAGCGCGGTGTACATCGGGCCCACGTCGAACTGCTTGAGGTTCATCGTGTAGCCGCGCTGCTTGAGGACGGCCTTCCACAGGTAGGTGGCGGCGATGTCCTCTTCCCACGGGAACCACGCCACGTTGAGCGGGCGCGCCGCCTCCTTGGCGACGGCCGCCTGGACGTCCTTGTTCTGCTTCGGGACGGGGACCCACTTGTCGACCAGGCCCGGGTTGGCCTTGAGCCAGGTCTTGACGGCCTCGGGCTCGTGGCCGGTGCCGGACTTCTGGATCTGCGCCTCGAGATCGCTGAGCTGCTTCTCGCTCATCTTGAAGTCCTTCAGCCACTTGGCGACCTTCGGGTCGTCCTGGCTGAAGCCCTTGCGGGCGATCATGTGGATGCTGTCGCCCTTGCCCCAGGCGTTCTTGGGGTCGGCGAGCTTCGTCAGCTTGTACGTGCTGTAGGCCCAGTGCGGCGACCACAGCACGACCGCGATCGGCTTCTTCTTGGCGTAGTCGCGCTTGAGCTCCGACAGCATGCTGGGCGTGGAGCCGTTGGTGAGCTTGTACTCCTTGTCGAGCCCGTACGCCTTGAGGACCTTGCTCTTGAGCAGGCCCATCTCACCGGCGCTGGGCTCGATGCCGATGATCCGGCCGCCGAACTCGGCGCTCTTGCCCTTGAGGTCGGCCATGGTCTTGACGCCCTTGACGTAGCTGGGGACCGCGATCTCCAGCGACGTCTGGTCGTACCACTTGCCCATGTCCTCCAGCTTGCTGCCGTACTTCTTCCAGTACGCGGCGTGGGTGGTGGGTAGCCAGGAGTCGGTCTGCAGGTCGATCTGGCCGTTGGCCTGGCCCTGGTAGAGCGAGCCGGCCTCGTACTGCTTGACGTTGACCTTGTAGCCGCGCTCCTGGAGCATCTCCTGCCACAGGAAGGTCGTGGCGATGCCCTCGTCCCACGGGATGTAGCCCATGCTGATGGTCTTGCCGTGGCCCACGTTCGCCGAGTCGGCCGAGGTGGCCGTGTTGGCCGTCGAGTCGGGCCCCGATCCGCCGAACAGGCCGAGGCCGCCGGCCACGAGCGCGAGGACGACCACGCCGGAGAGCGCGACGACGGGCTGCGGCCGGTGCTGGAAGATCTTCATCCCCTTGGCGCTGCCGGCCAGCTCCCTCGCCTTGGCAAGGGTGCGGCGGCCGAGCGGCGAGACCTGCTGGCCGAGGGCGCCGGTCATCCGGTCCAGGTAGATGGCGAGGATGACGATGGAGATGCCGGCCTCGAAGCCGAGGCCGATGTTGACGTTGCCGATGGCCTGGAAGACGTCGCCGCCGAGGCCGCCGCCGCCGACCATGCCGGCGATGACCACCATGGACAGCGCCAGCATCACGTTCTGGGTGACACCGGCCATGACCGTCTGCATGGCGAGCGGCAGCTGCACGCGCAGCAGGGTCTGGCGGGGCGGCGTGCCGAACGCGTCGGCCGCCTCGACCAGTTCCTCGTCGACCTGCCGGATGCCCAGCTCGGTCATGCGGACGCCGGGCGGCAGCGCGAAGACGATCGTCGCGATGATGCCGGGCACGACGCCGACTCCGAAGAAGATGACGCCCGGGATCAGGTAGACCATGGCGGGCATGGTCTGCATGAAGTCGAGGATCGGCCGGAAGACCGAGCTGACCGTCTTCGACTTGGCCGCCCACACGCCGAGCGGCACGCCGATGACCAGGGTGAGGACCGTCGCGACGAGCACGAGCGACAGCGTCTGCATCGAGTGGTCCCACAACTCGATGGAGTCGATCAACGCGAAGCCGACGAACGCCAGCACGCCGGCGGTCAGGTTGCGCAGCCACCAGGCGATGACCGCGAGTATGCCCGCGAGCAGGAGGGGCTGGGGGGCCGACAGGACGTCGAATATCCAGCCGTAGAGGTGGTTGACGAGCCAGGAGACGGCGTCGAAAAGCCACGACAGGTTGTGCTGGAGCCAGTCGACGGCGCTGTTGACCCAGTCGCCCAGAGGAAGCCTAGGCACTGGCCACCGCCTTGCCCGTGGTGCCGGCCGCATCGGCGGCACCGCTGCCCGAGGCCGCTGACGCGGCGTCGGTCGGGGTCATGGGCTCGCCGAGCACGGCGAGCAGCCGCGCCCTCGGCACGACGCCCACGAGCGCACCGTCCTCGCCGGTGACGGCGACGGCGACGCCGCTGGTGGAGCACGGCGTGAACAGCTCGATGATCGGCGTGTCCTCGGAGACGGTCGCGGGCGCGGCCGCGAGGACGTCCTCGGCGGTGCGCAGCGTGCGGCCGTCGTCCGTCTTGCCCCCGAAGGCCGTCTCGGGCTCGGCCATGATGGCGCCCGCGGTGAGCACCCTGGACCGGTCGACGTCCTGCGTGAAGGAGGCGACGTAGTCGTTGGCCGGGGTGACGAGGATGTCCTCGGCGGTCCCCTGCTGGACGATCTCGCCGTCGCGCATCACGGCGATGCGGTCGCCGAGGCGCATGGCCTCGTTGAGGTCGTGGGTGATGAAGACGATGGTCTTCTTCAGCCGCTTCTGCAGGGTCAGCAGCTGATCCTGCATGTCGCGCCTGATCAGCGGGTCGAGGGCGCTGAACGACTCGTCCATGAGGAGCATGTCGGCGTCCGTGGCGAGCGCGCGGGCGAGGCCGACGCGCTGCTGCATGCCGCCGGACAGCTCGTCGGGCCAGGACTTCTCCCAGCCGCCGAGACCGGTCATCTCCAGCGCCTCGCGGGCGTGCGCCTCGCGCTCCTTGCGCGGCTTGCCCTGGACTTCGAGGCCGTAGGCCGCGTTCTCCAGGACGCTGCGGTGGGGGAAGAGCGCGAAGTGCTGGAAGACCATGCTGATCTTCGTCGAGCGCACGTCGCGCAGGCCCTCCTTGGACAGGGCCGTGAGGTCCTGCCCGTCGAAGAGGACGCGTCCCGACGTGGGTTCGAGCAGCCCGTTGAGCATCCGCAGCAAGGTGGACTTGCCGGAGCCCGACAAGCCCATCACCACGAAGATCTGCCCCGGCTCGACCGTGAAGGATGCGTCGATGACCGCGGCGGTCGTACCGTCGGCGCGAAGCTCCTCGCGGCCTGAACCGTCTCGGAGCTTCGTCACGGCTTCATCTGGTCGTCTGCCGAAGACTTTGTACAGGTGTTCGGCTTCAAGCCTGGACACATAAACCTCACGAGTCGAACGGAAAAAACGGCCGGCCACCCCCGCCGGGCGGGCCGTGGAGCGGCACGGGTTCGGCCCTCTGACCCGCTGTGGCGTGGTGAAGAGTGCGGGGCGGGTCCGCTCCGCATCCGCGCCTGCCCTCGCTTGTACATACCAAACTTTTATGTGAACTACGTCACATCGCTTTGGCGTGTCGCCGTCGCACGTGGGACACGGCGTGTGTCAGTGGCCTACGGCATCATCGGTGACGTGACGCGACGCCTGATGCTCCTCGATACCGCATCCCTCTATTTCCGTGCTTACTTCGGCGTGCCCGACTCGGTGCGCGCGCCGGACGGCACGCCGGTCAACGCCGTGCGCGGCCTGCTCGACTTCATCGCCCGCCTCGTGCAGGACCACCGCCCGGACTCCCTGGTGGCCTGCATGGACGCGGACTGGCGCCCGCAGTGGCGCGTCGACCTGATCCCCTCGTACAAGGCGCACCGGGTGGCCGAGGCTCGCCCAGAGGGCGCCGACGAGGAGGAGGTGCCCGACACGCTCTCGCCGCAGGTGCCGGTGATCGAGGAGGTGCTCGACGCCCTGGGCATCGCCAGGGTCGGCGTGCCCGCGTACGAGGCGGACGACGTGATCGGCACGTTCACCGCGCGCGCCACGGGCCCGGTCGACATCGTCACCGGCGACCGCGACCTGTACCAGCTCGTCGACGACGCCCGCGGTGTGCGCGTGCTGTACCCGCTCAAGGGCGTCGGGACGCTCCAGGTGACGGACGAGTCGTTCCTGCGCGCGAAGTACGGGGTGTCGGGCGCCGGGTACGTGGACCTGGCCCTGCTGCGGGGCGACCCGAGCGACGGGCTGCCCGGCGTGCCCGGCATCGGCGAGAAGACGGCGGCGAAGCTGCTGGACGCATTCGGCGACCTGGCGGGGATCATGGCCGCGGTCGACGACCCGCGCTCCCGGCTCACCCCCTCGCAGCGCAAGCGGCTGCACGAGGCGCGGGCGTACGTGGCGGTCGCGCCCGAGGTCGTGCGGGTCGCGTCGGACGTGCCACTGCCTGACACCGGCACGGCGCTGCCCGCGCGGCCGCGCGACGCCGCGGCGCTGGACGCGCTGTCCGAGCGGTGGGGCCTGGGTGGTTCGCTCGCCAGGCTCCTTGCCGTCCTGAGCCGATGAGGTGTTAAGTTAGGTAAGCCTAAGTGAGATCGACCAGGGGAGATGGCCGTGGCGGAGGAACCGCGCCGTAAGGCACCGAAGGCCCATGAGGCGCGTGTCGTGCGCACCGAGCGGCTCACCCCGCACATGGTGCGGATCGTGGTCGGCGGCGAGGGGCTCGCCTCCGTCGCCTGCGGCGAGTTCAGCGACCACTACGTGAAGGTGCTGTTCGCCGCGGAGGGCGTCACGTACCCGGAGCCGTTCGACATGGCGCGCATTCGCGAGGAGTTCCCCCGCGAGCAGTGGCCCGCGACGCGTACGTACACGGTGCGCGCGTGGGACCCCGACGCGCTGGAGATGACGCTCGACTTCGTGGTCCACGGCGACGAGGGCCTGGCCGGCCCGTGGGCGGCGCGTGCCGTGCCCGGCGACACGGTGCGCTTCCTCGGCCCGGGCGGCGGCTACACGCCCGACCCCGAGGCCGACTGGCACCTCCTCGCGGGCGACGAGAGCGCGCTGCCGGCGATCGCGGCCGCGCTGGAGCGCGTCCCGTCCGGCGTCCCGGTGCACGCGTTCGTGGAGATCGAGGAGGCGGCCGAGGAGCAGAAGGTCGCCTGCCCCGACGGGGTCGACGTGACGTGGCTGCACCGGGGCGGGCGCCCCGTGGGCGAGGCGGTGGTGGCCGCCGTGCGCGGTCTTGACTTCCCCGCCGGCGCGGTGCACGCGTTCGTGCACGGCGAGGCGGCGTTCGTCAAGGACCTGCGCCGGCACCTGCGCCACGAGCGGCAGGTGCCCCGGGAGCGGCTGTCCGTGTCGGGTTACTGGCGCCAGGGCCACACGGACGAGGCGTGGCGCGCCGTCAAGCGTGAGTGGAACGCGGCGGTGGAGCGGGAGCAGGAGGGCGCCGCCGGCGCCTGAGCCACGCCGTGAGCCACGCCGAGGGGACCGGCTCGGCGGGCCCGGCCGTGCGAGTGGCGGCAGGATGCCGTCCATGACCGTTTCCGTGGCCCTGTTCACCTCCGACCTGCGCGTGCACGACCAGCCGGTGCTGCGCGCCGCGCTGCGCGCCGCGGACCAGGTGGTCCCGCTGTTCGTCCTCGACCGCGGCATCGCGCGGGCCGGGTTCGACGCGCCCAACCGGCGCGCCTTCCTCGCCGACTGCCTCGCCGCGCTCGACGCGGGCCTGCGGGAGCGCGGCGGACGGCTCGTCGTCCGGACGGGTGACACCGCGACGGAGGTGCGCCGGGTGGCCGGGGAGACCGGCGCGCGCGAGGTCCACGTCGCGGCCGGAGTCAGCCGGTACGCGCTGGACCGCGAGAGGCGGCTGCGCGAGGCGCTGTCCGGCACGGACTGCGCACTGCACGCGCACGACGCCGTCGTCACGGCCCTCCCGCCCGGCCAGGTGACCCCCTCGTCCGGCGACCACTTCGCGGTGTTCACCCCCTACTTCAGGCGCTGGCAGGAAGCGGGGGTGCGGGACGCTCTCGGCGCGCCCCGTTCGATCGACGTGCCGTCGCTCGACGGTGACGCGCCGCCGCGCCGCGACGCGGTGTCCGGCGTCTCCCCCGGCGTTCCCGAGGGCGGCGAGAGCGCGGCGCGCGCGAAGCTCACGGCGTGGCTGCGCGACGGCGTCGAGGACTACGAGGACCGCCACGACGACCTGCCGGGCGACGCCACGTCACGTCTCTCCCCCTACCTGCACTTCGGCTGCCTCTCGCCCGCGGAGTCGGTGCACCGGGCGCGGCGCAAGGGCGGCCCGGGGGCGGACGCGTTCGTACGGCAGCTGGCCTGGCGCGACTTCCACCACCAGGTGCTCGCGGCACGGCCCGCGGTGTCCTGGTCCGACTACCGCGAGCGCGGGGACCGGTGGCGCGACGACGCCGGCACCGAGGCGGCGGTCGAGGCGTGGCGGCAGGGCCGCACGGGCTACCCGATCGTGGACGCCGCAATGCGGCAGCTGCGCCACGAGGGGTGGATGCACAACCGCGGCCGGCTGCTGGTGGCGAGCTTCCTCACCAAGACGCTGTACGCGGACTGGCGCACGGGCGCCCGCCACTTCCTCGACCTGCTCGTGGACGGCGACATCGCCAACAACCAGATGAACTGGCAGTGGGTCGCGGGCACGGGCACGGACACCCGCCCCAACCGGGTGCTGAACCCGCTCACGCAGGCGAAGCGGTTCGACCCGCGGGGCGCGTACGTGCGCCGCTGGGTGCCGGAGCTCGCGGACGTGGAAGGCGCGGCGGTCCACCAGCCGTGGCGCCTGCCCGAGAAGGAGCGCGCCGCGCTGGACTACCCGGACCCGATCGTGGACCTGTCGGAGGCCCGAGACCGCTTCCTGCGAGCCCGCAAGCCCTGACGCCCTTGCGACCCGGCGTCGCTCGGGCGAGAGCCCACCCGGGCGGGACGTGCCTCGCCCCGGGCGCTGCCCCGGCGGGCGGCCGGGCACCGGGCCTGACCGCCGCCGTGCGGCCTCGGGATTCGAGACGGGCAACCGGATCCAGCCGTACCTCACCGGGGCTTGACCGCCCAGACCCCGGCACGAGCGACCCTGCACGCCAGCGGCCAGGACCGAGGCCGACACGACGGCGGCAGCCGTGACTGCGGCCAGGCGCGACTCAGCCCGCGTGCTCCCCCGGCAGCCGAACACCGGGACTCGGCTCGGGACGCCAACGGCCAGGACCGGGGCCGACCCTGCACGCGGCACGCGGCGCGCGCCGCGGAGGGTCAGGTTACCGAGGTGTACGCCACCACCCCGCGGCGTATCCCGTCGATCGCGCGGCGCGCGTTCCTCGCGACCGTGCTGCCGTCGGACGAGGGCGCCGCTGCGGCGATCTGGCCCAGCACGTCGATGACCTGCTTGCACCAGCGCACGAAGTCGCCGGCGGGCATCTCCGCCTCGCGCAGCACCTCGTCGAGCCCGCGCCCCGACGCCCACGCGTACGCCGGCCAGGCGAAGCCGAGGTCGGGCTCGCGCTGGCCGACGCCCTCCGCCTGGTTGATCTTGAAGTCCTCCTCCAGCGCGTCGAGGCGGCCCCAGATGCGCACCATCTCGCCGAGCGCCGCCTTGGCCGGGCCCGACGGCGTCTTCGGCACGACCGCTTCGTCGCTCTGGCGCGACTCGAAGACCAGCGCCGAGACGCACGCCGCGAGCTCCGCGGGGCCGAGGCCCTCCCACACGCCGTCGCGCAGGCACTCGCTCGCCAGCAGGTCGAGCTCGCCGTACAGCCGGGCGAGCCGCCGCCCGTGCTCGGTGACCTCGTCGCCCCGCAGGTAGTCGAGTTCCGTGAGGAGCGCCACGATGCGGTCGAACGTACGCGCGATGGTGTTCGTGCGGCCCTCGATGCGCCGCTCGAGCTGGCGCGTGTCGCGCGTCAGGCGGTGGTAGCGCTCCGCCCACCGCGCATGGTCCTCGCGCTCGTCGCACCCGTGGCACGGGTGGGCGCGCAGCGCGGTGCGCAGCCGGATGATCTCCCGGTCGTCCGCCGCCGCGGCACGCTGCTTGCGGTGGCGTTCCGGCACGATGTGCCCCGCCTTGGTGCGCAGCGCGGACGCCAGGTCGCGGCGCGACTGCGGGGAGCGCGCGTTGAACGACTTGGGGATGCGCATCCGCTCGAGCGGCTCGACCGGCACCGGGAAGTCGATCGACGCCAGCCGCTTGACCTGCCGCTCCACCGTCAGCACCAGGGGCCTGGGGCCCTCGTGGTACTCGACGCCCGCATGGCCGCGGTGCCCGTTCGCCCGGCCCGCGGGCACGCCGGGGTCGAGGACCAGCGCGAGACCGGCGAACTTTCCCGTCGGCACGTGGATCACGTCACCGGGCCTGAGCTTCTCCAGCGAGGTGGCCGCGGCCGCCCTGCGCTGCGCCGCGCCCTGCTTGGCCAGCTCGTTCTCGCGGTCCTTCAGCTCGCGGCGCATGCGCGCGTACTCCTCGAAGTCCCCGAGGTGGCACGTCATGCCCTCGCGGTAACCGGCGAGTCCCTCCTCGTTGCGCTGGACCTGCCGGGAGATGCCGACGACCGACCGGTCGGCCTGGAACTGCGCGAACGACGTCTCCAGCAGCTCGCGCGAGCGGTGCCGGCCGAACTGGTGGACCAGATTGACCGCCATGTTGTAGGAGGGGCGGAAGCTGGAGCGCAGCGGATAGGTGCGGGTGCCGGCGAGGCCCGCGAGCGCCCCCGGGTCCATGCCGCGCTGCCACAGCACCACCGCGTGGCCCTCGACATCGATGCCACGGCGCCCCGCGCGCCCCGTGAGCTGCGTGTACTCGCCCGGCGTGATGTCCGCGTGCTGCTCGCCGTTCCACTTGACGAGCTTCTCAAGGATCACCGTACGGGCCGGCATGTTGATGCCGAGCGCCAGCGTCTCCGTCGCGAACACGGCCTTGACGAGCCCGCGCACGAAGAGCTCCTCGACGACCTCCTTGAACGTCGGCAGCATGCCCGCGTGGTGGGCGGCGATGCCGCGCTCCAGGCCTTCGAGCCACTCGTAGTAGCCGAGGACGTGCAGGTCCTCGGACGGGATCGAGGACGTGCGCTCCTCGACGATCTCCCGGACCGTCGTGCGCGCCTCCTCGTCGTTGAGCCGCAGGCCCGCGTACAGGCACTGCTGCACGGCCGCCTCGCAGCCGGCCCTGCTGAAGATGAACGTGATCGCGGGGAGCAGGCCCTCCGCGTCGAGGCGCTCGATGACGTCGGGCCGCGACGGCGTCCAGACGCGGGTGCGCCGCCTGCGCTCCCGCTCGCGGTCGGCCTCGCGGACCATCTTCCCGCGGCGCCGCTCGCGCGGGTTGTACGTGCGCTGGTTCTCCATCCTGGCCATGCGGACCAGGTCGGGGTTGACCTCGCGCTTGCCCTGCCCGCGGCCGCCGTGGTCGGTCTCCTCCTCGAAGAGGTCGTACATGCGGCGCCCGGCGAGCACGTGCTGCCACAGCGGGACGGGGCGGTGCTCGGAGACGATGACGGCCGTGTCGCCGCGTACGGTGTCCAGCCAGTCGCCGAACTCCTCGGCGTTGGACACGGTCGCCGACAGAGACACCAGCGTGACCGACTCGGGGAGGTGGATGATCACCTCTTCCCACACGGCGCCCCTGAACCGGTCGGAGAGGTAGTGCACCTCGTCCATCACGACGTAGCCGAGGCCGCCGAGCGCCTGGGAGCCCGCGTAGAGCATGTTGCGCAGGACCTCGGTGGTCATGACGACCACCGGCGCGTCGGCGTTCACGCTGTTGTCACCGGTGAGCAGGCCCACCTTCTCGGGGCCGTAGCGGCTCGCGAGGTCGGCGTACTTCTGGTTGGACAGCGCCTTGATCGGCGTGGTGTAGAAGCACTTGCGGCCCTCCTTGAGGGCCAGGTGCACGGCGAACTCGCCGACGATCGTCTTGCCTGATCCGGTGGGCGCGGCGACCAGCACGCCCTTCCCTGCCTCCAGTGCCTGGCACGCCTCGATCTGGAAGGGGTCGAGGCCGAACTCGTACATCTCACGGAACGGGGCGAGCGCGGTGGCCTGCACGGCGGCGCGGATGCGGGCGGCGGCGTAGCGCTCGGCGGGAGAAAGGTCCTCTGTCATCTCGCTCACGAGCCTACCCGCCGCCTCCGACACTCACCTCGGACTTTCGTACCGCTCGCGGCGGCGTCCCGGGCGCGCCGTGACGCGCGCGAGGCCGGAGCCGCAAGGGCCCCGGCCTCGGGAAACGCGTGGCGCCGCGTGGTGCGTCAGGTGACGTCGTCGTAGCCGTTGACCCGGTGGGTGCCGGCCGCGTCGGCCTGTTCGGGCAGCGCGGGCGTGGTGATCGGCGGGGCGGTGTCCACGTCCTCGGGGTCCAGGTCGAGGGCGGAGGCCTCGTCGTCGGCCGGTCCCGCCTCCTCGATGCGGCGCTTGCGCCGGTCGTTCGTCAGGGCGACGAAGCAGGCGGCGAAGTACAGGACCCAGATCGGGCCGGCGAGGACCAGCATGGACAGCGGGTCGGTGCTGGGCGTGGCCACGGCGGCGAACACCGTGATGCCCATGATCATGATCCGCCACCAGCCGATCATGCGCTTGCCGGAGAGGATGCCGACGAAGTTGAGCATGACGAGCAGCAGCGGCATCTCGAAGGAGAGGCCGAAGACGACGACCATGCGCGTCACGAGATCCAGCAGCTCGTCCAGCGGCAGCAGGTTGGCGACGTGGTCCGGCGTGAAGCCGAGGAGCACCTTCGCGGTGGTCGGCAGCACCTCGTAGGCGAAGAGGGCGCCGAGGAAGAAGAGCGGCACGCCCGTGCCGACGAAGGCGAGGGCGTACTTCTTCTCGTGCCGGTGCAGGCCCGGCGCGACGAACGCCCAGAGCTGGTACAGCCAGACCGGTGACGCACACACGACACCCGCCATCAGGGACACCTTCAGCGCCAGGGAGAACGGCGCGATCAGGCCGTCCATCGTGACGTTGGCGCACGCCTCACCCTTGGTGCGGGCCAGCGAGGTGAAGTCGCCCTTGCAGCCGACGGACCCGAGGATGGGGTCCGTGAAGAAGTTGATGATGTCGTTGTAGAAATACGCGGCGACGCACGCGACGACGATGATGGCCAGGAGGCCCTTCGCCAACCTGTTGCGCAGCTCACGCAGGTGCTCCACGAGGGGCATGCGCCCCTCGTCATCCCGCGCTTGCGTACGGGCGGACTTGGCCAACCCACTTCCCCATCTCGTGCGGCGGACTCACGCGTGAGGCGCGGCCGCTCCGGCCCTGGTGTACGCGGTCAGCGCTGCGTGCTCTCCGACGGCTCGGTGACCGGGCGGGCGGTGGTGGTGTCGCCGGGGGCGGCCTTGATGGTCCGCTGGACGTCCTGGACGTCGTTGGGCGGGTCGGCCGGGGCGGTCTTGCCCTGGTCGGACTTCATCGCCTTGGCCTCGCTCTTGAGGATGCGGGCCGACTTGCCGAGGGAGCGCGCCATGTCCGGGAGCTTCTTCGCACCGAACAGCAGGACGATCACGACGAGGATGAGAATGATCTCGGGGGCGCCGAGCCTTCCGAACATAACTGGTTACCTTCTCACCGAGGCGGCATGGGGGCCTGCGTCACACCGGACAGACGGGTGCCCGACCAGTGTCCTACGCAAGGATCGTAACGCCCAGGGGTGAATCCCAGGCAATCCCTGTGCGGATTTCCACGCGCGGCCCATGCCTCGCTCGCTGGGCCACGACGGCCAGCGTACCTGCCGAACGTGCGTTGCAGGAGGGGGCGTAGCCGACATACCCCGTCTACCGCAGTGCCTCCCCCGACGCGGCGAGCCGGCCGGCGGCGCGCTCCAGGTCCTCGGCGGCCCGGGTGACGCGCTCACTCGTTCGGGCCACCTGGTCGCCGAGGCGCCGCACTTCGAGGAAGACGCGGACGGCGAGGACGCCGAGTACGGCGATCCCGCAGAACCCGAGGGCGACGGCGAGCATGGGCCAGAGCATGGGCAGAGCCTAGTGGATCCGCTCAGCCCTGCCCGCCAGGGCCGTCGGCGGTGTGCAGGCGCAGCGTCCTGACGCCGCCCTGCGTCAGCAGCTCCACGATCCGCCGGCCCGCCGGCTTGCGTATGGACGCGTCGCACCGCGGGCAGCTGAACGAGTAGGTCGTGGTGCGCCTGCTGGCGCCGATCGCCAGCAGGAACGCGTCACCGGGAAGTTCGAAGCCGGCGCGGCACTCGGGGCAGGCGACCTTGAAGCGTATGGGGGCGACGGCCGTGAGCCCGTACTCCGGCTCCGAAGCGTCCTGAGAGGGTGCCGGCAGGTCGGAGGCTTCGGGCGTGGGGGGCATGTTCCAGGTCTCCTCAGGCTCGGCCGGCGGCGTCGGGTCCCGCGGACGTCTCGTGGGCGACGGTGGCGTCGGGTGCGCCGTGGGAGTGGGGCGCGTCGAAGGCGGCGGGTGCGTCGTAGGCGGCGGGTGCGTCGTAGGCGGCGAGCGCGTCGCGGGCCGCCCGCCGTGCGCTGTCCGCGAGGTCGGGCGGGGAGACGATGCGCCCTTCGCCGCCGAGCCGCAGCGCGAGGCGGCGCAGCGAAGCGGGCGCGGGGGTGCGCAGCGTGATGCGCAGGCCTCCGTCGGGGAGTTCCTCCGCGCTGTCGTGGGGGTAGTACTCGGCGACCCAGCGGCCGCCAGGACCCACCTCGACCACCACCTCGGGGTCGTCGGCGGACGGCTGGACGAGTCCCTCCGACAGGTCTCGCGGTTCGATCTCGGGCGGCGCCGACACGGCGTCGAGCAGCTTGATCTCGGCGACCCGGTCGAGCCGGAAGGTGCGGCGCGCCTCGGAGAGGCGGCACCACGCCTCCATGTAGGTGTGGCCGACGGCGAACAGCCGGATCGGGTCGACCTCGCGCTCCGTCAGCTCGTCGCGCGCAGGCGAGTAGTAGCGCAGCCACAGCCTGCGGCGTTCCGAGATGGCGCGGTCGACGTCGGCGAAGACGCCGCCCTCGGACTCGAACGTCACGGAGAGCCGTGAGCTCGCGCCCGCGGCCTCGCCCGCCGCGGCCTCCAGCTTGGCGGTGGCACGCAGCAGCGCCTGCTTGTCGCCCTCCCGCAGCCCCGGCAGGGTCGCGACGGCCCGTGCGGCAACGAGCAGCGCGGTGGCCTCGTCGGCGGCGAGGCGCAGCGGCTCGGCCACGTCGTCCGCGTTGTGCCACCAGATGCGGTCGCCGTCGGTGTCGATGTCGAGGAGGTCGCCGCCGCGGAAGCTGGTGCCGCACATGGGCAGGACGTCCAGGTCGGAGATGAGCTCGTCCTCACTGATGCCGAAGGCCCTGGCGACGTCGGAGACCCGGGCGCCCGGCCGCTCGCGCAGGTAGGTGACGAGCGACAGCATCCTCCTGGTCCTGTCGATGGCGTTCGCATTGGTGGTGGCCATGTGAACCCGCCCCTTCAGCCCTTGGCCACGGCGCGCAGCCGGTCCACGACGTCGGCCCGCAGGTCCGCGGGCTCCTGCACGACCACGTCGGGGCCGAACTCGACGAGCCACGCGTCGAGTCCGTGCCCGTACGGGATCTCCAGCTCGTCCCAGCCGTCGCCGAGGGCGCGCGAGGTGAGCGCCTTGGCACGCAGCGGGTAGCCGCAGCCGGCGCGCAGCCGGATCAGCGCCGACCTGGTCGCGGTCTCCCCCGCCCAGGCCTCCACCGTCTCGCGGACCGTCGAGGCGTCGGGCACGGGCGCGGTGAACGAGCCGGCCCTGGAGCGGACCCTGCCGCTGATCCGGGAGAGCCGGAACACCCGCTCGGCGCCGCGGTCGCGGTCGAACCCGGCCAGGTACCAGTGGCCGCGCCAGCACTCCAGCGTCCACGGCTCGACCTGGCGCTGCTCGGTGTGGGCCGCGCTGGACTTGCGGTAGTCGAAGACGACGGGGCGCCGGTCGCGGCAGGCGAGCATCAGCGGCTCGAACGCGGCCTCGTGGGCGGGGATGCGGGGTTCGAGCGCGCTGTGCTGCGCCTCGTACGCGTCCTCGGCCTCCGGCATGCCGGCCGCGCGCAGCTTCTGCAGGGCGCCGCTCGCCGCGCCCGCGAGGCGCGCCTGCTGCCAGACGCGGGCGGCGACGCCGAGCGCGGCCGCCTCCTCGGCGTCCAGGGTGATGGCGGGCAGCCGGTTGCTGTCCCTGCGGGCGACGTAGCCGGTGTCGCCGTCGACCGCCTCGACCGTGTCGATGACGAGGCCGAGTTCGCGCAGGTCGTCCTTGTCCCGCTCGAACATGCGGTTGAAGCCGTCGTCGGTTCCCGCTTCCAGGTATGCCTCGATGGAGCCGCGCAACTCGCGTTTGCTGAGGGGGCGCCGGGCCCCGAGCAGACACAGCGCCAGGTTCATCAGCCGCTCCGCCTTGGCAATGGCCATCGACGCCCTTTCGTGTGGTCCTGTGCCGGTCGACGGTACCGCCCCCGGGTCCGCGGGGAAAAGCCGAGGGCCCGCGCCGACCGGCACGGGCCCTCGGGTGAACGCAAATGATCAGACGGCGACCAGATCGCACACGAAGATCAGCGTCTCGCCGGGGCCGATGCTGCGCCCGGCGCCCTGGTCGCCGTAGGCGAGGTGGGCCGGGATGATGAGCTGGCGGCGTCCGCCGACCTTCATGCCCTGCACGCCCTTGTCCCAGCCGGCGATGACCTGGCCGATGCCGAGCTTGAACTGGAGCGGCTGGCCGCGGTTCCAGGAGGAGTCGAACTCCTCGCCGCTGGAGAACGCCACACCCACGTAGTGGACGGAGACCATGTCACCGGCCTTGGCCGTGGCGCCGTCCCCCTCCCAGAGGTCCTTGATCTCCAGGTCGGCGGGCGGTTCGCCGCCGGGGAAGTCGACCTCGGGCTTCTCGTTCTTCACTGAACTGCTCCTCGCACGGTGTACTCGGTACTCGGTACTCGATGGGTCTGCTGAACCGGCCAAGTCTTACAGGCCGGTGCGTCGCCGTCCTACTTCGCCCCGAGGATGTCCACCACGAAGACGAGGGTCGAGTTCTTCGGCAGGTCCGGACTCGGCGACTGGCTGCCGTAGCCGAGGCTCGGCGGGATCACCAGCAGCAGGCGGCTGCCGACCTTCTGGCCCACGATGCCCTGGTCCCAGCCCTTGACGACCGCGCCGGTGCCGATGCTGGTGGCCAGCGGGACGCCGGTGTTCCACGAGCTGTCGAACAGCTTGGCGTCGGACTTGCCCTCGTTGGGCTTCCACGCCGTGCCGCTGTACTGGATGTAGACGGTCTGGCCCTTCTTGACCGTGGCGCCCTTGCCCGGGATCAGCACCTTGTCGACGAGGTCCTTCGGCGGGTCGGCCTTCGGCACGGAGATGGTCGCCGGCGCCGCCTTGTCGGCGTTGACCTGCGGCAGCGACTTCGGGATGGACGCCTGCGACCCGGACACCTTGCTCGGCAGGGTCTTCTTGACGTCGAGCACGAAGACGAGGGTGTCGGTGCCCTTCACGCCGAGCTGCTGGTTGCCCTGGCTGCCGAAGGCCGCGGACGGCGGTGCCACCACCAGGACGCGGCTGCCGACCTTCTGGCCCACGACGCTCTGCGAGAACGCGGGGATGATGCTCTTCGAGCCCGCGGGCACGAGCTGCGGCGCCGCGCCCTTGTCGTAGGAGCTGCCGAGTTCCTTGCCGCCCCACACCTTCACGGTGAAGTCGGCCATCACCAGCTGGTTCTTCTTGATCGCCGGGCCGGAGCCCTGGGAGAGGGTGTGGACGACGAACTTGCCGGTCGGCTTGGACGACTTCGGGACGCTGATATCGGCCTTCTTGCCGGCCGATCCCGTCACGGTGGGCATCGGGCTGTCGGAGGAGACCGGCTTGGGCGGTGCGGGTGCGGACGCGCTCGGGCTGGGCGCAGCCGACGACGCCGCATCGTCCTTCTTCTTGGAGTTGTCGCCGCTGCAGGCAGCGGTCAGCACCAAGGCCGGCACGATGAGCAGGGCTGCAAGACTGCGTCGCACAGTGTGTCCTCGTGGGGGTAGGTGGTTGTCTTCCGGTGGCGGCCCACTCTACGACTCTTCCCTCATCTGTCATTCCCGCATCAGACGCGTGGGCCCCGTACGCACTCGTACGGGGCCCACGCGGGCGGGGCGACGACAGCGAGCGCCGTCACATCCCCGCGATCAGCTTCTCCACCCGGTCGTCCACGGAGCGGAACGGGTCCTTGCACAGCACGGTGCGCTGCGCCTGGTCGTTCAGCTTCAGGTGCACCCAGTCGACGGTGAAGTCCCGCCGCTGCTCCTGCGCCCTGCGGATGAAGTCGCCGCGCAGCCGCGCCCTCGTGGTCTGCGGCGGCACCGACTTGCCCTCGAAGATTCGCAGGTCGTTGGCGACGCGCGCGGCCTGGCCCTTCTTCTCCAGCAGGTAGTAGAGCCCGCGGCGGCGGTGGATGTCGTGGTAGGCGAGGTCTATCTGCGCGACCCTCGGGTGCGACATGGTCATGTCGTGCTTGGCGCGGTAGCGCTCGATGAGCTTGTACTTCATGACCCAGTCGATCTCGGTGGCGATCTTGTCGAGGTCCTCGGTCTCGATCGCGTCGAGCGTGCGGCCCCACAGTTCCAGCACCTGGTCCACCGTGCCGGTGCGGATGTCGCGGCGCTCGACGAAGTCGACGGCCTTCTCGTAGTACTCGCGCTGCACCTCGAGCGCGGACGCCTCGCGCCCGCTGGCCAGGCGTACCTTGCGCCGTCCTGTGATGTCGTGGCTGACCTCGCGGATCGCCCTGATGGGGTTCTCCAGCGTGAGGTCGCGCATCACCGTCCCCGCCTCGATCATGCGCAGGACCAGGTCGGTGGCGCCGACCTTGAGGAGGGTGGTCGTCTCCGACATGTTCGAGTCGCCGACGATCACGTGCAGCCTGCGGTAGCGCTCGGCGTCCGCGTGCGGCTCGTCGCGCGTGTTGATGATCGGCCGTGAGCGCGTCGTCGCCGAGCTGACGCCCTCCCAGATGTGCTCGGCGCGCTGGCTCACGCAGTAGACGGCTCCGCGCGGGGTCTGCAGCACCTTGCCGGCCCCGCACAGCAGCTGGCGCGTGACGAGGAACGGGATGAGGATGTCGGCGAGCCGGGAGAACTCGCCGTGGCGCGCCACGAGATAGTTCTCGTGGCAGCCGTAGGAGTTTCCCGCCGAATCGGTGTTGTTCTTGAAGAGATAGACGTCGCCCGCGATTCCCTCCTCGTGCAGGCGCCGTTCCGCGTCGACGAGCAGGCCTTCCAGAATCCGCTCACCGGCTTTGTCGTGCGTGACCAACTCGGTCACGTTGTCGCATTCCGGGGTGGCGTATTCCGGATGCGAACCGACGTCGAGGTAGAGGCGGGCACCGTTGCGCAGGAACACATTGCTGCTACGGCCCCATGACACGACACGGCGGAAGAGGTAGCGCGCCACTTCGTCAGGTGACAGTCGGCGCTGTCCCCTGAACGTGCACGTGACGCCGTACTCGTTCTCCAGCCCGAAAATGCGGCGGTCCATGTCTGAACATTACGCCTGATGGCCTGTGCTGAAACCGTGTTCGGGCGCGTCACTTGGATCATTTTCCGATCGGGCCGCCGCATTGCCGTCCACGTGCCTGCCTGCGAGTACCCGCGGGGTGGCGGCCAGCACGAGCAGGGCGCAGAGCCCGGCGGCCCCCGCGACCGCGAAGCCGGCGGACGTGCCGGCGTGCTGGGCCACCGGGCCCGCGACGCCCGTGCCGAGCGCCGAGCCCACCCCGAACGTCGTCACGAGCCAGGAGAAGGCCTCGGTGACGGTGCCTGCCGGGGCCTGCCGGTCCACCACGATGAACGCGCACGCGAGCGCGGGCGCCAGGAAGACGCCGGCCACCATCGAGAGCAGCGTCATCGTGACCGCGCCTGGCGTCAGCACCAGCGGCAGGTAGCACACCGCGAGCAGCGCCACGATCACCCGCAGCCTGCGCTCCGGCGGGCCCGTCCAGCGCCGGGCGCCGTAGACCGCCCCGCCCAGCAGGGCGCCGAGGCCGAGGGCCGCCATCAGCCAGCCGTAGACGGACTCGCGGCCCTGGCCGTCCGCGTACGCCACCCCCGCGACGGTGATCGAGCCGAGCGCGGCCCCGACGAACAGGAAGGCGCCAAGCAGCGCAAGCAGCCCGGGCGAGCGCAGCGCGCCGAGCCAGTGCGCCCGCCGTTCGGCGGACCGCCAGGCGCGGGAGGGACGGGAGACCACCACGGACAGGGCGCCGAGAACGCCCACGGCGTTCAGCACCAGCAGCGCCGCGGCCGGGGAGCGCAGCGCGACAAGGGCGGTGACCAGCAGGGGGCCGACCGTGAACATGACCTCCTGGGCGACGGCGTCCAGCGCGTACGCGCGGTGCACCCGGTCCTCGCGGCCGAGCACGCCGGGCCACAGGGCGCGCAGCCCGCCCTCCAGCGGCGGGGTGCACAGACCGGCGACCGCGACGGCCGCGAAGGCCGCCGCCGGCGATCCGGTGCCCACCGCGACGAGCAGCACCATGCCGAGCGCCGACACGAGGGCGGCCGGCAGCTGGACGCGCGGCTGCCCGTACAGGTCGACGGCGCGGCCGAGGAGCGGCTGGCCGACGGCGTTGGCGAGCCCGTACGCGGCGGCGAGCGCGCCGGCGACGCTGTAGCTGCCGCCGTCCGCCCGCGCGAACAGCACCACGGCGATCGGGGCCGTGGCGCCCGGCAGCCTGCCCACCAGCGTGCCGGCGAGCAGCCTCGCCGCGTGCGGAGCGCGCAGCAGCTCCACGTATCCGGTGGCTCCCACGGCCTCGGCCCTCCCCTGGTCGTGCGTCGCGCGGTCGGGTGCCGCAGGCTGACGTGTTACGTATAACGACGCCGTCCATACGTACCATGAGCGCCGGCGCCCGGTCCACCGGCCGGCGCAGGAGAGGAGGCGCCATGACCCAGCACGCCGCCAGGCCCACCAGCAAGGACGTGGCGCGCACCGCGGGCGTCTCGCAGGCCACGGTCTCCCTCGTGCTCGGCGGGAAGTGGCGCGGCCGCGTCTCGGAGCGCACCGCGCGCCAGGTACGCGACGCGGCCGGCGCCCTCGGCTACCGGCCCAACCTGGCCGCGCGCAGCCTGCGCCTCGGCACGACGGGCACGGCGCTCCTGGTCGTGCCGGCGCTGACCAACGACTTCTTCGCGCGTGTCTACACGGGCGCGGCGGCCGTGGCCGTGGCGCACGGCTTCGGCGTGGTCCTCTACCCGTCCCCCGCCGGGGTCGGCCCGGCCGTGAGCCCCTTCGACCCGGGCCGCACCGCGCTCGACGGCGTCATCGCCTCCTCCATGGCCGCCGACGCCCCGGCCGCCATCCGCGGCAGCCGGCTGCCGCTGGTCATGCTGGACAGCGACCCGGCGGCGCCGGGCCCCGCCGCCTGCGTCAACCTCGACATCGCGGACGGCATGCGGCAGGTCGCCGCCCATGTGCTCGGCCTCGGCCACCGCGAGGTGCTGCACCTCGGCTCCGCCGTGCCGTCCTGGACGTTCGACGTGCGCGCCGACGCGCTGCGGCGGGCCGCGCGCGCGGCGGGCGCACGGCTGCGCTCGGCACGCTCCGCCCTCGACGTGACGGCGGCCCGCGAGGCCGTCACCGCCGCTGTGGCGGGCACGGGGCCACGTCCGACCGCGATCGTGTGCGACGACGACATCCTGGCCGCGGGGGCCTGCAAGGCGCTGCGCCGCCTGGGCCTGCGCGTCCCCGGCGACGTGTCCGTCACCGGGTTCGACGACCTGACGCTCGCCACCGCCGTCGAGCCCGAGCTCACCACGGTCGGCCTGCCGGCCGAGCGGGTCGGCGAGCGCGGCATGGAGGCGCTACTCGCCGTGCTCGACGGCCGCGAGCCGGAGGCCGGCGACCTGCCCGTACGCCTCGTGGTGCGCGGGTCGACGGCGGCGCCTGCGCGGTAAAGCGCCCGCGGACAAGCCGGTGCCCCGGCCGCGCGGGGCGGCCGGGGCACCGCTGGGGTCGCGTGCGCTACGCGTCGTCCTCCGTGGTGGCGGAGCCGGCGCCCTTCGGTCCCTCGTCGTCCGGGGTGTCCGACGGGGCCGTGGGCGCGCCCTCCTCCGACAGCAGGCGCGCGAGCCGCGCGCCCACGATCCGGCTGAACTTGCGCTGCTGCGGGCGCGTGCGGTCGAGGACGGCCACTTCGAGCCGCTCGGCGGGGATCTCCCGCTCGCCGCCGTTGGTGTCGCGGGACAGCGCCTGCACGGCCAGCTTGAGCGCCTCCGCGAGCGTCATGCCCTCGCGGTGGCGCTGATCCAGGTAGGAGCTGATCTGCTCGGAGCTGCCGCCCACCGCGACGGAGCCGTGCTCGTCGACGATCGAGCCGTCGTGCGGCAGCCGGTAGATCTGGTCGCCGTCGGGCGTCGCGCCGACCTCGGCGACCACGAGCTCGACCTCGTAGGGCTTCTCACCCGCGCTGGAGAAGATCGTGCCGAGTGTCTGGGCGTAGACGTTGGCGAGCCCACGGGCCGTCACGTCGTCGCGGTCGTACGTGTATCCGCGCAGGTCGGCGTAGCGCACACCGCCGATGCGCAGGTTCTCGTACTCGTTGTACTTGCCGGCGGCCGCGAAGCCGATCCGGTCGTAGATCTCGCTGAACTTGTGCAGGGCACGGGACGGGTTCTCGCCGACGAAGACGATGCCGTCGGCGTACTGGAGCACGACCAGGCTGCGGCCCCGGGCGATGCCCTTGCGGGCGTACTCCGCCCGGTCGGCCATGGCCTGCTGGGGTGAGACATAGAACGGCGTCGACACCGGCTATCCGTCCCTTTCTGTCAGTGGCTGATTCACTCTCACAGCGGTGCCTTCACAGCAGCGCGGCGCGCGGTCCGTCGGGCTGTTCGAGCCGGTGCTCGAGGACAGCGCGTGCGATGGCCGCCATCTCGTCGTCGGACAGGCGCCTGAAGCCGTCCTCCGTGATCACTGTGACGATCGGGTAGATCTTGCGCGCCACGTCGGGCCCGCCCGTCGCCGAGTCCTCGTCCGCCGCGTCGTAGAGCGCCTGCACGACGAGCGTGGTCGCCTGCTCCTGCGTCAGGTCGTCGCGGTAGAGCTTCTTCATGGCCCCGCGCGCGAAGACCGAACCCGAGCCGGTGGAGGCGTAGCCGGTCTCCTCCGACCGGCCGCCCGTGACGTCGTAGGAGAAGATGCGGCCCTTGCCGCGGTCCACGTCGTAGCCCGCGAACACCGGCACGACGGCGAGGCCCTGCATCGCCATGGCGAGGTTGGACCTGATCATCGTGGAGAGGCGGTTGGCCTTGCCCTCCAGGGAGAGCTGCGCGCCCTCGACCTTCTCGAAGTGCTCGAGCTCCAGCTGGAAGAGCTTGACCATCTCCACGGCGAGCCCGGCCGTGCCGGCGATGCCCACCGCCGAGTACTCGTCAGCGGGGAAGACCTTCTCGATGTCCCGCTGGGCGATCATGTTGCCCATCGTCGCCCGCCGGTCACCGGCGAGCACCACGCCGCCGGGGAACGTCACCGCGACGATCGTCGTGCCGTGCGGCGCCTCGACGGCGCCCTGCAGCGGCGGCAGCGAGCGCTTGCCGGGCAGCAGGTCCGGCGAGTGGTCGCCGAGGAAGTCCATGAAGGAAGACGACCCCGGCGTCAGGAAGGCAGCTGGTAGACGCCCGGTGTCACGAGTATTGGCTTCCACGCGTTTCCCTCCAGATGTGCGGCGGCACGGCGCAAGGCGTCGTGATCGGCTCCCCACGTGCCGCCTGCCGCATTGCAGTTGAAGCACAGTACGCCACGGACCCTACCCGCCCACGGGCGGTGATCCACCAGCGATTCGGGAGGACGAGGGGTGCCCCCGGCAGCGGGAGCACCCCTCCTCCGGCCCGTTCACCCGTGTGACTACTGTCCGCCCTTTTGCACGAAGCTCCGCACGAAGTCCTCGGCGTTCTCCTCGAGGACGTCGTCGATCTCGTCCAGGACGGAGTCCACGTCGTCGGAGAGCTTCTCCTGACGCTCCTTGAGGTCCTCGGAGCCCTGCGCCTCCTGCGCCTGCTCCTCGGTCTCCTCCGTGGAACGCGTCGCCTTCTGCTGGCCGCCGTCGGTGTCCCTGGTCGCCATTTCCCTCACCCCGCTCGGTTCGCCCCGCTCGATGTGACCTTCGTTGCTCTCAAGATCAGACCCTATCCGCAGGATCCGGAGAAGGCCCCGTTGTCGTACAACGCCAGGGGCCTACCTCCATGATTCCCTGCGGCGGGCCCTTTCAGCCTTTTTCAGTGCCCGGACAGCACCCGGACCAGGTCTTCCGCCGTGCGGCAGCGGTCCAGGAGCTCCTTCACATGGGTGCGTGTACCGCGCAACGGTTCCAGGGTGGGAACGCGCTGGAGCGAGTCCCTGCCCGGCAGGTCGAAGATGACCGAGTCCCAGGAGGCCGCCGCGACGTCCTCCGCGTACTGGTCGAGGCACCGGCCCCTGAAGTAGGCCCTGGTGTCCTCGGGCGGGTTCGTCCTGGCCCGCTCGACGTCCTGCTCGTCCAGCAGCCGCTTCATCTTCCCGCGGGCCGCCAGACGGTTGTACAGGCCCTTCTCCGGGCGCACATCGGCGTACTGCAGGTCGACGAGGTGCAGCCGCGCCGCGTCCCAGTCGAGGGAGTCCCTGCGACGGTAGCCCTCGAGCAGCTCGCGCTTGGCCACCCAGTCCAGCTCGCCCGACAGGCTCATCGGATCGCGCTCCAGGCGGTTGAGCGTGTCCTCCCAGCGGCCGAGCACGTCGCGCGTCTGCTCGTCCGCGTCGGCGCCGTACTTCTCCTCGACGTACTTCCTCGCGAGCTCGTAGTACTCCATCTGGAGCTGCACGGCCGTCAGCGTGCGGCCGCTGCGGAGCGTGACGAGGTGGCGCAGCGAGGGGTCGTGCGAGACCGCGTGCAGCGTGCGCACGGGCTGGTCGACCGCGAGGTCGACGTTGATGAAGCCGTCCTCGATCATGGCGAGGACCAGGGACGTCGTGCCGAGCTTGAGGTACGTCGAGATCTCGGAGAGGTTCGCGTCCCCGATGATCACGTGCAGCCTGCGGTAGCGCTCCGCGTCCGAGTGCGGCTCGTCGCGCGTGTTGATGATGGGCCGCTTGAGCGTCGTCTCCAGGCCCACCTCGACCTCGAAGTAGTCGGCGCGCTGGCTGAGCTGGAAGCCGTGGTCGCGGCCGTCCTGCCCGATGCCGACGCGGCCGGCGCCCGTGACGACCTGGCGGGAGACGAAGAACGGCGTCAGGTGGCGCACGATGTCCGAGAACGGGGTCTCGCGCCGCATGAGGTAGTTCTCGTGGGTGCCGTAGGAGGCGCCCTTGTTGTCGGTGTTGTTCTTGTACAGGTGGATCGGCTGCGCGCCCGGCAGCTGGGCCGCACGCTCGGCGGCCTCCGCCATGATGCGCTCCCCCGCCTTGTCCCACAGGACGGCGTCGCGCGGGTTGGTGATCTCCGGCGAGCTGTACTCCGGATGGGCGTGGTCGACGTAGAGGCGCGCGCCGTTGGTCAGGATGACGTTGGCCAGGCCGATGTCCTCGTCCGTGAGCTGGCTCGAGTCGGCCGTGTCCCTGGCGAGGTCGAAGCCGCGGGCGTCCCGCAGCGGGTTCTCCTCCTCGAAGTCCCACCGCGCGCGCCGCGCGCGGTGCATCGCCGCCGCGTACGCGTTGACGATCTGGGACGAGGTGAGCATGGCATTGGCGTTCGGGTGGCCGGGCACGGAGATCCCGTACTCCGTCTCGATGCCCATTACTCGCCGTACGGTCATGCGGCCCTCCTTGCCCGGCGGCGGCGCCCCCTGGGGGCGTGGCGCTCAGGTACCGAGCCTAGAGCGCCGCGGGCCTCGCGGGGAGATCATTTGAAACGTCGGCCTGGTGAGATGGTATTTCCGGGGTAAAGCAACCGGCTGCGGATGCCCGGGAGGACATCCGCAGCCGGGTCTTCGTCCTACAGGTACTGACCGGTGTTCGCCACCGTGTCGATGGAGCGCCCCGTGTCTGCGCCCTGCTTTCCGGTGACGAGGGTGCGGATGTAGACGATCCGCTCGCCCTTCTTGCCGGAGATGCGGGCCCAGTCGTCGGGGTTCGTGGTGTTCGGCAGGTCCTCGTTCTCCTTGAACTCGTCCACGCAGGCCTGGAGGAGGTGGGAGACGCGGATGCCCTTCTGGTCGTGGTCGAGGAATTCCTTGATGGCCATCTTCTTGGCACGGCCCACGATGTTCTCGATCATGGCGCCGGAGTTGAAGTCCTTGAAGTACAGGACTTCCTTGTCCCCGTTGGCGTACGTCACTTCGAGGAAGCGGTTCTCCTCGGACTCGGCGTACATCTGCTCCACGACGGTCTGGATCATCGCGTGCACCGCCGCGTCGGGCGAGTCGCGGTGTTCCGCGAGATCGTCCGCGTGCAGCGGCAGGGAGGCCGTGAGGTACTTGGCGAAGATGTCCTTGGCGGCCTCCGCGTCGGGGCGCTCGATCTTGATCTTCACGTCGAGCCGGCCCGGGCGGAGGATGGCCGGGTCGATCATGTCCTCGCGGTTGGACGCGCCGATGACGATGACGTTCTCAAGACCCTCCACGCCGTCGATCTCGGCGAGCAGCTGGGGGACGATGGTGTTCTCCACGTCCGAGCTGACACCGGAACCACGGGTGCGGAAGAGGGATTCCATCTCGTCGAAGAAGACGATGACGGGCGTGCCCTCGCTCGCCTTCTCCCTGGCGCGCTGGAAGACGAGCCGGATGTGGCGCTCGGTCTCACCGACGTACTTGTTGAGGAGTTCCGGGCCCTTGATGTTCAGGAAATAGCTCTTCCCCGCCGGCCGGCCGGTCACTTCGCCGACCTTCTTGGCGAGCGAATTCGCGACGGCCTTCGCGATGAGCGTCTTTCCGCATCCGGGGGGCCCGTAGAGCAGGATGCCCTTCGGCGGCCTGAGCTCGTGCTCCTTGAACAGGTCGGGGTAGAGGTACGGGAGCTCGACGGCGTCGCGGATCAGCTCGATCTGCCCGCCGAGGCCGCCGATCTTCTTGTAGTCGACGTCGGGGACCTCTTCGAGGACGAGCTCCTCGACCTCGCTCTTCGGCACGACCTCGTAGACGTACCCGGAGCGCGGTTCGAGCAGCAGGGCGTCGCCCGGCCTGATGGTGAGGTCCATCAGGGGCTCGGCGAGCTTGACGACACGCTCCTCGTCGGTGTGGCCGATGACGAGGGCGCGCTCGCCGTCCTCGAGGATCTCCTTGAGGGTGACGATGTCGCCCTGGCGCTCGAACTCCATGGCCTCGACCACGTTGAGCGCCTCGTTGAGCATGACCTCCTGGCCGCGCCTGAGCTCGTCGAGCTCCACGCCTGGGCTGACGTTGACACGGAGTTTGCGGCCCCCGGTGAAGATGTCGGCCGTGTCGTCCTCGTTCGCCTGCAGGAAGACGCCGAAACCGGCGGGCGGCTGCGCCAGCCGGTCGACCTCCTCCTTGAGGGCCACGATCTGGTCGCGGGCCTCACGCAGCGTGCCTGCGAGCCGCTCGTTCTGCGCGGACACGCCCGCCAGGTTCGTCTGCAGCTCGACGATTCTCTCCTCGAGAATCCTCGTGTGCCGCGGAGAGTCGGCGAGCTTGCGGCGCAGGACGGCGATTTCCTGCTCAAGATAGGCAACCTGGCCTGCTGGGTCCTCGGACCCCCGCCCGGGCCGGATGCCGCGGTTGATGTCGTCGTCGTGGGCTGCCACGGTCCTCACCTCCTCCAAGGGGAGCTGGACGCTTCCTGACCCTACCTGGGTGGGTGATGATTGAAACCCCTAGATCACAAAGACTGAAGGGCTCTGTCCGATCTTCACCCTTGCGCTCTCCCTCACGCCAGGCAAATACCCACCCAGCGACGTCGGAAAGCGGCCGGTTGTATCGTCGAAGTGTTCAACACCCGCCATGACTGGCGCGACTTGTTCCACCAGGGTCGCACGGTGGCGCGGTGAGACGCGGGAAACGGCAGGAGAGATGAGCGTGCAGCAGGATGCCCCGACCGACGACCTGGCGACCCAGGGGCCGCTGGAGGTCTGGATCGATCAGGATCTGTGCACGGGCGACGGCATCTGCGCGCAGTACGCGCGCGAGGTCTTCGAGCTCGACATCGACGGACTGGCCTACGTGAAGAGCGCGGACGACGAGCTGCTGCAGGACCCTGGCGCGGCCACGCGCGTGCCGCTGCCGCTGCTGCGCGAGGTGGTGGACTCCGCGAAGGAGTGCCCGGGCGAGTGCATCCACGTACGCCGCGTTGCGGACGGCGTGGAGGTCTGCGGGCCCGACGCGTCCTGAGGCCGGCGCGTCAGGGGTCAGATGCTCTTGCCGCTGCTCTGTTCGCTGCGGACGAACGCCTTGTTGCGCCAGACCCACGAAACCCTGTCCTGGACGTCGGGGCAGCACCTCGGCACGTTCTGGTCCGAGTAGCCCAGCAGGGTCGCCAGCACGGCACGGTTCTTGATCGTGAACTGCTTGCCCACGGTCTCGCCGGCGTCCGCGCTCAGCAGCGTCGCCACGACGCGCGGGGCGCCGGCCCGGGTGCGGTTGAGGACGTAGATCGCGCTCGGCGGGGTCCCGGACGCCGAGTCGCACCGGACCGCGGCCACGGTCTCGCGCACGCCGTCGCCGTCGAGGTCACCGCTCGCCCTTGCCGTGACCACCGTGCCCACGGGGCCGCAGCCCAGCGGGAAGCGGACGGCCGAGGGGTCGGGAGGCGGCAGGTGGCGCGCCCGTGACGGCGCCGCCCGGCTGATCGGCGGCCCCTGGGCCTGTGAGCCGGATGCGTCACCCGGCTGGACGAGACCCGCGAGAGCGACCACAGCGGCCATCGCGGTCGCCGTGGCGAGCCAGTGCAGGGGGGTGGGCCTGGTGTGCGCGAGATCCGGGAGCTCGGCGGGGTGCACGCCTAGTGTCTCCTGTTGCGGGGGGTGCTGGAGAAGCCGACTGCGGGCGGGAGACAGCATCGTGCCACACGTCACACGGCGGCGGAACAGCGGGGTCAGGACCCGGGGATGACCGGGCGGCCGGCCGCGGTACGCGGCGGCCGGCCGCCTTCAGGGGCAGCGGGAGCCGCTGCCGGGCACAGGGTCAGCGTGAGCCGCTGCCCGGCCCTTCGTAGTCCTCGCCGTACGCGCCCTTCGCGGGGCGGCGGCGGCGCAGCGGCGGCTCCACGCCGTCGGCGAGGCGGCGTGCGGTGACGAGGAAGCCGGTGTGGCCGATCATGCGGTGGTCGGGCCGCACGGCCAGGCCCTCGACGTGCCAGTTGCGGATCATGGACTCCCAGGCGGCCGGCTCGTTGAACGTGCCGGACTCGCGGATGGTCTCCACGGTGCGCGCGAGCTGCGTGGTGGTCGCGACGTACGCGATGAGGATGCCGCCGGGCACCAGCGCCTTGGAGACGGCGTCGAGGCACTCCCAGGGGGCGAGCATGTCGAGGATGACGCGGTCGACGTCGGTGTCGGACAGGTTGTCCTGGAGGTCGCCGACCGTCAGCTGCCACGCGGGGTGCGGGCCGCCGAAGTAGCGCTCGACGTTGCCGCGCGCGATGTCCGCGAAGTCCTGCCTGCGCTCGTAGGAGTGCAGCATGCCCTCGTCGCCGATGACCCGCAGCAGGAAGCTGCTGAGGGAGCCCGACCCCACGCCCGCCTCGACGACGCGCGCGCCGGGGAAGATGTCGCCGAAGGCGAGGATCTGGCCCGCGTCCTTCGGGTAGACCACGGCGGCGCCGCGGGGCATGGACAGGACGTAGTCGGGGAGCAGGGGGCGCAGCGCGAGGTAGGCGACGTTCCCCGTGGTACGGACAACACTGCCCTCGGGAGCACCGATCAGCTCGTCGTGCGGGAAGGAACCCTTGTGGGTGTGGAAGTTCTTCCCGGCTTCGAGCGTGAACGTGTAGTGGCGTCCCTTGGGGTCGGTGAGCTGGACCTGGTCCCCGACCTTGAAGGGCCCGCGTCGGCGGGCGGCACCGGTCGGTTCGGACATGTGCCCAGCCTATCCGGTCCCGGAGGCCGCCCTGCCCGCCGGCCGGGGGCCGTGGCTCACTGGGGGCGGCCCATGGCGGCGACGAAGGCGCGCTCGACGTCTGCCGTGGACAGCACGCCGTAGATCGAGCCGGTCTCCTCGACGACGAGGTACTCGGTGGCCGGAGTGGCCTTGAGGCGGTCGAGCAGCACCTCGCCCGCGAGCTCGGCGGGCACGGTCATGCCGTCGGCGAGGTCCTGGGTGAGGGTGCTGACGGCGACCCAGGGGCGCCTGTGCTGGGGCACGCCGACGATCGACGCCTCGCGGACGATGCCGGTGGGCGCGCCTTGGCCGTCCACGACGACGAGGGCGCGCGCGCCCGCCTCGTTGGCCCTGCGCAGCGCCTCGGAAAGCGGGGTGTGGGACTCGACGGGCACGGCGCGCCGGGTCAGCGTGCGGGCCTTGAGGCGTGGCAGGTGCTCGCGCAGCCGCGCCATGCGCAGGCTGTTGCCGGCACCGGTCCAGATGATGGCGGCCAGGATCGCCGCGATGAGGGCGTCGGTGACGGTCTCGACGCCGCTGAGCCCGCCGCCGTTCAGCCCCCCGCGGCCGAGCAGGGGCAGGCCAATCAGCACGACGAGGACGACCACGGCCAGCAGCCTGCCGACCCAGACGGCTGCGATCGTGCCGCTCATGGGCTTGCCGGTGATCTTCCACACGACGGCGCGCAGCATGCGGCCCCCGTCGAGCGGCAGCCCTGGCAGGAAGTTGAAGACCGCGACGAGCAGGTTCGAGACCATCAGGCCCGCGAGCAGCACGCCGGGCACGGAGCCCGCGTCGACCGTGTACATCGCCCCGTAGAAGATCGCGGACAGCACCAGGGAAAGCAGCGGTCCGACGAAGGCGAGGACGAACTCGCGCCCCGGTGTCTCCGACTCCTTCTCGATCTCGGAGACGCCGCCGAAGAACTGGAGCTGGATGCGGCGCACCGGGAGGTTGAAGCGGAGGGCGGCGACGGTGTGGGCCAGCTCGTGCACCAGCACGGAGGCGTAGAAGGCGACCGCGAAGAACAGGGCGACGAGGTAGCGTGCGCCCCCGATGCCCGGCAGCACGCGGTCGAGCTGGCCGCCGAAGATCCAGGTGATGAGCGCGGCGACCAGGAACCAGCTGGGGCCGACGTAGACGGGCACGCCGAAGGGGCGGCCCATCAGGATGCCGCCGCCTGGGCCTCGGGGCCGCGTGGGCTTCACGCCGGGGTCGGGGCGGCCGCCGGCGCCCTGCTCCCCGGTCCTGCCGCGCTCGCCCGGCTCGTCGTCTTTCACGGGTTCCTTCCGTCGTGGGCCGTCCCGCCCGCTTGATCATGCAGTGCGAGTGGCCCTGTAGTCGATGGTATGCGGATCGCTGTCGGTGGCGGGTCGTAGGGTCAGCGCCATGAGTACGAGCGTGCCCCCGACGTCCCTGTCGCCCTCGCGGGCGAACGACTTCATGCAGTGCCCCCTGCTCTACCGCTTCCGGGTGATCGACAAACTGCCGGAGAAGCCGAGCGAGGCGGCCACCCGCGGCACGCTGGTCCATGCCGTGCTCGAGCGCCTCTTCGACGATCCCGCGACGGAGCGCACGGCGACGCGGGCGAAGGCGATGGTGCCGCACCAGTGGGACAGGCTGCTCGGGTCGCGCCCGGAGCTGGCCGGGCTGTTCGCGGACGACGAGGGCGGCGAGCGGCTGGCGCGCTGGCTGGGCGAGGCCGAGTCGCTGGTCGAGCGGTGGTTCGGTCTCGAGGACCCGACGCGCCTGGAGCCGGCGGAGCGTGAGCTGTTCGTGGAGACGGAGCTGGACTCGGGTCTGCGGCTGCGCGGGGTGATCGACCGGGTGGACGTGGCGCCGTCGGGCGAGGTGCGCATCGTCGACTACAAGACGGGCAAGGCGCCCCGCCCCGAGTACGCGCAGAGCGCGCACTTCCAGATGGCGTTCTACGCGCTCGTGGTGTGGCGGCTCAAGGGCGTGGTGCCGCGCCGCCTCCAGCTGGTCTATCTCGGCAGCGGTGACGTCATCACGTACGACCCGGTCCTGGCGGACGTCCAGCGGGTCGAGCGGAAGCTGCTCGCGCTGTGGGACGCGATCCGGCGGGCGACGGAGACGGGCACGTTCCCGCCGCGGCCGACGAAGCTGTGCGGCTGGTGCGACCACCAGGCGTTCTGTCCCGAATTCGGGGGCACTCCCCCGGTGTATCCGCCGGCGGCGCCGCGGGATGCCGGGCAGGACAGGGCAGAATGAACGTGGTCCATTGAGAGGGGTTCCCGTGGCTGTCGGCACCGTCCGAGTCCTGCTGGTCGACGACCAGCCGCTGTTGCGCACCGGTTTCCGGATGATCCTGGAGGCCGAGCAGGACGTCGCGGTGGTCGGGGAGGCCGGGGACGGCCTCCAGGCGATCGACCAGGTACGCGCGCTGCAGCCCGATGTGGTGCTGATGGACATCCGCATGCCGCGGATGGACGGCGTGGAGGCCACCCGCCAGATCACCGGCCCTGGGCGTGACGGCCCCGCCAAGGTGCTGGTGCTGACGACGTTCGACCTCGACGAGTACGTGGTGGAGGCGCTGCGCGCGGGGGCCAGCGGGTTCCTGCTGAAGGACGCGCCCGCGAACGAACTGGTGCAGGCGATCCGGGTGGTGGCAGCGGGAGAGGCGATGCTGGCGCCCAGCATCACGCGCCGCCTGCTGGACAAGTACGCCGACCACCTGCCGTCGGGCGAGGAGGCGGTGCCCGACACGCTGAACACGCTGACCGAGCGCGAGGTCGAGGTGCTGAAGCTGGTGGCGCGCGGCCTGTCGAACGCGGAGATCGCGGCGGACCTGTTCGTCAGCGAGACGACCGTCAAGACACATGTGGGGCACGTGCTGACGAAGCTGAGCCTGCGCGACCGGGTCCAGGCAGCGGTGTACGCGTACGAGAGCGGTCTTGTGCGCCCGGGCGCCCAGTAGGCGCGCCGCGCGCCGGCGGGCACGCGGGAGCCCCGGACCGGCGGTGCGCGGTCCGGGGCTCCGGTGCGTTCAGGGCCTGCGGTCCGTCACTGGCCGGCCGTGCCCTTGCTGAGCTCCCACAGGTGGTAGGCCTCCGAGGAGTCGACCGCCCACTCGACGCCGGTGATGTCGTCGCGGGCCGCCACGTACTCCTTGCCCTGCCACAGCGGCAGGATCGGCACGTCCTTGGCGACGATGTCCTGGATCTCGCCGAACGTGGACGAGGCGGCGCCGCGGTCGGCCTCGCGCCGTGACTGCGGGATCAGCTGGCCCCTGATCTTCGGGTTGTTGTAGGGCAGCCCCAGGAAGTTGCCCTTGTCGAGGAACGGTGCCACGAAGCTGTCCGGGTCCGGGAAGTCGGGGAACCAGCCCATGCCGTAGGCCGCGTACTTGCCGCTGATCTCCGCGTCCCTGAAGTCCTTCCACGGCGTGCCCTGGACGGTCACGTCGAAGAGCTTGCTGCCGTTGAGCTGGCTCTTGAGGACCTGGAACTCCTTGGCGGTGGCGGAGCCGTAGTGGTCCGTCGTGTAGTGCAGCGTGAGCTTGACCGGCGTGTGGATGCCGGCCTTCTGCAGCGTCTCGGCCGCCTGCTTGACCGAGGGCTGCGCGCCGTACTGGTTGAAGAACGAGTTGGTGTGGCCCGTGATGCCGGACGGGATCAGCGAGTAGAGCGGCTCCGCGGTGGTCCCGTAGGCCTTGGCCACGAGCGCCTGACGGTCGACCACGTACGCCATCGCCTGGCGCACGGCCTTGTTCTTGACGACGGGCGCCGTCGTGTCGAAGCCGAGGTAGCGGATCGCGAGGCCGGGCATCTCGGTGAGGTTGATGTCCTTGCGCGGGTTGTCGGTCATCGACTTGATCTGCTCGGGCGACATCGAACGGAGCATCACGTCGATCTTGCCCTTGTCGAGCGCCGTGCCCATGGCGTCGGCGTCGGGGAAGGCCCGCATCTCGACCTTGTCGTTGAGGACCTTCAAGTCGCCCTTGTACGTGGGGTTCTTGGTGAAGGTCGCCTTGACGAGGGTGCCGTTCTTGACGTCCGCCTTGAAGGTGTAGGGCCCCGACCCGTCGATCTTGAAGCCGTCGCGCAGCTTCTTCGCCGAGTACAGCTTCGGGTCGACGATGCCGCCGGCCGGGGTGGCGAGCTTGTAGGGGAACGTGGCGTCGGGCGTCTTGAGGTGGAACTCGATCGTGGCGCCGTGGGTGTCGATCCGGTCCACGTTGGTGAACAGGGCGAACGCGCTGTTGGCGTCGTGGATGGCGACGACCCGCTGGATCGAGTACTTGACGTCGTCCGCGGTGACCGGGTCGCCGTTGGAGAACTTCAGCCCTGAGCGCAGCTTGCAGCTGTACACGTTCTGCCCGTGGAACGCGCACTGGCTGGCCGCCTCGGGCACCGGCTCGCCGCCGCCGCGCGGGATGTGGGTGAGCGTCTGGAGGGTCTGCCTGAGGATGTTCCAGCTGCCCGTGTCGTACGCGTAGGCCGGGTCGAAGGGCGCCGGGCCGGTCTTCGTCGCGGTGAACTGGTCGGTGGTGCCCACGACTATCGCCTGACCACCGTCGGAGCCGCTGCCCGAGCCGCCGCAGCCGGCCATGACGGGCGCCAACAGGCCAAGGGCTGCCGACAGCACCAGAGTCTTGCGGTTCATCGTGGACTAACTCCTCGTGGGGGAACGCCTGGACGCGTCGGCCCGGATGATGACGCGTGCGGCGCGGGTTGCCTCAGCACGTACTCGCCAGACATTAGTAGCCGTGCGACGGGCCCAGGAACTGACCTCCACGGGCGGGTTGTCACTCAGTTATCGCCCTTAACGGCCTGTGGACATAGGAGCGTCGGCAATTTCGTACAGTGCTTCACCAACCGGGACACAAGGGCACGCGCGGGCACCGCGGAAGGGCCGGCGAGCGCCTCTTCCGGGCGCCGTGACGTGACGAACGTCACCCAACGTCACCCTTGGTCCGAATGCGGTCGCGGAGTGTGCCCGTCGTGGCCGGAGGCCGTTCACCGCACGGGTTCTCGCGGGTCGCGGGGCCCGTCAGCGGCCGGGCGCCGGCAGGGAGCGCAGGAAGGCGAGGTCGACGTCCTCCAGCGAGGCCACGATGTGCCGGCCCTCCGCCGGGGCGATCGGGGCCACGGACGGTACGGCGACGACGGGGCAGCCCGCCGCCTCGGCGGCCGCCACGCCCGTCGCGGTGTCCTCGACGACGGCGCACCGGCCGGGCTCCGCGCCGAGGCCGCGCGCGGCGACCAGGTAGGGGTCGGGGTGCGGCTTGGTGCGCGCCACCTCGTCGCCGGCGACCGTGAGCGCGAAGTTCTCCGCCCCCAGGGAGAGCAGGACCTGGTCGATGATGCGCCGGTGGGAGGCGGAGACCAGCGCGGTGGGTACCCGGTGCGCCCTGAGCTCGGCGAGCAGCCGGGCCGCGCCCGGCATCAGCGGCACGCCCTGGGCGATGCGGTTCTCGAACGTCTCGTTGAACAGCAGCACGATCTCGTCGAGGGTCACGTCGGCCCCGGTGGCCTCGATCAGGTAGCCGGCGCTGCGGGCCATCGGGCCGCCGACGACGATGTCGCGCCAGCCCTCGTCGAGGGTGTGCCCGAGGTTCTTGAAGACCTCGACCTCGGTGTCCCACCAGATCCCCTCGCTGTCCACCAGCGTGCCGTCCATGTCGAGCAGCACGGCCTGCAGGGCGGAGCCTTCGGCCGTTCGGGGCAAGGACACGGGGACCGTACTGGTCATCCGGCACACCTCCAAGAGGGACGAGAAGGCCGGCCGCGTGCACCGCCGGGGGTTCCCCGGGAGCGCGGCGGCCGGCCTGCGCTGGACTGATCAGTGTACGTCCCGGCGGCGCACGGTGCTCGGCGCGTGCGCCGCCGGGGTGATCGGCGCGTTACCGTGCGTTGAAGTACTTGGCCTCCGGGTGGTGGATGACGATCGCGTCGGTGGACTGCTCCGGGTGCAGCTGGAACTCCTCGGAGAGGTGCACGCCGATCCGCTCAGGCTGGAGCAGCTCGGCGATCTTCGCGCGGTCCTCCAGGTCGGGGCACGCCCCGTAGCCCAGCGAGAAGCGGGCGCCGCGGTACTTGAGGGCGAACATGTCCTCCACGTCCGGGGGATCCTCGCCGGCGAAGCCGAGTTCGGAGCGCACGCGCGCGTGCCAGTACTCGGCGAGCGCCTCCGCGAGCTGGACGGACAGGCCGTGCAGCTCCAGGTAGTCGCGGTAGGAGTTGGCCTCGAACAGTTCGGCGGTGCGCTCGCCGATCTTCGACCCGATCGTGACGACCTGGAGGCCCACCACGTCCGTCTCGCCCGACTCCTCCGGGCGGAAGAAGTCCGCGAGGCACAGGTGGCGGCCGCGCCGCTGGCGCGGGAACGTGAAGCGGGTGCGCTCGGACCCGTCGTCGTTCAGCAGGATGAGGTCGTCTCCCTTGGAGACGCAGGGGAAGTAGCCGTGGACGACGGCGGCTTCCAGCAGGTTCTCCGTGTGCATGCGGTCGAGCCAGCCGCGCAGGTGCGGGCGGCCCTCGGTCTCGACGAGCTCCTCGTAGGAGGGGCCGCCGCCGGTGCGCGACTCCTTGAGCCCCCACTGGCCCTTGAACAGCGCGCCCTCGTCGAGCCAGGACGCGTACTCCTTGAGCTGGATCCCCTTGACGACGCGCGTGCCCCAGAACGGCGGGGTGGGCACCGGGTTGTCGACCGCGACGTCGGAGCGTGAGACCTTCTCCTCCGGCTGGTCGAGCACGGCCGTGGTCGCAGCGGACTTGACCCTGCGCTGCTTGAGTTCGGGCAGCACGGCGCCGGGCACGCCCCGCTTGACGGCGATGAGGGCGTCCATCAGCCGCAGGCCCTCGAAGGCGTCGCGCGCGTAGCGGACCTCGCCCTCGTAGATCTCGTGCAGGTCCTGCTCGACGTAGGCGCGCGTGAGGGCGGCGCCGCCGAGGATGACCGGGAAGTCGGCGGCCAGCTGACGCTGGTTGAGCTCCTCCAGGTTCTCCTTCATGATCACCGTGGACTTGACGAGGAGCCCCGACATGCCGATGACGTCGGCCTTGTGCTCGGCCGCCGCCTCCAGGATCGCGGAGACCGGCTGCTTGATGCCGAGGTTGACGACGTCGTACCCGTTGTTGGACAGGATGATGTCCACGAGGTTCTTGCCGATGTCGTGGACGTCGCCGCGCACGGTCGCCAGCACGATCGTGCCCTTGCCTCCGCCGTCCTCGGACTTCTCCATGTGCGGTTCGAGGTGGGCGACGGCGGTCTTCATGACCTCGGCCGACTGGAGGACGAAAGGCAGCTGCATCTGGCCGGAGCCGAACAGCTCGCCGACGACCTTCATGCCGTTCAGCAGCGTCTCGTTGACGATGTCGAGGGCGGAGCGCTCCTGGAGCGCCTCGTCGAGGTCGGCTTCGAGGCCGTTCTTCTCGCCGTCGATGATGCGGTGTTCGAGGCGCTCGGAGAGCGGCAGGGCCAGCAGCTCCTCCGTCTTGCCCGCGCGCAGGGACTTGGCGGTGGCGCCCTCGAACAGGGCCATCAGCTTCTGCAGCGGGTCGTAGCCCTCGGCGCGCCGGTCGTGGATCAGGTCGAGCGCGGTCTTCACCTGCTCGTCGTCGAGCCGCGCGATGGGCAGGATCTTCGCGGCGTGCACGATCGCGGAGTCGAGACCGGCCTTGACGCACTCGTCGAGGAAGACCGAGTTCAGCACGATGCGGGCGGCCGGGTTCAAGCCGAAGGAGATGTTGGAGAGGCCGAGCGTGGTCTGCACGTCGGGGTGGCGCCGCTTGAGCTCACGGATCGCCTCGATGGTGGCGAGGCCGTCGCGGCGCGACTCCTCCTGGCCGGTGCAGATGGTGAAGGTGAGGCAGTCGATGAGGATGTCCGACTCGTTGATGCCCCAGTTGCCGGTCAGGTCGTCGATGAGCCGCTCGGCGATGGCCACCTTGTGCTCGGCGGTACGGGCCTGGCCCTCCTCGTCGATGGTGAGCGCGATGAGCGCGGCGCCGTGCTCCTTGGCGAGCGTGGTGACGCGCGCGAAGCGTGACTCGGGTCCCGCGCCGTCCTCGTAGTTGACGGAGTTGATGACGGCGCGCCCGCCGAGCTTCTCCAGGCCCGCGCGGAGCACGTCGATCTCGGTGGAGTCCAGCACGATCGGCAGGGTCGAGGCCGTGGCGAAGCGGCCGGCGAGCTCGGCCATGTCGGCGGCGCCGTCGCGGCCCACGTAGTCGACGCAGAGGTCGAGCATGTGCGCGCCCTCGCGGATCTGGTCGCGCGCCACCTCGACGCAGTCGTCCCAGCGCGCGTCGAGCATGGCCTCGCGGAACTTCTTCGAGCCGTTGGCGTTGGTGCGCTCGCCGATGGCGAGGTACGAGGTGTCCTGCCTGAAGGGCACGGCCTGGTACAGGGACGCGGCGCCCGGCTCGGGGCGCGGCTCACGCTCGGTGCGCTCGCTGCCGCGCACCCGCTCGACGACCTGGCGCAGGTGCTCGGGGGTGGTGCCGCAGCAGCCGCCGACGAGGGAGAGGCCGTACTCGGCGACGAAGGTCTCCTGAGCGTCGGCCAGTTCGCCCGGCTGGAGCGGGTAGTGCGCGCCGTCCTTGCCGAGCACCGGCAGGCCCGCGTTCGGCATGCAGGACAGCGGGATGCGGGAGTGGCGTGCGAGGTAGCGCAGGTGCTCGCTCATCTCGGCGGGGCCCGTGGCGCAGTTGAGGCCGATCATGTCGATGCCGAGCGGTTCGAGCGCGGTGAGGGCCGCGCCGATCTCGGAGCCGAGCAGCATGGTGCCGGTCGTCTCGACGGTGACGGAGCAGATGACGGGCAGGTCGGCGCCGGTGGCCTCGATGGCGCGCCGGGCGCCGAGCACGGCCGCCTTGGTCTGGAGGAGGTCCTGCGTGGTCTCCACGAGCAGCGCGTCGGCGCCGCCGGCGATCATGCCTTCCGCGTTCTGCTGGTAGGCGTCGCGGATCGTCGTGTAGGCGACGTGGCCGAGGGTGGGCAGCTTGGTGCCCGGGCCCATGGAGCCGAGCACCCAGCGCTGCCGGCCGGTGGAGGCGGTGAACTCGTCGGCGACCTCGCGGGCGATGCGCACGCCTGCCTCCGACAGCTCGTACACGCGGTCGGCGATGTCGTACTCGCCCAGGGCGGCGAAGTTGGCGCCGAACGTGTTGGTCTCGACGCAGTCGACCCCGACGGCGAAGTACTCCTCGTGCACGGACCTGACGATGTCGGGGCGCGTGACGTTGAGGATCTCGTTGCACCCTTCGAGGTCCTGGAAGTCCGCGAGGGTGGGGTCCTGTGCCTGGAGCATGGTCCCCATGGCTCCGTCCCCCACCACCACCCGGGTGGCGAAGGCTTCGCGGAGCGCCGCGACGCGCGTCCTGCTGTCGGTGGAAGGGGTCGGCGACGAGGCCATGGATTCACTCCCGTAGATGCGACGGCTGTCGGCTTTGCCCCGAGCGGTACGCGGGGCACCCGGCCAGCGTAGCCGGGGACACGCGATGGCGGGCGGGGCGTCCACGGCGTGGGCGCGGCGGCGGGTAAGGCCCAGGAGACGAAGTCGGCATGGACCGATAGTGTTCAGCATTGTCGAATAAGGAACGGGGTCCGCAGATGGCGAAGAACATCCAGTCGCTCGAGCGGGCCGCGGCGATGCTGCGGCTGCTCGCGGGCGGGGAGCGCAGGCTCGGCCTGTCCGACATCGCGTCCTCGCTGGGGCTGGCGAAGGGCACGGCGCACGGCATCCTGCGCACGTTGCAGGCGGAGGGGTTCGTCGAGCAGGACGCGCTGTCGGGCCGCTATCAGCTGGGCGCCGAGCTGCTGCGCCTCGGCAACAGCTATCTGGACGTGCACGAGCTGCGCGCGCGTGCCCTGGTGTGGACGGACGATCTGGCGCGATCCAGCGGTGAGAGCGTCCATCTGGGTGTACTGCACCAGGGTGGCGTACTGGTCGTGCACCACGTCTTCCGGCCGGACGACAGCCGCCAGGTCCTGGAGGTGGGGGCCATGCAGCCGCTGTACTCCACGGCGCTCGGGAAGGTGCTCTGCGCCTTCGACCCGGTGGCCCACAGCGACGCGCTGGAGGCGGAGCGGCGCCCGCTGACGCCGCACACCGTCACGCTGCCGGAACGCTTCGAGGCGGAGCTGTCGGCCGTACGGGAGAAGGGCTGGGCCTCGGACGTCGAGGAGACCTGGCAGGGCGTGGCGGCCGTGGCCGCGCCCATCCGCGACCGGCACGGCATGGCCGTCGGCGCCATCGCGGCGACCGGCGCGACGGAGCGGATCTGCGATCCGGAGGGCGCCGGCGACCGCGGGGACGGCGGCCCCGGCCGGATCCGCACGGACCTCGTGGCGGCGGTGCGCGACTGCGCCCGCGCGGTGTCGCGCGACATCGGCAACGGGCGGTTTTGATCCGCATGGCGGATCATCGGAAGGGTGTGAGGTTCCGGCCACGGAACCCTTGACGACTATTGCTGACCGGACGAGACTGCCGTATATCGGTCGACATTGTCGAACGCCGTCTCTACCGGAGCCCGGGACGGTACGGCAAGGCGACCGGCAGCAAGTGCCCTGCATGAGGGCGCGGACCGCCGGAGATCCGGAGATCCGCCTTTCAGGACAAAGGAGTCTCGGGTGTCCAATCTCGACATATTCGTGGGCGAGACCAGCGGTACCGCCATGCTGATCCTGCTCGGCGGCGGTGTGGTCGCCGGTGTCGTGCTCAAGCGGTCGAAGGCGTTCGGCGCGGGCTGGGTGGCCATCAGCCTCGGCTGGGGCTTCGCCGTCATGGTCGGCGCCTACCTCTCCGCGCCGAAGTCCGCGGCGTCGCTGAATCCGGCGGTGACGCTGGGCCTCGCCATCCAGGGCGGGATCAAGTGGAGCGACGTGCCGCTCTACATAGGTTCCGAGATCCTGGGGGCGATGATCGGCGCCTTCCTGGTCTGGGTGGCCTACCTGGGGCAGTTCTCCGCGTTCCTCACCGATCCCCAGGTGCTCGCGCAGCAGCCGGCCGAGGAGGGGCTCGTCGACCAGAAGAGCGCGCCGAACGCGGGACCGGTGCTCGGCGTCTTCTCCACGGGCCCCGAGGTCCGCAACTACTGGCAGAACCTGCTGACCGAGATCATCGCCACGTTCGTGCTGGTCATCGCCATCCTCACGCAGGGACTCAACCAGAACGGCGACGGTCTCGGCCCGATCGGCATCCTGATCACCTCCTTCGTCGTGGTGGCCATCGGACTCTCGCTCGGCGGGCCGACCGGTTACGCCATCAACCCGGCCCGTGACCTGGGCCCCCGCATCGTCCACGCCCTCCTGCCGCTGCGGAACAAGGGCGGCTCGGACTGGAGCTACGCGTGGGTACCCGTACTCGGCCCCCTGGCGGGCGCGGCGCTCGCCGGCGGTTTCTACCAGCTCGCCTTCGCGTGAGCCGCATCGTCCCCCACCCTCCGACCCCACTTCACCTTCTCCGACGAAGCAGGAGCTGACACCGTGAGTGACAACACAGGGACTTCCTCCCACGGCACGGGCCCGTTCATCGCGGCCATCGACCAGGGCACGACGTCGAGTCGCTGCATCGTCTTCGACCGGGACGGCCGCATCGTGGCCGTCGACCAGAAGGAGCACGAGCAGATCTTCCCCAAGCCGGGCTGGGTGGAGCACAACGCGGCCGAGATCTGGACCAACGTCCAGGAGGTCGTGGCGGGCGCCATCGAGAAGGCCGGCATCACGCGGGACGACGTCAAGGCGATCGGCATCACCAACCAGCGCGAGACAACGCTGCTGTGGGACAAGAACACCGGCGAGCCGGTGCACAACGCCATCGTCTGGCAGGACACCCGCACCGACGCGCTCACCCGCGAGCTGGGCCGCAACGTGGGCGCCGACCGCTGGCGCCGGGAGACCGGCCTGCCGCTGTCCACCTACTTCGCCGGGCCCAAGGCGCGCTGGCTGCTGGACAACGTGGAGGGGCTGCGCGAGCGCGCCGAGCGCGGCGACATCCTGTTCGGCACGATGGACACCTGGACCATCTGGAACCTGACCGGCGGCACCAACGGCGGCGCGCACGTCACCGACGTCACCAACGCCTCCCGCACGATGCTCATGAACCTGCACACCATGGAGTGGGACGAGCGGATCTGCGAGTCCATGGGCGTGCCGTCCGTGATGCTCCCGGAGATCAGGTCGTCGGCCGAGGTGTACGGGAACGCGAAGGGCGGCGCCCTGGACGGCGTGCCCGTCGCGTCGGCGCTCGGCGACCAGCAGGCGGCGCTGTTCGGGCAGTGCTGCTTCACCGAGGGCGACGCCAAGTCGACCTACGGCACCGGCACCTTCATGCTGATGAACACCGCGGGCAAGCCGGTCAACTCCTACAACGGCCTGCTCACCACGGTCGGCTACCGCATCGGTGACGAGCCGGTGGTGTACGCGCTGGAGGGCTCCATCGCCGTCACCGGCGCGCTGGTGCAGTGGATGCGCGACCAGATGGGCCTGATCAAGACGGCCCCGGAGATCGAGACGCTGGCCTCGTCGGTCGAGGACAACGGCGGCGCCTATTTCGTGCCCGCGTTCTCCGGACTGTTCGCGCCGCACTGGGCGCCGGACGCGCGCGGTGTGATCGCCGGGCTCACCGGCTACGTCACGAAGGCGCACATCGCCAGGGCCGTCCTGGAGGCCACCGCCTGGCAGACGCGCGAGATCAGCGACGCCATGACCAAGGACTCGGGTGTCGAGCTGACGACCCTGAAGGTCGACGGCGGCATGACGGCCAACAACCTGCTCATGCAGACCCTCGCCGACGTGCTGGACTCGCCCGTCGTGCGGCCGCTGGTGGCCGAGACCACCGCGCTCGGCGCGGCCTACGCCGCCGGTCTCGCGGTCGGCTTCTGGCCGGACACCGACGCGTTGCGCGCCAACTGGCGCAGGGCCGCGGAGTGGACGCCGCAGATGGAGTCCGGCATCCGCGACCGCGAGTACAAGAACTGGCTCAAGGCCGTCGAGCGGACCAAGGGCTGGCTCGAGGACGACGGCAGCTGACACGGCGGCCGCGACACCCGGCCGCCGGCACCCCGGCGGCCGACGGAGCAACGAAGCCACAGCCGGTAGGCGGCTGATGAGGAGTACGCCATGAACACCACCCTGAGCAGCGCCCCGGCACTCGGGACGCACCTGGCCATCGGGTCCCTGCCGGCCCGGGCCGAGATCCGCGACCAGATGGACCGCGCGTCCTACGACCTGCTGGTGATCGGCGGCGGCATCCTGGGCATCTCCACGGCCTGGCACGCCTCGCAGTCGGGGCTCAGGGTGGCGCTGGTGGACAGCGGCGACTTCGCCGGGGCCACGTCCTCGGCGTCCTCCAAGCTGCTGCACGGCGGGCTGCGCTACCTGCAGACCGGCGCGGTGAAGCTGGTCGCGGAGAACCACTTCGAGCGCCGCGCCGTGGCGCAGCAGGTGGCGCCGCACCTGGCCAACCCGCTCACGTTCTACCTGCCCGTGTACCGCGGCGGCCCGCACGGCGCGGCCAAGCTGGGCGCCGGCGTCTTCGCCTACTCGGCGCTCTCCGCGTTCGGCGACGGCGTCGGCCACGTCATCAGCCCGGAGAAGGCCAGGCGTGCGGTGCCCGAGCTGCGCACGGAGGACCTGAAGGCCGTCGCCGTCTACGGGGACGACCAGATGAACGACGCGCGGATGGCGCTCATGACCGTGCGCGCCGCCGTCGACTCCGGCGCGGCCGTGCTCAACCACGCGGAGGTCACCGGGCTCAGGTTCACCGGCGGCCGCGTGACCGGCGCCGACCTCAAGGACCGTACGGACGGTAGCGAGTTCGGCGTGAACGCGCGGCTGGTCCTCAACGCGACGGGCCCCTGGGTCGACCACCTCAGGAAGATGGAGGACGCGGGCTCGGCGCCGTCCATCCGGCTGTCCAAGGGCGCGCACCTCGTGATGCGGCGGTCCGCGCCGTGGAACGCGGCGCTCGCCACGCCGATCGACAAGTACCGCATCACGTTCGCCCTGCCGTGGGAGGACATGCTCCTGCTCGGCACCACGGACGAGGAGTACGAGGGCGACCCGGCCGACGTGTCCGTCACCGAGAAGGACATCCGGCAGATCCTCGACGAGGCATCGCTGTCCGTGCGGGACCAGCAGCTCTCCCGGGACCTGATCGCGTACTCGTACGCGGGCCTGCGGGTGCTGCCCGGCGGCCCGGGCGGCACGTCCACCGCCAAGCGGGAGACGGTCGTGACCGAGGGCACCGGCGGCATGCTGTCGGTCGCGGGCGGCAAGTGGACGACGTTCCGGCACATCGGCCGCACCGTGCTGAAGAAGCTGGAGACGCTGCCTGGCCACCCGCTCGGGTCGGACATCCAGCCCGTCTCACAGCTGCCCAAGAAGATGCCGCTGCCCGGCATCGCCAACCCGCAGGCCGTGGCGCACCGGCTGCTCATCGACGAGGGCGTGGCCCAGGGCAGGCTCGCGCCCGACACGGCCAGGCACCTGGCGACCCACTACGGCACGCTCGCGTTCGACATCGCGCGCCTGGCGTACGAGAGCCCGGAGCTCGGCGAGCGCGTCCACCCGGACGCACCCGAGATCTGGGCCCAGGTGGTCTACGCGCGCGACCACGAGTGGGCGCAGACAGCCGATGACGTGCTGCGCCGCCGCACCACGCTGACCATCAGGGGCCTCGACACGGACGAGGTCAGGGCGAAGGTGGAGGAGACGCTCACCCGCCGGGGCTGAGGCACCGCGTATCCGCCCCTGACGGGAAGGCCCGGCGCATAATGGGGCGGATACATCGGATGTCTGGAGGTCGCGCGTGGCTGTCACCGACGAGGCGATAGAGAAGATCAAGGGAATGATCGTCTCCGGTGCGCTGCGCCCGGGTGACCGCCTGCCCAAGGAGAGCGAACTGGCGGCCGGACTCGGCCTGTCGAGGAACTCCCTGCGGGAGGCGGTGCGCGCGCTCGCCCTGATGCGCATCCTCGACGTGCGGCAGGGCGACGGCACGTACGTCACGAGCCTCGACCCCCAACTGCTGCTCGAGGCGCTGAGCTTCGTGGTGGACTTCCACCGCGACGACACCGTCCTCGAATTCCTGGCGGTGCGCCGCATCCTGGAGCCGGCCGCGACGGCGATGGCGAGCGCGCGGATCACCGAGGAGGAGCTCGCGGTGCTCGACCGCGGGCTCGACGCGCTGGGCGCCGAGCCGTCCGTCGAGGAACTGGTCGCCTCCGACCTGGACTTCCACCGCGGCATCGTGCAGGCGTCCGGCAACTCCGTGCTCCACTCGCTCCTCGACGGCCTCTCGGGCCCGACGACCAGGGCGCGGATATGGCGCGGCCTGACCCAGCAGGACGCCGTCAGCCGCACCCTGCACGAGCACCGGGCGATCCTCGCCGCGCTGCGCGACCGGGACGCGGAGGCGGCCAGGTCATGGGCGACGGTGCACATCGCGAGCGTGGAGATGTGGCTGCGCTCGACGCTGTGACGGCACTCGACGCCGTGACGGCGCGGCTCGTCGTGGTCGGTGGGTCCTGCCTTCTGCGGGTCGGCGGGCTGCGAGATCGTCGCGTCGAGGCTCCCCCCACGGTGTCTCGGAGCATGGTCGTCCCGTCCTTGGTGGAGTGTGTCGGCTCAGGTGGCGGTGCGGCGGGCCTGCCAGACCGGCCCGTCCGGGTAGCTGTGCGCGGCGATCGACCGGGGCAGCATCCTGGCGGAGAAGCCGGGTGCCGTGGGCGCCAGGTAGCGGCCCGAGACGATCCGCACGGGATCCTCGAAGTGCTCGTGCAGGTGGTCGACGTACTCGATGACCCGTCCCTCCCTCGTGCCGGAGACGGCGACGTAGTCGAACATCGAGAGGTGCTGGACGAGTTCGCACAGGCCGACGCCGCCCGCGTGCGGGCACACCGGCACCCCGTACTTGGCGGCCAGCAGCAGGATGGCCACGTTCTCGTTGACGCCGGCCACGCGCGCCGCGTCGATCTGGACGAAGTCGACGGCGCCGGCCTGCAGCAGCTGCTTGAACACGACCCGGTTGGCGACGTGCTCGCCGGTGGCGACCCGTACCGGCTGGCCCGATCTGATGGCGGCGTGGCCGAGCACGTCGTCGGGGCTGGTGGGTTCCTCGATCCAGTGCGGCTCGTAGGGCGCGAGCGCCGCCATCCAGCGCAGCGCGTCGGGGACGTCCCAGCGCTGGTTGGCGTCGACGGCGATCCGCACGGAAGGGCCGACGGCGGCGCGGGCGAGCTTCATCCGCCGCACGTCGTCGTCGATGTCGCAGCCGACCTTGAGCTTGATCTGCCGGAACCCGTCGGCGACTGCCTGCCGGGCGAGCGCGACCAGCTTGTCGTCCGGGTAGCCGATCCACCCCGGTGACGTGGTGTACGCCGGGTAGCCCTCCGCCCGCAGCGCGGCGGTGCGTTCGGCGCGGCCGGGCCGGGCCGCGCGCAGGATCTCCAGGGCCTCGTCCGGTGTGAGCGCGTCGGTCAGGTAGCGGAAGTCGACCAGCGAGACGATCTCCTCGGGCGTCATGGCGGACAGGAACTCCCATACGGGCTGGCCCGCCTGGCGTGCCGCGAGGTCCCAGGCCGCGTTGACGACGGCACCCGCGGCCATGTGCATCACGCCCTTCTCGGGTCCCAGCCAGCGCAGTTGGGAGTCGTGCGTCAGGTCGTGGTGGAGCGCGGCGAGTTGGGCAGCGGTCCTGGGGGCCTGTCTGCCGAGGACGTAGCCGCGCAGCGCCTCGATCGCGGTGGCCGTCACGTCGTTGCCGCGGCCGATCGTGAAGCAGAAGCCGTGCCCTTCCGCGCCGCCCTCGGTACGCAGGACGACGTACGCCGCCGAGTAGTCGGGGTCCGGATTCATGGCGTCGGAGCCGTCGAGCCGCTCGGAGGTGGGAAAACGGATGTCGTGGACCTCGAACCCGGTGACGCTCTGGCTCATGCACGCGCTCCTTCGAGCAGCGGAGGGACATCGGACCTCTCGGTCATCCGATGTATAGCGTCGCCAACGAGGGAGCGTCCAGAGCTTGGACGCGATTGGACGTCCAGGGATCGGATGAATCGTCGGCAAACGGGACCCACCCGGCGGCCGTACCGGATGTGCGCCGGTGCACGCCCGGCGTACCGGATACGGCGGACGGGCAGCTGTGAACCCGTAAGGTTGGTTCGTACGGCGAAGAACTTCGGAAGGAGGCCTGGGTGATCGAGCTCGAGGGGGTTCCCGAGCTGATCGACCCGGTCATGGTGGCCGCGTTCGAGGGCTGGAACGATGCCGGGGACGCGGCGTCCACGGCGGTGGCCCACCTGGACCGGGAGTGGAAGGGCGAGGTGTTCGCGGCGCTCGACGCCGAGGACTACTACGACTTCCAGGTCAACCGGCCCACCGTGTTCACGGAAGGCGGCACGCGCAAGGTCCAGTGGCCGTCGACGCGCCTTTCCGTGGTGCGCGTGAAGGGGGAGACCCCGCGCGACCTGGTGCTGGTGCGCGGGATCGAGCCGTCGATGCGCTGGCGTTCCTTCTGCAACGAGATCCTGGGCTTCGCCCACGAGCTGGGTGTGGAGCTGGTCGTCATCCTGGGGGCTCTGCTGGGTGACACCCCGCACACGAGGCCGGTGCCGGTCAGCGGTGTCACCTCCGATCCGGCGCTCGCGCGCACCATGGATCTGGAGGAGACCAAGTACGAGGGGCCCACGGGCATCGTCGGCATCCTCCAGGAGGCGTGCACGCACGTGGGGGTGCCGGCGGTGAGCCTGTGGGCCGCGGTGCCGCACTACGTGTCACAGCCGCCCAACCCGAAGGCCACGCTGGCGCTGCTGAACCGTCTCGAGGACCTGCTCGGCGTCCGCGTCCCGCTGGGCGAGTTGACGGAGGACGCGCGCGCCTGGCAGCTGGGCGTGGACCAACTCGCCTCCGAGGACAGCGAGGTGGCGGAGTACGTGCAGTCGCTCGAAGAGGCCCGGGACACCGCCGAGTTGCCGGAGGCTTCGGGCGAGGCGATCGCCAGGGAGTTCGAGCGGTACCTCAGGCGGCGGGACGGCGAGCCGGGCAGGGGCGGTCAGAACCGGGCGACCGACGGCGGCACGGGCCGTACGTGGCCCAAGCCGCCGAGGAGCGGCCACGACCGGGACCAGGAGCCCGGCGGGGACGACAGCGATCCCGGCGAGTCCAGCGACCCCGGCGAGTCCGGCGAGTCATCGGAGGACTGACACCGGGCGTCCGGTGCGGGAGACACTTCCGCACCGGACGCGTGGCGGTCGGTGGTGTCAGAGCGCCACGCCGAGCAGCGCGTCCACGGTTCGGGTGACGAGCCCGGTGGCGCCCTCGTCCGTGCCGCCCCCGGTCTCCTGGCGCTCCACCCAGCGGTCCACGGCGGCGAGCGCCGCCGGCGCGTCGAGGTCGTCGGCGAGCGCCGCGCGCACCTCGTCGACCAGGCCGTCCGCGGCCGGGCCCGCGGGGCGGGAGACGGCGGCGCGCCAGCGCTCGAGCCTGGCCACGGCCTCGGCGAGCACCTGCTCCGTCCACATCCAGTCGGAGCGGTAGTGGTGGGCGTGCAGGGCCAGCCTGATGGCCGCCGGGTCCACACCCTCCTTGCGCAGCGTGGAGACGAAGACCAGGTTGCCCTTGGACTTCGACATCTTCTCACCGTCGAGGCCCACCATGCCCGCGTGCACGTACGACTTCGCGAAGGGGCGCTCGCCCGTCAGCACCTGCGCATGCGAGGCGCCCATCTCGTGGTGCGGGAAGGCGAGATCGCTGCCGCCGCCCTGCACGTCGAAGTCCATGCCCAGGTGGTCGAGCGCGATGGCCACGCACTCGATGTGCCAGCCGGGGCGGCCGGGGCCGAGGCCGGCGCCGTCCCAGCTGGGCTCGCCGGGGCGCGCCGCCATCCACAGCATCGGGTCGAGCGGGTTCTTCTTGCCGGGGCGGTCGGGGTCGCCGCCGCGCTCGCCGAACAGCAGCCGCATGGCGGCGGCGTCGAGGCGCGAGACCTGGCCGAAGTCGGGGTCGCTCGCCACGGAGAAGTACGTGTCGCCCTCCAACTCGTAGGCGGCGCCCGCCTCGCGGAGGCGCTCCACCAGCGGCACGATGCGGGGGATGGCCTCCACGGCGCCGACGTAGTGCTCGGGCGGCAGGATGCGCAGCGCCGTCATGTCCTCGCGGAACAGCGTGGTCTCGCGCTCGGCCAGTGCCGTCCAGTCCTCGCCGTCGCGCTCCGCGCGCTCCAGCAGCGGGTCGTCCACGTCCGTCACGTTCTGCACGTAGACGACCTGCCGGCCGCTGTCGAGCCACACGCGCTGCACGAGGTCGAAGGCGTTGTAGGTCGCCGCGTGGCCCATGTGGGTCGCGTCGTACGGCGTGATGCCGCAGACGTATATCCGGGCGACGGGGCCGGGGCTGAGCGTGACTTCGGAGTCCGTCGAGGTGTCGTGGATCCGGATGTCGCGGCCCTTGCCGGGCAGGGCGGGGACTTCGGAGGCTGGCCAGGCATGCATGCCATGAGCCTAACCGGACGCGGTATCCGGATACGACCCGGACAGCGGGCCCGTCCCGTCAGACGGGTGGCCAGGGGATGGCGGGCCACTGCCCTGACGGCTCGGGGTGGCGGCCCGTGTGGCGCAGGTCACGGACGCGCTCGCGCAGTGCGCCGCACTCGGCGGGCGTGATCAGCGTCGCGAGGCGCGTCGCGAGGGGCGCGCCCTCCGCGAGGGCGTCCGCGAGGCGCCCGAGGGCCGCGAGCGCCTCCTCGGGCAGCGGTTCGCCCGCCCATCCCCACAGCAGCGTGCGCAGCTTGTCGTCCACGTTGAACGTGACGCCGTGGTCGATGGCGTGCAGCCGCCCGTCCGGCCCGGTCAGCAGGTGCCCGCCCTTGCGGTCGCCGTTGTTGATCACGGCGTCCAGCACGGCGAGGCGGCGGAGCCGCTCGTCGTCCGCGTGCACGAGCAGCGCGGTCCTGCCCTCGCCGACCTCGGCGAGCCCGATGGCCTTCCAGCCGTCGACGGGCTCCTCGCCGTCCATGAGGGCCAGCAGGGGCGTCAGCAGCGTGACGGCCGCCGGCGGGTCTCCGGCGCCGGACTCCGCGCCGCTCTCCTCGTTGACGGGCTCGTCGCTGCCGGGCTCCTCGGCTGCCGCCTCCTCGTCGGCCGGCTCCTCGTCGGCCGGCCGCTCCTCGATCCAGAGCTGGCACATGCCCTCGCCGTACGGGCCCTCGCGCAGGACCGTCGGGGGCACCAGGCCCCAGCCCATCGCCTCCGACACCTCGTACGCGGCGACCTCGCGCTGCGCGAGCGTGCCGTCGGGGAAGTCCCACAGGGGCCGCTCCCCCGCGACCGGCTTGTAGACGCAGGCCGCCTCGGCGCCCTCGTACGCGACGGTGCAGTACAGCACCGCGTTGGACGCCTCGCGGATCCGGCCGTGCACCGTCAGCTCGCCCTTGCCCAGCAGGTCGGTCACCCCGGCCCGCTCCCCCCTTCGCACGTCCGCACCCGTCACGCGCTCCGCCGGTATCCGTTCTGACGCGGGCACACGTGTCCTTCCGGGTCGAGCGGCAGGCTGCACAGCGGGCACGGCGGGCGTCCCGCGTTGACGACGTGCAGCGCGCGCTTGGCGAACGCCCTGGCCTGCGCGCCGGACAGGCGGACCCGCAGCATCGGCGGGCCGTTCTCCTCGTCCTGGAGCAGCGCCTCCTCGGCCTCGGCGAGGTCCTCGTCGCTCTCGGCGTCGAGTTCGACGAGCGCCTGCGCCTCGACGATCATGCGCTGCTCGTCGCCGTCCCAGGCGAGTGCCATCGTGCCGACGCGGAACTCCTCCTCGATCGGCACGTCGAGCGGGGCGGAGTCCCCGACGTCGGACGGCGCGACGGCGGGGACGGGCGCGTTGCCGCCGCTGCGCCGCACGACCTCGTCGAGCAGTTCGTCGATTCGCTCGGCGAGCGCGGCGACCTGAGTCTTCTCCAGGGCGACGCTGGTCACGCGTCCGGAGGCCGACGCCTGCAGGAAGAACGTACGGCGTCCAGGCAGCCCGACCGTACCGGCCACGAAGCGGTCCGGCGGGTCGTAGAGGAACACCTGACGGGACACGTCCTGATCTCCCTTGGGAAGTCGCGGAAAAGTCTGTGGTGCGGCGATCGGGGCAGCCGGGTCCACGGCCGGTGACGCGCGCACGGCGCGTCCACCCTACTGCGCCGGGAGATCACGGCGCGCCCGCGCCGCCCCCCACCGTTCCCGGGCCGTCGCCTTCGGCCTCGCGCGGCACCAGGGCGCCGAGATCGGCCGTGTCGCCGAGCTTGAGGAGGAAGGGCCGCAGCCGGGTGTAGGACAGGGCCGTCACCGAGCAGGGGTCGGCGTGCAGCCGCTGGAAGAGGTCGAGGTGCATGCCGAGCGCGTCCGCGACGATCGATTTGATGATGTCGCCGTGCGAGCACATCAGGAAGACGGCCTTCTCGCCGTGCTCGCGCTCGACCCGCTCGTTCCACTCCCGTACGCAGGCGACGGCGCGTGCCTGCATGGCGCGCATGGACTCGCCGCCGGGGAACACCGCGGCGGAGGGGTGCTGCTGCACGACCTCCATGAGCGGTTCCTCGCCGAGCTCGGACAGCTTGCGGCCGGTCCAGTCGCCGTAGTCGCACTCGCTGATCCGCTCGTCCGTCACCAGCTCCGTGCCGGGGCGCGCGTCCAGCAGGGGCCGCAGGGTCTGGGTGCACCGCTGGAGCGGGCTGGAGACGACGGCGGCGAACGGGATGCCGTCGAGGCGCGCGGGCAGTGCGGCCGCCTGCGCGGCGCCGCGCTCGTCCAGCTCGACCCCGGGCGTGCGGCCCGCGAGCAGGCCCGAGGTGTTGGCGGTGGAGCGTCCATGACGTACGAGGATCAGCGTGGCCATGGCCGCCAGCGTAGCCACCCGTCGCGGGACACCGGGTGGCGCCGGGGGCGTGCGCGGGGGACGAGCGGGAAGAATGCCTCGCGTGATCGTGGACTGTGCCATTTACCGCAACGGCTGCCGCACGCACGGGCCCGAGGACTTCTCGGACGCCCTGGAGCAGGCGCGCGCCACCGGGGACGCCTTCCTCTGGATCGGGCTGCACGAGCCGACGGAGAAGGAGTTCGCCCAGGTGACGGACGAGTTCGGGCTGCACCCGCTCGCCGTGGAGGACGCGCTCAAGGCGCACCAGCGGCCCAAGCTCGAGGTGTACGACGACTCGCTGTTCATGGTGCTCAAGCCCACCACGTACGAGCCGCGGCACGACAAGGTCACCACGGGCGAGCTGATGGTCTTCATCGGGGATTCCTTCGTCGTCACGGTCAGGCACGGCCACGGGGCCGCCCTGAGCTCCGTGCGCGAGCACCTGGAGGACCAGCCCGACATCATGCGCAACGGCCCCACGGCGGTGCTCTACGCCGTGAGCGACGCGGTGGTGGACAACTACATCGAGGTCGCCGCCGAGCTCCAGATCGACCTGGAGGAGGTCGAGGCGGAGGTCTTCGCGCCGGCGTCCGACAACGGCGGCGGCAGGGGCGCGGCCGGCGCCAAGACGACGGCCGCGCGGATCTACGACTTCAAGCGCCAGGTGCTGGAGTTCCGCCGGGCCACCGGGCCGCTCGCGGGGCCGATGCAGAAGCTGGCGGGTGCCGGGACGCCGTTCGTGCACGAGGAGGCGCGTCCGTTCTTCCGCGACGTCAACGACCACCTGACGCGCGCGAACGAGCTGGTGGAGGGTCTTGACCGGCTGCTGTCCGACATCCTGTCGGCGCATCTGGCGCAGATGGGCGTGCGGCAGAACGACGACATGCGCAAGATCTCGGCGTGGGCCGCCATGGCCGCGGTGCCGACGATGGTGGCGGGCATCTACGGCATGAACTTCCACCACATGCCCGAGCTGAGCTGGGTGTGGGCGTACCCGGCGGTGATCGCGCTGATGCTGGTGGTCGTCTGGGGGCTGCACCGGCAGTTCAAGCGGCGCGGCTGGCTGTGAGCCGGCGGTCTCACAGCGCGGGGGCGGCGATCTCCTGGCCGCCCAGGGCGTCGCGGCGCTCGGGTACGGGCCGGGTGAGGCGCGTCATCCTGCGCCAGCCGCCGAGCCGCTCGAACGCGTACATCGCGTTGATCCCCGCGGCGAGCGCGGCCGCCTTGGGCGCGGGCCAGCCGAGGATGCGGCCCATGTGGTCCATGACGGCGAGGCTGACCGTGCGGTAGGTGCGCATCTCCGCGCGTGCGCACTCGACGAGGGCGTCCAGGATGAACCGGCCGCGGCCCTCGGCCGCCAGGCGCAGCAACTCCTCGTGGCAGTAGGCGAGGTGGTTGTCCTCGTCGTTGCTGATCACCTTCACGGCCTTCCCGACGTCGGGGTCGTCGGCGAAGTGCTTCTTCAGCATGTCCATCTGGTCGCTGGCCCGCTGCTCCGTGACGCGGCTGTGCGCCAGGTAGACCAGGACGTCCTGCTCGGTGAGCGGCTCGTCGCGGCGCAGCTTGTCGTGGGCGAGGCCGATGCCCTGCCGTTCGAGCAGGGCGGTGTAGTCCGTCTCGGGCGGCACCTCGACGGGTTCGAGGCCGCGCTTCTTGAGGAGGGCGTGGAAGATCCGGCCGTGCTTATCCTCGTCGGCGCCGTGACGCGTGATCTTGGGGGCGAGCGCGCGCATGCTGTCGGGCACCAGGGCGGCGATGCGCCCGTTCTCCCACCCGCCCTGCGCCTCGCCGGAGGCGGCGATGGAGCAGAAGAGCTGGTAGGCGCGGTCGTCGTCGACCATTTCCCGGAACAGGCTGTGGGCCGAGAGCATCGCTGGTACCTCCGTCGTAAAGGTGTACGCAGACAACGAGTCAAACGGCGTGCCGGGGCCCGGGCAACAGCTGGCGGCCGGGGCTCGGCCGAAAGAAGGACGGCCCGCTTCCGTAACCGCGCGCGGCTTGTACCCGTTGTGCCGGGTGGACGGCGGCCGTGGCGGGGAGACCCCCGAGCCCCCACCACGGCCGCGCACGCACCACGCGGCAGCGCGCATGCATGCGCGCCGCGGCGGGCGGCGCCCGCCGGCGCAATCACCGCCCGCGCCACGCCGGCGGAACCGGCCGGCCCGCCGTACGGCCGGGGCCGAGCGCCCCAGCCCCGCGCACCGCACGGGCGAGAGCCAGTCCTGCCGCGCAGGACGGGACGGGCGTCCCGGGTTCGGGCGCCTTGGGCGCGCCCTGGCGCCCCGCAGGGGTGCCGCCCGCTGGGGGCGTGTGCCGCCACCGCGGCAACCGGCCGGTCCCGCCGCGCAGGCGGGGCCGGGCATCCGGATTGCCCGGCGGCACGCCGGGGCGTTGCACGGCGCCGGACGACGCAGGGCGGGCGCCACGGGCGTGGTCCGGCGTTCTGGCCGAGTACGAGTAGCGAGCGCGCGGCGCCCGCTACTCGGCCAGGCCCGCTCGCTCCAGGGCGTCCACGCCCGCGCGCAGTGACGCGACGCGCTGCTCCAGGGTGAGGCCCGCGGGCGCGAGGGTGAGGGTGGTGACGCCCACCCCCGCGTAGGCCTGCATGCGGTCCGCGATCCGCTCGACGGAGCCCAGCAGCGTCGTCGAGTCGATCAGCTGCTGCGGCACGGCCGCCGCGGCGCCCGCCTTGTCGCCCGTCAGGTACTTGTCCTGGATCTCGGCGGCCTCCTTCTCGTAGCCCATGCGGCCGGCGAGCCGGTTGTAGAAGTTCTGCCGCCTGCTGCCCATGCCGCCCACGTACAGGGCCGTGTAGGGCCGGAACTGGTCCGCGAGCGCGGAGACGTCGTCGCCGACGGCCAGCGGCACGGTCGGGCAGACGTCGAAGCCGTCCATCGTCAGCCCCGCCTTCTCCCGGCCCGCGCGCAGGTGCGTGAGCGCGGTCTCCTCCAGGTGCTCGGCGGCGGGGAAGATCAGCAGCGCGCCGTCCGCGATCTCGCCCGTCTGCTCCAGGTTCTTCGGCCCGATCGCCGCGATGTACAGCGGGATGTGCTCGCGCTGCGGGTGGACGGTCAGCTTGAGCGGCTTGCCGGGCCCGCCGGGCAGGGGCAGCGTGAAGTGCTCGCCCTCGTAGGAGACCCGGTCGCGCGCCATCGCCCTGCGCACGATCTCGACGTACTCGCGCGTCCTGGCGAGCGGCTTGTCGAACTTCACGCCGTACCAGCCCTCGGAGACCTGCGGCCCCGAGACGCCGAGGCCCAGGCGGAAGCGGCCGCCGGAGAGCGAGTCGAGCGTGGCCGCGGTCATCGCCGTCGTGGCGGGCCGGCGTGCCGGGATCTGCATGATCGCGGAGCCGATGTCGATGCTCTCCGTCCGCGCCGCCACCCAGGACAGCACGGTGGGCGCGTCGGAGCCGTACGCCTCGGCCGCCCAGCACACGTCGTAGCCGAGCCGGTCGGCCTCCTGCGCGACGGCCAGGTTGTCGCCGTCCATCCCCGCACCCCAGTACCCGAGGTTGATGCCGAGCCGCATACCCGCACCCGCTCCCTAGTTCGCTACTCGCCAGTAATGTGTTGCACGGACGGACTCTAGCGCGCCCACCTCGCCCCCGTCAGCGACCCGTTGTCCACAGGCCTTCCTCCGCACCGCCTCCCGGCCAGTAATCTCAGCCCCCATGGAGCAGAGGCATCTCGGCAGTACGGGACTGCGCGTGTCCCGCATCGGGCTCGGCACCCTGACATGGGGCAGGGACACCGGCGAGCACGACGCGGCCGGCCAGTTGAAGGCCTTCTGGGAAGCGGGCGGCACGCTGATCGACACGGCGGACGTGTACGGCGGCGGCGACGCCGAGTACCTGCTCGGGCAGCTCGTGGAGCGGCTGGTGCCCCGCCGCGACCTGGTCATCGCCACGAAGGCGGGCAGCGTGCCCGACCCCGACCGCCGGTTCGACGGCTCGCGCGGCCACCTGCTCGCGGCGCTCGACGCCTCCCTCGACCGGCTCGGCACGGATTACGTGGACCTGTGGCAGATCCACGCGTTCGACGCCGAGACCCCGCTGGACGAGACGCTGCAGGCGCTGGACATCGCCGTCACCAGCGGCCGCGCGCGCTACGCGGGCGTGTCGAACTTCTGCGGCTGGCAGCTCGCCAAGGCCGCGACCTGGCAGCTCGCGTCGCCCGGCATACGCACGCGCCTCGCCAGCACGCAGATGGAGTACTCGCTGCTCCAGCGCGGCGTGGAGCGCGAGGTGCTGCCGGCCGCGCTGGACCTGGGCGTCGGGCTGCTGCCTTCGTCCCCGCTCGGGCGGGGCGTGCTGACGGGCAAGTACCGGCATGCGACGCCGCCCGAGTCGCGGGGCGCGACGGACATGGCGATGTTCGTGGAGCCGTACCTCGACGGCGCGGCGAGCCGGGTCGTCGACGCCGTCGTCACGGCGGCGGACGGCCTGGCGACGAGCCCGCTCGCGGTGGCGCTCGCGTGGGTGCGCGACCGTCCCGGCGTGGTGGCCCCGGTCGTCGGCGCGCGCAACGCGCAGCAGCTCACGGAGGCCTTGTCAGTGGAGGGCCTTAGTCTTCCTGACGAGATCCGCCGGGCGCTGGACGACGTGTCGGCCCCGGTGCACCACTATCCCGACCAGGACTGGAGCACGCTGTGACGACGGACCGCGAACCGGAGGAGGAGCCCGCCGGCGCCGCGGACGCGCGGGCCGCGGGGGAGGCGGAGGACGCGGAGGAGACGGAGGCCGCTGACGTCGAGCAGGGCACTGCCTCGGACGGCGAGCAGGGCACTGATGCGGACGGCGCGGACGGTACGGCGCAGGCGGGCGAGGCCCAGGTGAGCGAGGCGCAGGCCGAGCTGGCCGCCCAGCGCGAGCTGCGCGCCCGCATCGAGCAGCGCAAGGCCGACAGGTCGGGTCCGGTCGCCGCGGGCGGGAAGCTGAGCGGGCAGGCCGCCGATCTGCTGGCCGCCGTGCGGGCCGTCGAGAGCGGCGGCACGCCGGACCCTGCCGTCCTGCGTGCCGCCGCCCCCGCCAAGGAGCGCCCGGCGTCCGCGCCTGCCGCCGCCGTCCCGGCGCCGACGCCCGCCCCTTCGGCCCCGGCAGGCCCCTCCGCGCCGCCCGCGGAG
>NZ_JAGIQL010000180.1 GCF_017813245.1 Streptomyces montanisoli
CGGCCCGCCCGGCCCGCACCCTGACGCGGACCGGACGGGCCGCCTTCGCGCGCGCCCGCCACCACCGCCGTGACACACCGCGGCCCCGCGCCCGGGATTCGGGCGCGGGGCGCGCGGGTTCGGCAGCGCACGGCCGTGGGCGCTGTGCGGTTCTACGCGGCGCTACGCGGCGCTACGCGGCGACCCTCCGAAGCGCGCGGTCGCGGGCCAGCGCTTCGAGCCGTCCGACGGTGTCGGCCGGCGTGGGCTGGGTCTCCATCGCCGCCCTCAGCCGCCGCGCCCCGCGCGCGTAGCGCGGGTCGTCCAGCACGGTGCGTATCGCCTCGCGGACGGCCGCGCTGTCGTCCTGCGCCGCGGCGTCGTCGACCGTGACGCCCGCGCCGCAGGCGGCGACACGGTCGCCCACGACGAACGTGTCCAGGTGCCCGGGCAGCACCACCTGCGGAAGCCCGAAGGCCGTGGCCGTCAGCTGCGTGCCCGAGCCGCCGTGGTGCACGACCGCCGCGCACCCGTCGAGCACCAGGTCGAGCGGCACGGGCGGCACGACGCGCACGTTGCCGGGCACCTCGCCCACCGCGTCCGCGTACGCGTCGTCCACGGTGACCACGCCCTCCACACCGTCGAGGCCCTCGAACGCGCCGACGATGGAGCGCAGCAGCCCCGTGCCGTTCATCGCGAGCGTCAGCCGGCCGAGCGACACGCACACCCGCCGCCCCTCGCACGGTTCGAGCGCCCAGTCGGGCAGCGTGCCCGGGCCGTTGTTCGGCACGAAGCGGATCGGCTGCCCCGGCGTGAGCGACGGGTCCTGGAAACCCGGCGGGCAGGGGTCGAGCACGAGGTCGGGCCGCGGCAGCAGCCCGCCGGCGAGCCCCGCGCGCTCGCAGACGCCGCGCAGCGAGCGCGCCCCGGCGGCCCACGCGACCTCGCCGACCGGGTCGACGCCCCAGCGGTGCTGCACGACGGGGACGCCGAGCGCGCCCCCGACGATCAGCGCGCCGTACTCGAGCCGGTCGGCGAGCACCAGGTCGGGCCGCCAGTGGCGGGCGAACTCCAGGTAGCCGCCGACGGTGTAGCGGGTGTGCGCGGTCCACGGGCGTACGGCCCCCGCGAAGGCGGGCGGCCCAGGACGGCCCGCCGCCTGGATGGGCCGCAGCCCGTCGGGCAGCCCGAGGGCCATCAACTCCCCCGCGTGGAAGGCCTCGCCCACCACGTGTCCTGACAGGCCCGAGGCGCGTGCGGCGTCGACGACGTCCGGCTGGCCCGCCACCAGCACCTCGTGCCCGGCGCCGCGCAGCGCCCAGGCGAGGGGGACCAGCGGGGCGAAGTGCGTGGACACCGGCGTCGTGATGATCAGTACTCGCATGGACGGTCCTCCGGGTGGTCGCGGTGCGTCTCGGTCTCGCGGTGCTCTCGCTCTCGCGGCGCGCGGGCCCGCGCCGTCCGAGCGTCCGGCGCGCCGCTGGAGGATCCCTCGCGACGCGTCGGACCCCGGCCGCCTCCCGCCGCCCCGCACCCGGTTCGACCGCGGCTCTAGCGGCCGTCCCTAGCGTCGAAGACTCATCCGGACCGGGAGGACTGAGTACTCATGCCGAACGCGGTGATCCGCGCCCGAGGGCTGGCCAAGCGCTACGGCGACGCCGTGGCGCTGAGGTCCGTCGACCTCGACGTACAGCACGGGGAGATCTTCTCGCTGCTCGGCCCCAACGGGGCGGGGAAGACCACCACCACCGAGATCATGGAGGGCTTCAGGACCCGGGACGCCGGCGAGCTGTCCGTGCTGGGCGAGGACCCGGCCCGCGCCGGCGCCGCCTGGCGCGGCCGGATCGGGATCGTCCTGCAGCAGGCCAAGGACTTCGCCGACATCTCGGTCGCCGACGTCGTGCACCACTTCGCCGTCTACTACCCGAACCCGCGCGACCCCGACGAGGTCATCGACGCCGTCGGGCTCACCGAGAAGCGCGCGAGCCGCGCCGCCCAGCTCTCCGGCGGGCAGCGCAGGAGGCTCGACGTCGCGCTCGGCATCCTCGGCAACCCCGAGCTGCTCTTCCTCGACGAGCCCACCACCGGGTTCGACCCCGAGGTGCGCAGGCGGTTCTGGGAGCTCATCGCGGAGCTGCGCAGCTCCGGCACGACGATCCTGCTGACCACGCACTACCTCGACGAGGTCGAATACCTGGCCGACCGCGTCGGCGTCGTCAACGGCGGCACCGTCGTCGACGTCTCCACGCCCGACCACCTCGGCGGGCGCCACCTCGCCCCGTCCACCGTCCGCTGGGTCGGCCCCGACGGCCCCCAGGAGCAGGTGAGTTCCAACCCCACGCGCACCGTGGGCGAGCTGGCGCGGCACTTCGGGGGCGACGTGCCCGAGCTGACCGTGACGCGCCCGTCGCTCGAAGACGTCTACCTCCAGATGATCGGGGAGTCGTGATGACGACCGTCCAGACCTCCACCCGCCCCTCCGCCGCCGCGCCCCCGCGGCGCGAGGCCCGGCGGCCCTCGCTGCTGCGCATGGTCAGGGCGCGCGCCGTCCTGGAGATCAAGCAGTTCTACCGGTCCAAGGGCCAGATGCTGCTGAGCTTCAGCCTCCCGCTGATCATGTACATCCTGTTCTCGACCATCTTCAGCGGCGACATCGACGGCACGTCCGTCACCGCGGGCCAGCTGTACGCGACGGGCATGCTGGCGATGGGCGTCGCCGCCACCAGCTTCCAGAGCCTCGCCCTCCAGGTGTCCCTGGAGCGGCAGAACGGTGCGCTGAAGCGGCTGCGCGGCACGCCGATGCCGCCGACGGCGTACTTCGCGGGCAAGATCGCGGTGGTGCTGGTCACCAGCCTCGGCCAGGCCGCGGTCCTCCTGATCGTCGGCTCCGCCTTCTTCCACCTGCACCTGCCGACCGGCGCGGGGCCGTGGGTGAACTTCCTGTGGCTGTACGCACTCGGCATCGCCGGGTGCAGCCTGCTCGGCCTCGCCTTCTCCACCCTCATCAAGGGCGACAACGGCGGCGGCCCCATGGTCGTACTGCCGTTCATGGTGGTGCAGTTCATCTCCGGCGTGTTCATCCCGTTCCAGGAGCTGCCGCACTACCTGCAGCAGGTCGCCGCGGTGCTGCCGCTCAAGTGGCTGGCCCAGGGCATGCGTTCGGTCTTCCTGCCGCACGCCTACGCGGCCAACGAGGTCACCGGCCAGTGGGAGACCGGGCGTACGGCCCTGGTACTCGGCGCGTGGGTGGTGGGCGGCCTCGTGCTGTGCCTGCTCACCTTCCGCTGGAAGAACAGAGACGACGGCTGACCGCAGCCGGCGCCGCAAGCCGCCCAGGAGGGAGCAGACCCGTGGGAAGAACCAGCTCGGAACCCGTACCGCCAGTCGCGTCGCCGCACGCCTTGTCGAGCGCCTCGTCGATCGCACCGGCGACCGCACCGGCGCCCGTGCCGCCGTCCGCGCCGGCGACCGCACCGGCGCCCGGCGCCAGGCCCGGCCGCTACCGGCGTGGTGACACCATGCACGGCCTGTTCGCCTGGTGCGCCGCCCGTACGCCGGGCGCCGTGGCGATGGCCGACGGCGAGCGCCGCATCACCTACGCGGAACTCGACGCCGCCTCCGACGCGTTCGCCGGCATCCTCGAGGCGTCGGGCGTCGGCCGCGGCGACCTGGTGCCCCTGGTGATGGGGCGCGGTCCCGAACTGGTCGTGGCCATGCTCGCCGTGCTCAAGCGCGGCGCCGCCTACGCGTCCCTCGCACCCGAGTGGCCGGCGGACCACACCGCGGGGCTGATGGAGCGGCTGTCGGCGCCGCTGGCGGTGACGGACCTGCCGGGGCCGTGGCAGGTCCCGGTGCTCGCCGCGCCCGGCGACCCGCGAGGCGCTGACCGGGGCGGCCACCGCCGCCCCACCCCCGTCGAGGTGGACGGGGACGACGTGTGCAGCGTCTTCTTCACGTCGGGGACGACGGGCGCGCCGAAGGCGGTGCTCTCGCGTCACCGCGGCACCGTCCGCCTCTTCGACGACTGCGTCTTCTCCGACTTCGGGCCCGGCACGGCCATGCTCCAGGTCGCCGCGTCCCCGTGGGACGGGTTCACGTTCGACTGCTGGGGTTCGCTGCTGTGCGGCGGCAAGGTCGTGTTCGCCGAGTCGCCGCTGCTGCCCGGGCCCCTCGCGCGCCTCGCCGCGTCCGAGGGCGTCACCCACGCCTTCCTGACCACGTCGCTCTTCAACATGCTCGTGGACGAGGGCGTGGACGCGTTCGACGGGATCGGGCACGTGATGGTCGGCGGCGAGAAGCTGTCCAAGGACCACATCCTGCGCTTCATGGACCGCCACCCGGCCGCGAGCGTCTCCAACGTCTACGGCCCGGTCGAGGCGACCGTCATCGTCTCCCGGCACGCCATCACCCGCGCCGACTGCCTCGCGGACGAGGGGCTGCCGCTCGGCCTGCCCGTCACCGGCACCGGGATTTACGTGCTCGACGGGGACAGGACCTGCGCCCCGGGCGAGCGCGGCGAGCTCTGCTTCGGCGGCGACAGCCTCGCGCGCGGCTACCTGGACCCCGCGATGACCGCGGAGAAGTTCACGGACGTCGAGATCGGCGGCGCCGTCCACCGCGTCTACCGGTCGGGCGACGTGGGCCACCTCGACGCGGAGGGCGTGCTGCACTTCGCCGGCCGCACGGACCGTCAGGTGAAGGTGCGCGGCATGCGCATCGAGACCGAGCAGATCGAGCAGGGCGTCAGCGCCGTCGAGGGGGTGCGGGACCGCGCCGTCGTCCCGGTGACCGCGGCGGACGGTTCGTGCACCGCGCTCGCCCTCTTCTACACCGGCACGCTGGAACCGGCCGGGCTGCGCGACCTGCTCGCCGCGCGGCTGCCGGCCCACCTCGTGCCCGCGCGCCTGTTCCGGCTCGACCGGCTGCCCCTGACCCCGCAGGGCAAGCTCGACCGCAAGCACCTCGCGGTGCTCGCGCGGCGCACACCCGACGCCGGCGAATCCGCGCGGGACGCCGCCGCCCAGGAGCCCGTCAACGCGACGGAGCGCCGTGTGGCGCGGGCGTTCGCGTCCGTGCTCGACCGCGCGTCCGTGCCGCTCACCGCGTCCTTCTTCGACCTCGGCGGCAACTCGCTCGACGCGGCCAGGCTGTGCGCGCGACTGAGCGCGTCCGAGGGCGCGGTGCAGTCCGCACAGCTCCACCGGACGCCCGACGTCCGGTCGTTCGCCGCGTGGCTCGACGCCGGAGCCGCCGCTCCCGCGGACGCCGGAGCCGCCGCTCCCGCGGACGCCGGAGCCGCCGCTCCCGCGGACGCCGGAGCCGCCGCTTCCGCCGGCGCCGGATGCGACCTGGCGGCCGGTGCCGTGCCGCTCACCACCATGCAGGACCTGTTCCTCAGCCGCGACGAGACGGCGTCGCTCGCCTGGCGCGTCGACGGCCCCCTGGACCTCGGCGCCCTGCGCGCGGCCGCAGGCGACGTGCACCGCCGCCATCAGGCGCTCCACGCACACTACGAGATGCGCGGCGCGGGCGTGGCCGTCCTGCCGCGGCAGCCGGGCGAGCCGGAGTTCACCGTGTTGCCCGCCGCGCCCCGCGAGCAGGCGCCCGCGCTGCTGAAGGCGGCGCTGGGCGAGCCGCTGTCCGTGGGCGAGGGCCGCATCTGGCGGACCGTCGTCCTGCCGGACGCGGCGGGCGGCAGCGCGCTCGTCGGCATGGCGATCCACCACATCGCCTTCGACGGCTGGTCGCAGGCGCTCCTCGCCGACGACCTGTCGTTCGCGTACGCGCAGCGGCTGCGTGCCGGCGCGCCGCGCTTCCTGCGCCCCGCCGCCACCCTGGCCGAGGCCAACGGGGAGCACGCGGCCTACCTGGCCAGGATCGACCTGGCCGAGCAGCGGGACTTCTGGGTCGAGGCCCTGCGCGGCCTGCCGGACGTCGTCCTGCCGGGCGAGCGCGCAGGCGCGGCGCCCACGGGCCCCGTGGCCGTGCACCGCACCCGCGTCGGCGCGGACGAGGCGGGCGGCTCCGGCGCGGGTACGGCGGGCGCCGGCCGCTTCGTGCGCTGGTACGCGGCCGTCGTCGAGGCGCTGCGCACGCTGACGGGCCTCGCGGACGTCGGGATCTGCGTGCCGACCGCGAGCCGCGGCGGCCGCCTCATGGACAGTGCCGTGACGACCCGGGCCGACGTGGTCTGCCTGCGCGCCACGCCGGACGGCGAGGGACCCGCCCTGCCGCTCGCCCACGCCGAGGCAGTGGTGCGCGAGTCGCTCGCCCACCAGGAGATCGCCTTCCGCGACGTCGCGCTCGCCGCCGCGCAGGTGCAGGACGTCGGCGCGCTGCTGACGCTGCCGATGTTCATCCTCCAGGACAACCCGGCGCCCGTGCCCGAGCTGCCCGGCTGCCGCGTGAGCCGCCTGCGCGAGGTGATGGACCCGCGGGAGAACGCCTACCGCCTCGTCGTGGAGGTCGAGCCGCTGCCGGACGGCGGCGCGGAGATCACCGTGACCGTACGCACGGACGTGGTGGACGCCGGGCTCGCCCCGAGCTTCACCGCTGAGCTCCTGCGCGCGCTGCGAGCGGGCGCCGCGCGCGACGGCCGTACGCGGGCATTGGCACCCACGGTGTCCGACGCCCCGGCGCATCGCCCGGAGCTAGTCGGCGCCCCGGACGGGCGGTGACGTGCCGTGCGTGTCCTCTTCGCCACCTGGGCCGCCCCCTCGCACCTCTTCCCGATGGTCCCGCTCGCCTGGGCCTTCCGCGCCGCGGGGCACGAGGTGCGGGTGGCCGCGCCCGCCTCGGGCGCCGCGGCCGTCGCGGCCACCGGCCTTTCCGCGGTGGCGGCGGGTCCCGACGTCGCCGTCGCGCAGATGGCGGGGCGCGAGCGGCTGGCGCCCTGGCGCAGCCGCGGCGAGTGGGCCACCGGCTGGTCCGCGCGCCCCGACCTCCTGGGCGAGGCCGAGCTCGACGTCCTGCGCGCTCTCGCGGACAAGCAGCTCATGGTCGCGGACGCCATGCTCGGCGACCTCGTCGCGTTCGGCCGCCGCTGGGCGCCCGACCTCGTCGTGTACGACTCGCTGTGCCTGGCGGGCCCGGTCGCGGCGGCGGCGCTCGGCGTCCCGGCGTACGGGTTCGTCGCGGGCAGCCCCGCCGTCACCAGGATCGAGCGGCTCCACCCGTCCACCGGGCCGCTACCCGCCTACCTGCGGCTGTTCGAGCGGTTCGGCGCCGAGCCCGTGGTCGAGCCGCGCGGCTGGCTCGACCCCTGCCCGCCGAGCCTGCGGCTGCCGTTCGACGGCGACCGCACCGAGCTGCGCCACGTCTCGTACAACGGCCCGGGCACGGTGCCCGGCTGGCTGCTCGACGACCCCGGCAGGCCGCGGGTCGTCGTCACGGGCGGCGCGGCGGGCAGCAAGTACGGCGGGCAGGCCGGCGCGGGCCTCTTCCGCGACACGCTGGAGGCGGTCACCTCGCTGGGCGCCGAGGCGGTACTCGCGCTCACGCCGGCGCAGGCGGAGAACCTCGGGCCCGTGCCGGAGGGGACGCGCGTCGTGCGGTCGCTCCCGTTCCACCTGCTCTTCCCCGCCTGCCACGCGGTGGTCCACCACGGCGGCTCGGGCACGGCGTTCGCCGCATTCGCGGCGGGCCTGCCCCAACTGGTCCTGCCCCAGGCCCCGGTGCTCGCGGAGCTGGCCAGATCCATGGAGGCGCGGGGCGCGGCGCTCGTCCTCGGCGCCGACGAACAGGAAGACCCGCGACGCTTCGCCACCGCGGTGGCAAGGCTCCTGGACGACAACGACCTCACACGCGCGGCGCGCAACCTGCAAGACGAGGTCGCGACGATGCCACCCCCGTCAGCCCTGGCCACCACCCTGACACCGGCCTGACCGAAGTCACCGCGTCAGAACGGGCGGAAGTCCTCGAAGGACGGCTCGAACGACGGGTCGGGCAGGCGGAAAGCCTTGCAGCGGGCCGCTTGCCTGCCGTCGGGCCCGGCCCCGGTCGCCTCGCCGGGGAAGGCGTCAGGGACCGCCGTCCAGCCCAGGTTCCGCTCGTAGTAGTTCACGGCCGTGTGGACGGAGGGCCACCAGTCGTCGTCGATGACGACCAGGCCCCCGGGCCGGACGACCTTGCGCAGGAAGTAGAGGTCGACGAAGACCTCGTGAAACCGGTGACTGCCGTCCACGAAGGCCGCGTCGGCGGTGAAGCCTTCGGCCAGGAGCCGCGGGAGCGCGAGGGAGGACGGGGTGGCCATGAGGGTGGCGATCGAGTCCAGGCCCGCCGAACGCAGCAGGTCCCAGCCGGTGTTCGCGTACTCGCGTTCCTGAAACGGATCGATGATGACGTGCCGGGGAGACGGTCGGCCCACCGTTGCCAGCGCCTCACCGATGGCGAGCGCGGAGCTCGCGTACGCGAGACCGATCTCGACGACCGTCTCCGCCCGCTCGGAGACCATCAGGTCGCGCAGCTGGTCGCAGTGGCGCTCCGGCACCGTGACGGTCTCGAAGTCCCCTTCGTGGTCCCGCGCCCACGGCGGGCCTTCCTGCGCTAGCCGGCGGCGCACGGCACGTACCCGCGCCAGGCCTTCGTTCATGTTCGTCATACCTGCCGCCGCTCCGGATAACGCCGTGCATCTGTTGGTCAGCATAGGAAACACTGTGCCGATGAGCGCCGCCACATCGGAGACAGCGCGGGAACGGGCCCTTCGCCATGTCGCGGGACTGTCATCGGGCCCGGCGGTTGATCCGTCATTGCGCGTGACCCTCAACTTCCATCCGGACCGCCTGCTGCGAGACCTCCCCATGCTGGACGCCATGGCCGAAGCGGGGCTCTACCACTCGCAGTTCGTGACAGGAACCAGCAACGGTGGACTGACGGCGTACCACGGCGGCGACCGATGGCGCTGGGAGAGCCGTATCTTCGACAGGGCGTACGACGAGGCGCCTGCCCACGAGCGGCCGGTCTACGGGGCGTTGAACTTCCGCGGGAAGCCGGTCGGCGGGGCTCCGCGGTTCGGCTCCGCTCACTTCCGGCTGGTTGCCGAGACGCTGGCGCGGACGACGTTCTGCTACCCGGACAGCTGCCTCGAACCCGCGAACTTCGGCACCGCGGACCGCATGGCGCTCATCGAGCTCGCCCTCGCCGACCGGAAGGACGATCTCGACGACTACATCGAGGCACATGTGCATGGTCCGGTGAGACCGCACTGCGACGTGGAGGCCCTGGTACTGGACCCCTGCTACCGGGGCACGGCTGTCGAGGACGCGGCCCTGCGGCTGGGGTGCCCGGTCGAGTGGCATCCCGGATTCCTCCTCACCGTCGAGGAACTCCGCCGTCACCCCGGCTATCGCGGCCAGGAATACGTCGACTTGGGGAAGCGGATCGCTGTCGACGGCGTACTCGACCCCCGGATCCTCGGAGACGCTGTGCGTGCCGGTCGGTACGAATCTCAGAGGGTCAAGAAGGTGTGGCACTACCTGGCGCGCTTCGGAACACCCCGCGAGGTGGTTCATCGCTAGGCGGCTCTGACGCCTCCCCGCGGGCCCCGTGCGCGGCGCCGGGGCCCGTAGGGGCGTGCGCGCGCGTGGCGGTCACGGCGCGGCGGTGAGTACGGCCTCGATGTCGATCCGCAGGAGCCGGCCCGCGACGCCGCGCATGGCGGTCACGCCCATGGCCGTGCGGTCGACGACCGCCGTGGCCCGCAGGGTCGGGGCCGTGCCGTCCAAGGGGGCGTCCGCGACGAACAGGTCCTGCGGGGCCGTCCTCCCGCGGACCGTGAGCTGCCCGCTCACCCGCCAGCCGCCGGCCTCCCGCGCCGCCGACGTCGCCGTGTAGCGCAGTTCGGGGTGGTTCGCGGTGTCCAGGAACCGCTTGCCCTTCACGTCCTTGTCCCGCTGCGGGTTGCCGCTCTCGAAGCCCGTGGCGTCCAGCCGCGCCGTCAGGCCGGTGAGGACGCCGCCGGGCGCGCAGTCGACCCGGCCGTCCAGGACGGGCAGCGTGCCCTTGACCGTGATGACGCCCAGCTTGCGCAGGGTGAAGGACACCCGCGTCCTGGCCGGATCGATCAACCATGCACCTGTCAGTTCCGCGACGCTCTGGCGCGGGTTCGTCTCCGGCATGCGAATCAGCCTCTCCCTCTCGACGCGGCGCCCGGCTCTCGCGGGCGCGTGCACGGCGATCGTCGGCCCGCGCGCTCGCGCGCCGCTGGAGCCGTGGCCGCGAAGCCGCTTCCACCGGCGCTCGAGCCCCGTCCGTGAGGATCCCCGTGCCGGACCCGGGCCTCCCGGCCGGACGTGCACGACGCCGTGAAGGAGGACGGGACATGGGGCGCCCAGACGCGCAGCAGCACGTGGAGCACGCGGAGCACACCGGCACCGACCGTGGTGGGGGCGGGCGCGGCGGACGGCGGGCCCTGCGCGTCCTGTTCGCCGTGTCCGACTGGCCCGGCCACTGGCACGCGATGGTGCCGCTCGGCTGGGCGCTGCGCGCGGCCGGGCATGACGTGCGTGTGGTGTGCGCGCCGTCGCAGACCGAACCGCTGACGCGCGCCGGGCTGACGCCCGTGCCGATCCTGGACGGCGGCTGGGACATGGCCCTCCAGGGCCGGTTGCAGAACTACGTCGACGCGCGCGACGGGCAGTGGCGCCTGCCCGGCCTGCCCCCGCACCCGGTGACCGGCGAACCGCTCGCGTCCCTGGACGAGTTCGACATGGACGCGTGGTTCACCGGCCACCACCCGCGGCTGGTCGAGGCGGCCACCGGCTCCACCGACCGCGCGGTGGCCTTCGGCCGCGCCTGGCGGCCCGACCTGGTGGTGCACGAACGGTTCAGCCTGGAGGGGCCGCTCGTCGCGGGGGTACTCGGCGTGCCGTCCGCCGTGCACCTGTGGGGCCCCTGCGGGCCCGACGACAGCGAGCCCGGCTTCATCTCGCTGCCGCTCGACTTCAGCGGCGCCTTCGACCGCTACGGGCTGCCGCCGCTCACGGCGCGCACCCTCACCCACGTCATCGACCCGTCGCCCGCCGGCGTCGCCCCGCCGCTGCTGACGGCCGAGCGCATGCCGGTGCGTTACGTGCCGTACAACGGCCCGGGCTCCGCGCCGCCCGACCTGCCCGGGCCCTCGGGGCGCCCCCGGGTGTGCGTGGTGTGGGGCACGTCCCTCACCCGGATGTACGGCCCGGCCTCGTTCGCCGTGCCCGAGGCGCTCGCCGGCCTCGCGGACCTCGACGCCGAGGTCGTCGTCGCGGTGACCGGCGCGGACCGCGAGCGCCTTGGCACGGTGCCGCCGAACGCGCGCGTCGTCGGGCACACGCCGCTGCACCTGCTGCTGCCGTCGTGCGCGGCAGTCGTGCACCACGGAGGCGCCGGCGTCGTCATGACCTCGCTCGCCGCCGGTGTGCCGCAACTCGCCGTGTCGCACGGCCTCGACCAGGCGGTCAACGCCCGCCGCGTCGCCGGCGCCGGCGCGGGCCGCGTCGTCGAGGCCCCGTGATCGGTAGAGCGCGTGTCTGGACTCCGTGCACCGGAGGAGCCGGGAGGCCCGCCGCTCGTTGAGGGAGGGGGGGGGGGGGGGGGGGGGGGGGGGGGGGG
>NZ_JAGIQL010000181.1 GCF_017813245.1 Streptomyces montanisoli
GCGCTCCCTCGGCGTCTGGGGTTCAGCCGAGTGCCCTCCCGACCTGGCGGCCCACCGGACGGGGCGGGGCCGCCCCCGACCCGAGGCTCGCCGTCCGGGGCCGCGCCCCGGCAGGTCGGCGGCTGCCCGGGGCCGGGGGCGCTGCGTCAGCGGACGGTGATGACGAGCTTGCCCGTGGTGCGGCCCGTCTCGCCCTGGGCGTGTGCCTTGGCGCCCTCGGCCAGGGGGAAGGTGCCCGAGACATGGGCGCGCAGCCTGCCGTCGGCGGCGCGTTCGGCGATGGCGCGCATCCCGGCCTGGTCGTGCTCCACGAGCATCACGACGGCGCATACCCCCGCCTTCTCCGCCGCGGGCCCGGTGTCCTCGGCGCCGGGCAGCAGGGAGACGAGGACGCCGCCGGGGCGCAGGACGCTCACGGAACGCGTGGCGGTCTCCCCTCCGAGGGTGTCGAGGACGACGTCGTACGGCTCTTCGGCCGCGGTGAAGTCCTCCGAGCGGTAGTCGACGCAGGCGTCCGCGCCGAGCTCGCGCAGGAAGTCGTGCTTGGGCGCGGACGCCGTCCCGGTGACGTGCGCGCCGCGCTCCTTGGCGAGCTGCACGGCGAGGTGGCCGACGCCGCCCGCGGCGGCGTGGATCAGCACACGCTGCCCTTCCCGTAGGTCCGCGGTGTCGACGAGGGCCTGCCATGCGGTGAGCGCGGCCAGCGGCAGGGCGCCCGCCTGCACGTGGCCGATCCCGGCGGGCTTCGTTACGAAGGCGCGGGCGGGGCCCGTCACGTACTCGGCGTGGGAGCCGGCGCCGTACGGGTAGGGCAGCATGCCGAACACCTCGTCACCGGGTCGGAAGAGGGTGACGCCGAAGCCGGTCTCCACCACGGTGCCCGAGACGTCCCAGCCGAGGGTCATCGGCGGGGGCGGCAGGAAGACGGGCACGGCGCGGTGCTTGAAGTCGGTGGGGTTGAGCCCGGCCGCGTGCACGGCGACGAGGATCTGCCCCGGGCCTGGCGTGGGACGCGGCAGCTCGGTCATGCGGAGCACCTCGGGGCCGCCGAGGGCGGTCTGGTGCAGGGCGAGCATCACGGGGGTGTCGTTCGAGGTCATGCACCGATCCTTGCCCACGAGCCCGGCCGGGGGCGATGGCCAGGAGGTCATCGTCCGATACATTCCTGCCATGACCACCGACCACGCCGACCACGCCGCCCCCGCCGCCCGCGCCGAGGAGCCCGCGTGCCGGATGAACCCGGCCCCGCGCCCCGGCGCTCACAAGGTCGTCGTCCTCGCGCTCGACGGCGTGTACCCCTTCGAACTCGGCATCCCGCACCGCGTGCTGGGCTCCGCCGACCGCCGCTACGAGGTGGTGTCGGCGAGCGCGGACGGGCGCCCCGTGCGCACCGACTCCGACCTGATCGTCACGCCCGGGCACGGCCCCGAGGCGCTGGCCCGGGCGGACACCGTGGTCATCCCCCCGTACGCGATCCCGTGGGCCTCGGCCGCCGTTCCCGACCCGCGGGCACTCGCCGCCCTGTCCCGCGTCCGCCCCGGGGCGCGGCTGGTGTCCATCTGCACCGGCGCGTTCCTGCTGGCCGGCGCCGGGCTGCTGGACGGGCGCAGGGCCACCACCCACTGGGCGCTCGCCGACCGTTTCAGGGAGCTGTTCCCCCGGGTCGAGGTCGATCCCGACGTGCTGTTCGTCGACCACGGCGACGTGCTGACCTCGGCCGGGGCGGCGAGCGGCGTCGACGTCTGCCTGCACCTGGTGCGCCAGGACCACGGCAGCGAGGTGGCCAACCGGGTGGCCCGTCTCTGCGTCGTGCCGCCGTACCGGGACGGCGGGCAGGCGCAGTACATCGAGCGCCCGCTGCCGCCCGCGAGCACGGCCGGCACCGGGCCGACCCGCGACTGGGCGCTGCGGCGGCTCGAGCTGCCGCTGTCGCTGGACGAGCTGGCCTCGCACGCGGCGATGAGCACCCGCACCTTCGCCCGGCGCTTCCGGGAGGAGACGGGGCTCAGCCCCGGCCGCTGGCTCACCCAGCAGCGGCTGCGGAGGGCGCGTCACCTGCTGGAGTCCAGCGACCTGCCGGTGGAACGGGTCGCCCACGAGGTCGGCTTCGCCACCGCCACGTCGCTGCGGCGGCACCTGGCGGCGGACGCCGGGGTCGTCCCGTCCGCCTACCGGCGCACGTTCCGTGCCTCGGGCCCGGCCGCGGTGGGCGCCGCCGGCCCCGGGCTCGGGGCCGGGGCCGGGGCCGGGGCCGACGGCGGGTGACGGCGTCGTCGGACGGTGCCGTCAGTGCGACGCGCGCCGCTTCGCCAGGACGACCGCGCCCGCGCCCGCGAGCAGGAGGACCGCCGCGCCGCCCGCGATGTACGGCGTCGTCGAGCTGCTGCCCGTCTCCGCCAGGTCCTGGGCGGGCGACTTGGCGGGCTTCGGCTCCGTCGCGCTCTGGGCGCGCACGTCGGGCGCGGAGGGTGCGGCCTCGGACGGCTCGCCGGTCGCCGGCGTGGTGGGCTTCGACGGCGTGCCGCCGCCACCGTGGTGCCCGCCCGAGGGCTTCGGCTCGGTGCAGTCCGCCGTCGCGAGCTTCACCGACCCCTTGACGTCCGCCACGTTCAGCTGCAGCGGGTTGACGGAGACGTCGAGCGCCAGCGCCGTCGCAGCCGCCGTGCGCGAGGTGGTGTGCGTCTGTGAGAGTTCGAGGCTGACTTCGCCGACGTCCGGCACGCTGACCTTCGTCGGGCCGCCCGTCGACAGCGAGACGGTCTTGCCGAGCACGGTCACGTCGCCCAGCAGGTTCGCGCTCGCGCCGGGGTGCTTGCCCGCCTCGCAGGTGGCCTTCGCGGTGACCTGCCGCACCGCGATGAGCGAGAGCCTGCGCAGGCCCGGCACGTGCACCTTCGCGTTCACGATGTTGACGTAGCCCTCGGCCTTCCCTCCCGCGACCGTCGCCCTGGCGTCGGCGACGTCGGCGCTGACCATGCTGAACGGCCTGCCCTTGTCCACTCCGTCCACCGTCAGGCTGAGCGCCTTCTTGTCCGCGCTCTGCGGCGCACGCACCTCGTTGAGCGAGGTGTTCACCGGGACGTCGATCGTCTTGTTGAGGAGCGAGACGTCGAGGCCCGCCTTCAGCACGGCGGCGTGCGCCGCGCCGCCCCCGTGCTCCTCGACGCCCGTGGCCTGGGCGGGCGCCGCGAGGAGTACCGGGCCCGCCGCGAGCGCGGCCGCCGCCGTGGCGGCGGCGAGGCGGCGTGCGGACGTGCGGCGAAAGGTGTCGCTGTTCAAGTTGTGAAACCCCCACTGAGACATGGCGTCGCCGGCCGGCCGGCTGGGGACAGGGCGCGGCGGCGACTGAGACACCGGTCATCTTTACGCACTGTGAGTGAACGTGCGGAAACGCAGAGCTAGTTCACCCGAAAGGGGGGTTTCCGAGTCAGTATTCGATTTATGAGGCACGGGAGTTCACGGACGTCACTCCCGTGAGGCGCTCACCACGCAGTCGATACGTCGACTGCGCAACCGACGGTGAAGTGCCCAACGAGCAGAGCGGCCCGTTTGTCACGGCCCGTCAACCACGTGGCCGGGCGAGCGGCACGGTCAGCCGACGACGCGGTCAGCCGACGACGCGGCCGTTCAGCACCACCCGCCGCGGCGCGGTCAGCACGCGCACGTCCGCGCGCGGGTCCTCCTCGTACACCACCAGGTCGGCGGGCGCGCCCTCTTCGAGCACGGGGCGGCCGAGCCAGCGCCTGGCCCCCCAGGCCGTCGCGGACAGCGCGTCGACCGGCGGGATGCCGGCCTTCACCAGCTCCGCGACCTCAGCGCCCACCAGGCCGTGCGCCAGCGACCCGCCCGCGTCCGTGCCGACGTAGACGGGGACGCCGGCGTCCCAGGCGGCGCGCACGGTGTCGTAGCGTCGCTCGTGGAGCCGCTCCATGTGGGCGGACCAGCGCGGGAACTTGGCCGCTCCCCCGGCGGCGAGCCGCGGGAACGTCGCGATGTTCACGAGCGTCGGCACGATCGCGACGCCGCGCTCCGCGAACAGCGGGATGGTGTCCTCGGTCAGCCCCGTGGCGTGCTCGATGCAGTCGATCCCGGCCTCGACCAGGTCGCGCAGCGCGACCTCTGCGAAGCAGTGGGCGGTGACGCGGGCGCCGAGCCGGTGCGCCTCGGCGATCGCCGCCTCCACCGCGCCGCGCGGCCAGCAGGCCGTGAGGTCGCCCTCCTCGCGGTCGATCCAGTCGCCGACGAGCTTGACCCAGCCGTCGCCGCGGCGCGCCTCGCGCGCGACGTACGCGACGAGGTCGTCCGGCTCGATCTCGTGCGCGAAGTTGCGGATGTAGCGGCGGGTGCGCGCGATGTGCCGGCCCGCCCTGATGATCTTCGGCAGGTCCTCGCGGTCGTCGATCCAGCGGGTGTCGGACGGCGAGCCCGCGTCGCGCAGCAGCAGGGCGCCCGCGGCGCGGTCGCCGAGCGCCTGCTTCTCGCTGGTGGCCTCGTCGACCGGGCCGTGCTGGTCGAGGCCGACGTGGCAGTGCGCGTCGACGAGGCCCGGCAGCGCCCAGCCCGTCACCGTGCGCACGTCGTCCGTGTGCGCGGGGCGCTCGTACGTCACCCGGCCGCCGACCACCCACAGTTCGTCCACGGCCTCGTCGGGGCCGAGAAGCACCCTGCCCCGCACGTGCAGCGCCGGCGCTGCCGTCCCATCGCTCATGCGAGCACTGTACGAGACCGTGGGTACCCTCGTTCGAGCAGATCGGGCCGTGCGGAACAGGCCGCCGGCACGCCCCGCCGACGAACCACGGAAGAAGACCGGACGTGACACATCCCGCGCCCACCACTCCCCCGCGCAGCGCCCTGCTCGACCTCGCGCCGCCCACCGCCGCCGGTTTCGCCGCCGTCGAGCGCCGGGTGGCCGCGCTGCTCGGCACGGAGAACGACGTGGTGATCATGCAGGGTGAGGCCCTGCTGCCGCTCGAGGGGTGCGTGAAGGGCGCGGCGGCTCCCGGCTCCACCGCGCTGAACGTGGTGACCGGGCCCTACGGGCAGACGTTCGGCGACTGGCTGCGCGAGTGCGGCGCGACCGTGCACGACCTTGAGGTGCCGTTCTCCGGCGCGGCCACCGCGGAGCAGGTCGAAGCGGCGCTGGCGGCGCACCCGGAGACCGGCTTCGTCTCGCTGGTGCACGCGGAGGCCGCGACCGGCAACACCAACCCCGTCGCGGAGATCGGCGAGGTCGTGCGGGCGCACGGCGCGCTGCTGATGCTGGACGCGGTGGCGTCGGTGGCCGCCGAGCCGCTGCTGACGGACGAGTGGGGCGTCGGCCTGTGCGTGATCGGCGCGCAGAAGGCGATGGGCGGGCCCGCGGGTGTCTCCGCGGTGGCCGTGAGCGGGCGCGCGTGGGAGCGGCTCGCGAGCAATCCGCGCGCGCCGCGCCGCTCGTACCTGTCGCTGCTCGACTGGAAGGAGCGGTGGATCGACGCGGGCAGGCGCGCGCTGCCGCACGCCCCCGCCCAGCTGGAGATGGCGGCTCTCGACGCCTGCCTCGCGCGGATCGAGGAGACGGGACTCGCCGCCGTGCAGGCACGCCACCGGGCCGCCGCGACGGCGGCGAGGGCCGGTGTGCTCTCCCTCGGCGGCGGCCTGGAACCGTACGTGCGCGACGAGCGGGCGGCCGCCCCGGTCGCGACGACGCTGCGCACGCCCCCGGGGGCCGACGCGTCGGCGCTGGTGGCGAAGGCCCTGGCGGCGGACGCGTCCCTGCCGGTCGCCGCGGGCGGCGGAGCGCTGGCCGCGGCGATGATCCGGGTCAACCACTACGGTGCGAACGCCACGCTGGACGCGGTGACCGGCTCGCTGCGCGCGCTGGGCGAGGCGCTCGCGGGGGCGGGGGCGGGCGGGGCCGCGGGCGAGGTGGACACGGAGGCCTCCGTGCGTGCCGCGGCCGGTGCGTGGTCTGACGCTTTGTGACCGCTCATGATGTTCTTGTGATTCCCGCGCGGAATTACTATCGCGCGGGGCCAAGAATACGTTAAGTTGAGAATCAGAATTGAATCTCTTTTGCACGCAGCTTCCCGTCTTGCTTCTGCCCGGAATCCCCGGGGTTAAACGCCAAGATTTCGACAGGATGTTCAGCGTGATTCGGACATGTTTCCGGCCGTCATCCACTTGTGACCGAGTCCACAGCGAGCGGAGATTTGTCCGATAGTTCCGGGACAAATCATGACTATACGCCGCCGTCGGCGTTCGAAGTCGCGCCCGCGTGATAACACAAGAGCACGTTTCGCCCAACCCTTTTCCCGGATGCATCTTTTGAATTTGCTCGGTAAATTCAATCTGTATGACCGCCGCACAAGCAGACCTTGCAGGCGCCAGTGGCGAATTCACCTCATCGTCCCCGGGAGCACCATCCCAGGGATCATTCGTGATCGACACCCCACGAGTGGAGGACGGAGCCGCGATCTGGCGCATCGCCCGTGACTCCGAGGTACTGGACCTCAACTCCTCGTACAGCTACCTGCTGTGGTGCCGTGACTTCGCCGCCACGTCCGTCGTCGCGAGGGACACCGCCGGCGAGCCGATGGGCTTCGTGACCGGCTACGTCAGGCCGCAGCGCCCGGACGTGCTCGTCGTCTGGCAGGTGGCCGTCGACGACGCCCACCGCGGCAAGGGCATCGCAGGCGCCCTCCTCGACGAGCTGACCACGCGCGTGACCGGCGAACTCGGCGTCACCGCGCTCGAGACCACCGTGACCCCTGACAACGTTCCCTCGGATCGCATGTTCACCGCCTACGCGACGCGCCGCGGCGCGGCACTGGACCGCGAGGTCCTCTTCGCCGGCGGCCTCTTCCCGGAGGACGGGGACGCCGCGCACGCCCCCGAGGTCCTCTACCGCATCACGCCGCTGACCTCGGGCTGAGCCCCGCACGAACCGCACCGGCACGGCGCACGGCCCGACCGAGGACAGGCGCCGCGCCGCGTGCGGCACCGGGGCGGAAGCGCCCCATCGGGCCCGCTCGCCCCGCCGACCTCCCACTCGTCCCGGACAACCTCCGTTCCTCCGCACCGCAGGAGACCGCTGTGACCATCACCCCGCCCGCCCTGAGCGTCTTCGAGACCACCGAGTCCGAGGTGCGCAGCTACTGCCGCGGCTGGCCCGCCGTCTTCGACCGCGCGCAGGGCAGCCACATCACCGACGAGGACGGCCACACCTACCTCGACTTCTTCGCCGGAGCCGGCTCACTCAACTACGGCCACAACAACCCGGTGCTGAAACGCGCGCTGATCGACTACATCGAGCGGGACGGCATCACGCACGGCCTCGACATGGCCACCTCCGCGAAACGCGCGTTCCTCGAGTCCTTCCAGAACGTCATCCTGCGCCCGCGCGACCTGCCGTACAAGGTCATGTTCCCGGGCCCGACGGGCACCAACGCCGTGGAGTCCGCGCTGAAGCTGGCGCGCAAGGTGAAGAACCGCGAGTCCGTGGTCTCCTTCACCAACGCGTTCCACGGCATGTCGCTCGGCTCCCTCGCCGTCACCGGCAACGCCTTCAAGCGCGCGGGCGCCGGTATCCCGCTCGTCCACGGCACGCCGATGCCGTTCGACCACTACTTCGACGACAAGGTGCCGGACTTCCTCTGGTTCGAGCGGCTCCTGGAGGACCGCGGCTCCGGCCTGAACAAGCCCGCCGCCGTGATCGTGGAGACCATCCAGGGCGAGGGCGGCATCAACGTGGCGCGCCCCGAGTGGCTGCGCGCGCTGTCCGACCTGTGCCACCGCCACGACATGCTGCTTATCGTGGACGACATCCAGATGGGGTGCGGCCGCACCGGCCCGTTCTTCTCCTTCGAGGAGGCCGGGATCGTGCCCGACATCGTCACGGTGTCGAAGTCCATCAGCGGCTACGGCCTGCCGATGTCGCTGTGCCTGTTCCGCCCCGAGCTGGACGTCTGGGAGCCGGGCGAGCACAACGGCACGTTCCGCGGCAACAACCCGGCCTTCGTCACGGCCGCCGCCGCGCTGAACACGTACTGGGCCGACGGCCAGATGGAGAAGCAGACACTCGCCCGCGGCGAGCAGGTCGAGCAGGCCCTGGTGGGGATCTGCTCGGAGAGCGCGGGCGGCGGCGCCGAGTTCCGCGGCCGCGGCCTGGTCTGGGGCATCGAGTTCCACGACAAGCCCAGGGCCACCGCCGTGTGCCGACGCGCCTTCGAGCTCGGGCTGCTGCTGGAGACGTCAGGCCCGGAGAGCGAGGTCGTCAAGCTGCTGCCCGCCCTGACCGTCACCCCGGAGGAGCTCGACGAGGGACTGCGGACGCTGGACCGCGCCGTGCGCGACACCGCGCGCGTCCCGGCCGGGGTCTGAGCGCCCCCGCGCGACCAGCCGTACCTGGCCGTGCGGACCCAGTGGGGCGACTCCCACCGGGTCCCCGGCCGTCCACACACCCTGTACGCCGCCCGGGGGCTGCATACCAGCCCCCGGCGTCGTACGTTCGTAGAAGAGAAAGGCAACAACACACCGTGATCGTCCGTTCTTTCCAGGAGTTCAAGGGCACCGACCGCCACATCAAGGCCGAGTCCGGCACGTGGGAGAGCACCCGGATCGTCCTGGCCAAGGAGAAGGTCGGCTTCTCCCTGCACGAGACCATCATGTACGCGGGCACGGAGACGTCGATGTGGTACGCCAACCACATCGAGGCGGTGCTGTGCGTCGAGGGCGAGGCCCAGGTCACCGACGACGAGACCGGGCAGGTGTACGACATCACGCCCGGCACGATGTACCTGCTCAACGGCCACGAGCACCACACCGTGCGGCCCAAGTCGGACTTCCGCGTCATCTGCGTCTTCAACCCGCCGGTGACGGGCCGCGAGGAGCACGACGAGAACGGCGCGTACCCCCTGCTGACCGAGGACTGAGCACAGCCCCGGCACACCGAAGGATCGTTTGAACGCAACGAGGAAGTCCGGGATTCCACGGAATACCGGGGAAGGAAGACCATGACCACCGCCCCAGCCCGCCCCAAGGACCTCTACCCGACGCGTGGCGCCACCGAGGTGACCACCCCTCGCCAGGACCCGGTCGTGTGGTCCGTGCCGGACGCCCCGGGCCCGATCGAGCCCGCCGGCCTCGGCGCCTTCGAGCGCGACGGGTTCCTCGCGATCGACCAGCTGGTCGGGCCCGACGAGGTGGCGCGGTACCGCGCCGAGACCGACCGGCTGATCACGGATCCGGCCATCCGCGCCGACGAGCGCTCCATCGTGGAGCCGCGCTCGCAGGAGATCCGCTCGGTCTTCGAGATCCACAAGATCAGCGAGGTGTTCGCCTCCCTCGTACGGGACGAGCGCGTCGTCGGCATCGCGCGCCAGATACTGGGCTCGGACGTGTACGTGCACCAGTCGCGCATCAACCTCAAGCCGGGGTTCGGCGCGTCCGGGTTCTACTGGCACTCGGACTTCGAGACCTGGCACGCCGAGGACGGCATGCCGAACATGCGCGCCGTGTCTGTGTCGATCGCGCTGACGGAGAACTTCGACACCAACGGCGGGCTGATGATCATGCCGGGCTCGCACAAGTCGTTCCTCGGGTGCGCCGGTGAGACGCCCAAGGACAACTACAAGAAGTCGCTGCAGATGCAGGATGCGGGCACGCCCTCGGACGAGGGGCTGACGCGGATGGCGGACGCGCACGGCATCAAGCTGTTCACGGGCAAGGCCGGCTCGGCGACGTGGTTCGACTGCAACTGCATGCACGGCTCGGGCGACAACATCACGCCGTACGCGCGCAGCAACGTGTTCATCGTGTTCAACAGCGTGGAGAACTCCGCGGTCGAGCCGTACGCGGCCCCGATCCGGCGCCCCGACTTCATCGGAGCGAGGGACTTCACCCCGGTGCGGTGACGCTGCCCAGGTGAACGGGTGTGGGGACGGAGGACGGCCTCCGTCCCCACACCCGTGCCGGGGGCCGGGGCCGGGTCGGGGTTGGCGTGGTCGCACCGGGTCAGCCGGCGAGCGCCTCCAGCGCCCTGTCCACGTCCGCGTCCGTGTTGTACAGGTGGAAGGACAGCCTGAGGTTGCCCGCGCGCACCGACGCGTCCACGCCCGCCGCGCGCAGGGCCTCCTGCCGGCCGCCGAGTCCTGGCGCCCCCACCACGGCCGAGTCCCCCGCGGCGACGACGTCGTGTCCCGCCTCTGCCATGCCGGCGCGGAACCGCTTCGAGAGCGCCGTGACATGGGCGTGCACGGTCTCGACGCCGACCTCTTCCAGCAGCGCCAGCGAGCGCTCCGCGCCGTGGTACGCGAGGAAGGCGGCGGGCTCGTCGAACCGGCGTGCGTCCGGCGCGAGTTCGGTGACGGGCCCATAGGTGCTGCGCCACGGGTCGGCGCCGGCGAGCCACCCCGCGTGCAGCGGCGCCAGGGTCTCCTGGGCGCGCTCCGTGACGGTCAGGAACGAGGTGCCGCGCGGGCTGCACAGGAACTTGTAGCCGCCGGTGACGGTGTAGTCCCACTCCCCCGCCGACAGCGGCAGCCACCCCGCGGCCTGCGTGGCGTCGAGCAGCGTGCGCGCGCCGTGGGCCGCGGCGGCCTCCCGCACCGCGGGCAGGTCCGCGATCCGGCCGTCCGCGGACTGGACGGCGGACAGCGCGACGAGCGTGGTGCGCGCGTCGACCGCCGCGGCGAGCCGTTCCAGCGGCACCTGCCTGACGGTCAGGCCGCGCACCGAGAACGGCGTCAGGAGCGAGCTGAAGTCCCCCTCGGGCACGAGGACTTCGCCGTCCGACGGGACGGAGCCCGCGACCACGGCCACATGCACGCAGACGGCGTTGCCGACCGCGACTCGCTCGGCGGGCACGCCCACGAGCCGCCCGAACGACGCACGCGCCGCGTCCACCGACTCGAAGCTGCCCGCGCCCTGGCCGCCTCGGCCCGTCGCGTTGGCCGCGGCGAGCTCCTGCACGGCGGCCACCGCGCCGCGCGGCAGCAGGCCGCAGTTGGACGTGTTCAGATACGCGGTCTCCGGCGAGAATGCGGTGCCGCCCAGGCGGTTCGAGGTGTCCATGGGCGCCAGCCTGGATCAACCGGCAACCCACGTCAATCACCGCAGGACGCGCCGAATCGATAAGCACTCCTTATAATGCGGGCCTGCGTGCGGTGGTCAGGCGTGCCGTGCCGCGTCCAGTTCGATGTCGTGGCGCAGCTCGCCGTCCCGCTGCTGAACCGACAGGTACTCGGCGCGTGGCGGGTGCGCGGCGCCCGAGGCGATGAGCGTGTAGCGGCCCGGTTCGAGCCCCGCGACGCGGTACCTGCCGCCGACGGCGCGCACTCCGGCGCGGCGCTTGCCGCGGTCGTTGACCACCGTGATCCACGCGTCGCACCCGGCCGGGTGGTCGGCGCAGCGCAGGTGTCCAGTGACGGCCACCGCGCCCGACGCGGGGTACGCGTCCAGCGCCTGCGGCGCGTGCCGGGCGGCAGGCGCCGCTGAGATCGGAAGAGCGGGCGCCCGAGCCCCGGACACCGATGTAGTCGCGAGGCC
>NZ_JAGIQL010000182.1 GCF_017813245.1 Streptomyces montanisoli
CGCGGCACGCTTCTGGCGCGGCTACCGCGCGCACCGCGCCGGGCTCGCCGGGCTGGCAGGCCTGGTGGTGATCGCGCTCGCGGCGGTGGCCGCGCCGCTGCTCGTCGGGGACGACGTGCGCAGCGTGACGGCCGCCACGGGTGCGCCGCTCGCCGCGCCGAGCCCGGACTTCCCGCTGGGCACCGACCAGTTCGGCAGGTCGCTGCTCGGCCTGCTGGTGTGGGGCGCGCGGGTGTCGCTGACGGTCGGGCTGCTCGCCGCCGCGCTTTCGGTGGCGATCGGCACGCTGGTCGGCGTGGTCGCCGGGCACTTCGGCGGTGTGTTCTCCACGGTCGTCATGCGGGTCACCGACTGGTTCCTCGTGATGCCGGCGCTGGTGCTGGCGATCGTGCTGGCGACCGTGATGTCCCGCTCGCTGTGGACCGTGGTCGTCGCGATCGGCGTGACGAGCTGGCCGACCACGGCCCGGCTGGTGCGCGCGCAGACGATCGCCGTGGAGTCGCGCCCGTACATCGAACGGGCCAGGGCGCTCGGCGGCGGCCATCGCCATGTGATGACACGGCACGTGCTGCCGAACGTGATGCCGCTGGTACTCGCGCAGACCACGCTCGGCATCTCCACCGCGATCCTGACCGAGGCCACGCTCGCCTTCCTCGGCCTGGGCGACCCGACGGTCGTGTCGTGGGGCGGCATGCTGCAGGACGCGCGCGAGGCGGGCGCCGTCTCGTCCGGCCACTGGTGGTACCTGGGCCCGCCCGGCATCGCGATCGCGCTGGTGGCGCTCGCGTTCACGCTGTGCGGGCGCGCCGTCGAGTCCGTACTCAACCCGAGTCTTGGGGTGGGCAGGTGACCACGGCCGCGGGACGGCTGCTGCGCGTCGAGGACCTGACGGTCACGTACGGCGAGGGTCCTGACGCCGTGCCCGCCGTGCGCGGCGTCGACCTGACGCTCGACGCGGGCGCCACGCTGGGGCTCGCGGGCGAGTCCGGGTGCGGGAAGTCGACGCTGGCGCTCGCGCTGCTGCGGCTGCTGCCGAGGGCGGCGACGCTCACCGGGCGGGTCCTGCTGGACGGTGAGGACGTGCTGACGATGCGGTGGGGACGGCTGCGCGCGGTGCGCTGGGCCGGGGCGTCCGTCGTCTTCCAGGGCGCGATGCACGCGCTGAACGCCGTGCACAGGATCGGCGACCAGGTCGCGGAGCCCCTGCTGGTGCACGGCGGGGCGACGGCCGCGGCGGCCCGGCACCGGGCCGCGGACCTGCTCGAACAGGTCGGGCTGCCCGCGGCGAGGACCAGCGCCTATCCGCACGAGCTGTCGGGCGGCCAGCGCCAGCGGGTGATGATCGCGATGGCGCTCGCCTGCGAGCCGCACCTGATCGTGGCGGACGAGCCGACCACCGCCCTTGACGTGATGATCCAGGCGCAGATCCTGCGGCTGATCGAGGGGCTCGTCGCCGAGCGCGGCATCAGCCTGCTGATGATCAGCCACGACCTGGCGGTGCTCGCGGACACCTGCGACCGGCTCGCGGTCATGTACGCGGGCCGCATCGTGGAGGAGGGCCCCGCGCGCGCGGTCTACGACGCGGCCGCGCACCCGTACGGCAGGGCGCTGTCCGAAGCCTTCCCCCGTGTCGGCGATCCTGCGTCCCGGCTCGCGCCGCGCGGCCTGCCCGGGGACCCGCCGGACCCGGCAGCACTGCCCGCGGGCTGCGCCTTCCACCCGCGCTGCCCGGTCGCCCTCGACCGCTGCGCGCACGACGACCAGCCGTTGCGGGCCGCCGGCGAGGGCCGCACGGCTGCCTGCGTACGAGTGGAGGGGTGAGCGATGGCCACGGCACCGGTCATGAAGGAGGCACCGGCGAGGAGCGCGCTGCTCTCGGCCGACGCGCTGTCCGTCACGTTCCCCGGCCGGCGCGGCGGACCGGCGGCGCGCGCCGTCGACGGCGTGGACCTGGAGGTCGGCGCGGGCGAGATCGTCGCGCTGGTGGGCGAGTCGGGGTGCGGCAAGACCACGCTGGCGCGTGCGCTGCTCGGCCTGGTGGCGCCGACCGCGGGCCGTGTGGTGTTCGCGGGTGAGCCGCTCGGCTACGGGGCGCGTGCGCTCAAGGCGTACCGCAGGCGGGTGCAGCTTGTGCTGCAGGACCCGAGCGGGTCGCTCAACCCGCGCCACACCGTCTACGAGGCGGTGGCGGAGGGCCTGCGGATCCACGGCCGCACGCAGGACGAGCACGGGGCCGTGGCGCAGGCGCTCGCACGGGCCGGGCTGCGGCCGCCCGAGCGGTTCTTCCTGCGCTACCCGCACGAGCTGTCCGGCGGGCAGCGCCAGCGCGTCGTCATCGCGGGCGCGCTGGCGCTGCGTCCCGAACTCCTCGTGGCGGACGAGCCGGTGGCGTCGCTCGACGCGTCCGTGCGCGGCGAGATCCTGTCGCTGCTGCTTTCGCTGCGTGCGGAGCTGGGCCTGTCGGCGCTCGTGGTGACGCACGACCTGGGGCTCGCCTGGAACATCGCCGACCGGGTGGCGGTGATGTACCTCGGCAGGATCGTGGAGTGCGGCCCGGTCGAGGAGGTGCTGTCGTCGCCCCGCCATCCGTACACGCGGGCGCTGCTGTCGGTGCTGCCCGAGTCGGACGGGCCGCCGGTCGTGCTGGCGGGCGAGCCGCCCGACCCGGCGCGCGTCCCCGGCGGCTGCCGCTTCCACGCGCGCTGCCAGGTCCTCGCGTCGGGCGAGGCGGACCGCGCGGGCGTCGCCCACGCCTGCCGCACCCGTGACCTCCCCGTCCTGCCCGGCGCGGGCCCGCACGCGGCGGCGTGCCACTGGGCGCGCGAGCGGTAGCGGCGGGCCGGTCGCTGCCGGTACACGCGCGTTCGTCGCGGAGCCGCACGTCGGCCAGTAGGGCCAGGAGAAGATGGCACACCTGAACGCCGAAAAGCCGCTGCGCCTGTGAGACCGCGTCCCTACGATGGGCCGATGCCGCCGATCAAGAAGTTTCAGGTCACCTTCGACTGCGCGGAGCCCGAGCGCGTCGCTCGTTTCTGGTGTGAGGTGCTGGGGTACGTCGTACCGCCTCCGCCGGAGGGGTTCGCCTCGTGGGACGCGTTCGATCGCGCACTGCCGCCCGAGCGCCAGGGCTCGGCGTTCGCCTGCGTCGACCCTTCGGGGGAGGGTCCGCGCCTGTTCTTCCAGCGCGTTCCCGAGGGCAAGGCCGTCAAGAACCGGGTCCACCTGGACGTGCGGGTCGGCACCGGGCTCGTCGGCGAGGAGCGCGTGGCCGCGCTGGAGGCCGAGTGCGCCCGGCTGGAGGCGCTCGGCGCCGTGCGCGTGCGGCTGATGCTCGCCGACGAGGAGAACGAGTCGTGCCTCGCGATGCAGGACGTCGAGGGCAACGAGTTCTGCCTGGACTGAGTGTCCGTGGCGCGCTGCGCCCGGGCCCCCTCCGTGCTACCGCTCCAGGGCGCGGCGGGCCGTGATCTCGGCGGGCAACTGCCGTACGAGAGCGCCTGCCAGCAGCAGCCCGAGGAACCACGCCAGGAGCGGCGCCAGGAACGGGAACAGCACCGCGACGGGGAGCCGGCCGGCCATCGCGCGGCCCGGCGCCGCGGACTGCGCGGAGGAGGCGCGGGCGCGCGCCTCGGCGGGGGTGGGCGGCGCCGCCATGGCCTCCCGTACCTGGCGCCGCGCCCGGGCCCAGCCCCAGGCGCCGCCCGCCGCGGTCAGCAGCCAGTAGGCCACGTCGCACACCGCGCGCCACCCGCCGGGCAGTCCTGACACGAGGTCGGAGAAGCCGTACAGCAGCAGGGCGAGGAAGCCGCCGAAGACCACCACGACGAAGCCGGTCATCAGCACGCGGCGCGCCCAGTAGGCGAACCCCCTGCGCACCCAGGTGGTGCCGACCACCGGCAGCTTCGCCGGCCTGGGCACCTCAGAAGAGACCTGTGAAACCATTCCATGCCTTCTTCGCCGCGTTGCCGACATCCTTGGCCAGGTTGACGTCCGACTGCCAGGACTTGGAGCCGGCGTCGCCCAGGCCGTGCAGGATGCCGCCGACCACTCCGTGGTCGTGGATGTCCTCGCTCCAGTGCTCGTGCAGCGCCGAGTCGATGTAGTTGGTCGCTCCGATGACGACCGCGCCGCCGACACCCGCGACGACGGCGACGGGCACCGTGATCTCGGCACTCGCGGCCAGCGCGACACCGCCCGCGACGGCCGCCGTGCCCGCGGCGAGACCGCCGAGCGCCGCGCCCTCGTCGACGATGACCGAGTGCGTCCAGGACCACCCCTTGTCGTGGTCGTCCTTGGCTTCGAGGAGCCCGACGGCCCCGGCCGCCGCGATGTCCACCACCGGCACCTCCTTGAGGAACTCCGGCAGTCTCTCCGCGCTCTCGCCGAGCCTGAGGGCCTTCGCCGCGTCCACGACCTTCGTGTTGAGCGCGTGGTCGTACGGGAGCGCCGAACTGCCGCGCTCGCCGCGGGCGATGTCCGTCTCGAGGCCGTCGAGCTTCGCCATCGCGTCGCGGTAGGCGCCCTTGCCCGGCAGGTCCTTCGGCAGGGCCTTGCCCGCCTTCTGGTACGCCTTGCGCTCCGCCCGCATCTCCTTCTTCGCCTGGTCGGCCTCGTGCTTGGCGTCGTCCAGCTTGGTCGCGGCGTCGTGGCCCTTCGCGCGCGTGCGCTCCGAGTCGTAGGAGTACAGGGCGCGCAGGTAGTCGGCGATGGTGAGGTCCTCGCCCTTGGTGCCCTTGTGGCCCTCGCCCTCCCCCGTCGCATCCGCGTACAGCTTCCGCAGGTCGTCGGCGGCGTCAAGACGCGCACGCTGTGCGTCGTGCAGTGCCCGGTCGCGGACCGCGCCGTAGTCGTGGAGGGCCTTGATGCTCTTCGACTCAGCGGGTGTCGGCGGGTTGTTGGTCATCAGCGTGCCCGGCACGCCCTTGGGCCCCACGGGGACACCGGCGCGCACCGCGACGTCCTCGGCGTTCTGCAGGCCGGTCTCGGCGGTGCGCAGCCTGCCCGACAGCTTGGTGAGCACGTGGCCCACGGCGCTGACCAGTTCCGCGAACGCGCCCGCCGCCATCGAGTCCGCCGTCCACGCCTCGCGGAACGACGACGCGGCCTCACCCTCCCAGCCCGCGTCGCCCACCAGCTTGTCGGCCTGGTCACCGAGCGGCTTCACGACGTCGTCCAGCGACTTCTTGGCCTTCACGTACGCGGTGCCCATGGCTTCGAGGCCGCCTATGTCACCGCCCACCCAGCTGTCGGTCACATCAGGTCCTCGAAGACGCCGTGCACGTCGACGTCGTGGCGGTGGTAGGAGTCGTGCGCGTACTGCAGCGCGTCGCCGTGGTCGGCGATCCGGTCGCCGAGCTTGTCGTGCAGCCCCGCGATCAGGTCGGCCATGGCCTTGATCATCGAGTCGAGGCCCGCGTCGCCCGATGCGGCGACGGAGGGCTTCACCTCGTGGTGCAGGCCGTGGTAGGCCACGGCCTCCTTCTTGAACCTGGTCGCCATGGCGCCGAGATCGCCGAGTACGACCTGGTAGTCGGGCTTGCCCATCTAGGCCTGCTCCTCTCCCCCGTAGGCGTTGATGAGGTCCTGCGGCCGCCAGCCGCGCCCGGTGCCGCCCACCGCCGGGTCGAGCCGTACGGACGGCAGCCCCGCGTCCCGCATCGCCTCGGTGTAGGCGCCGAGCGACACCGCGATCCACGGCTGCACGTCGCCGAGCGCCGCGACGAGGAGCTCCAGCGTCGTGAACGCCACCGGCACGGGCGTGCCGCCCGCGTGCGCCATCAGCTCGAAGTCGACCGTCGGCGGCCCGCCCCGCGGGTAGCGCGGGTGCGCGGGCACGAACACGGGCGTGCTGTACGGGGGCACGCCGTCGCGCGCGCCGTCTGCCGTCTCCGTCAGCGCCACGTCCAGGATGCGCGAGGCCGCGCGCTCGGGCAGAGCGGGCTCGGACACGGCGTGACTCCCCTGTGGTCGGTACCTCGCCGACACTGTAGAAGGGCCGAGAACTCGCCAGCCAGGCCGAAAAGCGAACAAGCAGACAGGAGCCGGACGCCATTGCCGAGACTTGCGACCGCGATGACCCGCCCTTGACCCACCGGTGACCGGACGGAGACTCCGCCGGGCGGAGACCTCGGAAGCCGTCGTCCTATCCCTCGCCGGGTACCGGGCCGCGGTCGTCCGCGTCGTACGCGGCGACCAGGTCACGGCAGCGCTTGACGTCCCCCGCCATCGCCTCCAGGAGCGCGTCGATCGACTCGAACTTCTCCTGGCCACGCACGTACGCGAGGAAGTCGACCGCGACGTGCAGCCCGTACAGGTCAAGGCCGACGCGGTCGATCGCGTACGCCTCGACCGTCCGGTCCACGCCCTCGAACTGCGGGTTGGTGCCCACCGAGATGGCGGCGGGCATCCGCTCGCCCGCCGCCGTCAGCCACCCCGCGTACACCCCGTCCGCCGGGATGGCGGAGTGCGGGAGCGTCGCCACGTTGGCCGTCGGGTAGCCGAGTTCGCGGCCGCGCTGCGCGCCGCGCACGACGACGCCCTCGACGCGGTGCGGCCGGCCGAGTACCTCGCGCGCCCCGGCCACGTCGCCCTCGGCGACCAGGGACCGCGTGAGCGTGGACGAAAAGGGGCGGCCGCCGCCCGCCTCGCCCGTCACGCGCAGGTCGACCACGTCGACCTCGTAGTCGTACGTCGAGCCGAGGCCGGCGAGTACCTCGACGTTGCCCGCGGCCCGGTGGCCGAAGCGGAAGTTGGGGCCCTCGACGACCGCGCGCGCGTGCAACTTGTCGACGAGCACCTTGACGATGAAGTCGGCGGGCGACAGCTTCGAGAACTCGGCGGTGAACGGCAGGATCAGCACCGCGTCCACGCCGAGGTCCGCCATCAGCTCGGCGCGCCGGTGCTGGGGTGCGAGCAGCGGCGGGTGGCTGCCCGGGCGCACGACCTCGCTCGGGTGCGGGTCGAAGGTGACCACGACGGACGGGACGCCCAGTTCGCGTGCGCGCTCGACGGCCTTGCCGATGATGATCTGGTGGCCGCGGTGCACACCGTCGTAGGAGCCGATGGTGACGACGCTGCGCCCCCAGTCCTGGGGGATGTCCTCCAAGCCGCGCCAGCGCTGCACTGTGACCGCTCCTCGCCCGAAAACCGTGTCTGTCCGCAATTTCGCATACCCGAAACGCAACACCAAGACTGCCATGCCGCGCTCTCGCGGGCCGCACGTGCCCCCGCACGCCCGCCGTCCCCGCCGGGAGCGGTCAGCCGAAGACCGCGAGGCTCTTGGCCCTGCCCTTCTGCTCCTCGACCAGCGCCAGGAGCCGCCCGTCGGGCCCGAACGCCGCGACCGGCGACGTCGGGTACGCGGGCATGTCCAGGCGTACGCCGTTGAGCAGCAGCTTCGCCCGCCGCTCATCGACCTCCCAGCGCGCGAACGCGGCACCGGCCGCGTGCGCCACGGGCATCACCTTCAGCTCCTCCTGCAACTGCTCAAGGGTCTTCGCCGCGTCGATCCCGTAGGGCCCGACGCGGGTCCTGCGCAGCGCCGTGAGGTGCCCGCCGACGCCGAGTCCCGCGCCGAGGTCGCGGGCGAGCGCCCTGATGTACGTGCCGGACGAGCAGACGACGGAGACCACCAGGTCGAGCACGGGGGTGCCGTCGCCGGCCACCGCCGCGCGCGCGTCGTACACCTGGAAGGAGGAGACCGTCACCGGGCGTGCCGGGATGTCGAACTCCTCGCCGCCGCGCACCCGCGCGTACGACCGCTTGCCGTCGATCTTGATGGCGCTGACCTTGGAGGGCACCTGCATGATGGCGCCGGTCAGCCGGGCCACGTGTGCGTCGACCGCCTCACGGGTGACGGCGGACGCGTCGGCGGACGCGGTGGTCTCGCCCTCCGCGTCGTCCGTCACGGTGGACTGGCCGAGCCTGATCGTGCCCAGGTACTCCTTCTCCGTCAGCGCGAGGTGCCCGAGGAGCTTCGTCGCCCGCTCGACGCCGAGCACGAGGACGCCCGTGGCCATCGGGTCGAGTGTGCCGGCGTGGCCGACGCGGCGGGTCCTCGCGATCCCGCGCATCTTGGCGACGACGTCGTGCGAGGTGAAGCCCGACGGCTTGTCGACGATGACAAGGCCGTCGGGCGTCCGGTTCTGCTCGGTCATTCGGCGGTGCCACCGCCCGCGGTGCCGCGCCCTTCGGGCAGGTCGCGCCCGTCGGGCAGGTCGTCCTCGCCGTCCTCGCCGTCCTCCTCGCCGGGCTTGCGGTACGGGTCGGCCTCGCCGGCGTACTTCTTGCCCGTCGACACCTCGCGCACCTCGGCGTCCTTCGCGCGCGCCTTGTCGAGGAGGTCCTCGATCGTGCGGGCGTTGTCCGGGAGCGCGTCGGGCACGAACGCCAGCGTCGGGGTGAACCTGACGCCGGTCTGCCGGCCCACCTCGGAGCGCAGGACGCCCTTCGCGCTCTCCAGGGCCGCCGCCGAGGCCGCGCGCTCCTCGTCGTCGCCGTAGACCGTGTAGAAGACCGTGGCCTCCCGCAGGTCGCCGGTGACGCGGGCGTCCGTGATGGTCACGAACCCGAGCCGCGGATCCTTGATACGCCGGTCCAGGGTCTCCGCGACCACGACCTGGATGCGATCGGCCAGCTTGCGGGCCCGCGCGTTGTCGGTCACCGGTCGTCACTCTTCCTTCTCGTTCTACAGGGGCTTGGGGTGGGGGCGCGCGCCCCCGGTGGCCGCCGGCCCGTCGTACGACGGGCGGGTACCCGGCTCAGTCGTCGTCACCGTGCAGCCGCCGCCTGACGGACAGCAGCTCCACCTCGGGACGGCCTGCCACGAGGCGCTCGCAGCGGTCGAGCAGGTCCGTCAGGTGTGTCCAGTCCCCCGACACGGCCGCGAGGCCGATCTCGGCCCTGCGGTGGAGGTTCTGGACGCCGGTCTCCGCGACGCTCACCGCGTACTTGCGGTGCAGCTCCGCGACGATCGGACGGACGACGGAGCGCTTCTCCTTCAGCGACCGTACGTCGCCGAGCAGCAGGTCGAAGGTCAGTGTCCCCACATACATGCGTGTCCGGATGTCCCGCCGGTACGGGTTCGCAGGTGCCCGCCGCATGACGGCAGGATCATGTGCACCGTACACGCGGCGGCCGGGGCCGCTCGACGGATATTCGTCCGCCGGGCGGCCCCGGACCTCACTGCCTCGTCACCGCCTCGATGGCGCTTCGAGCAGCCTCGCGTCAGCCGCGGGGCTTCTCGCGCATCTCGTAGGTGGCGATGACGTCGTCGATCTTGATGTCGTTGAAGTTCCCGAGGTTGATACCGCCCTCGAAGCCTTCGCGGATCTCGGTGACGTCGTCCTTGAAGCGGCGCAGACCCTCGATGTTGAGGTTCTCCGCGATGACCTTGCCGTCGCGGACGACCCTGGCCTTCGTGTTGCGCCTGACCTCGCCGGACCGGATGAGCACACCGGCGATGTTGCCCAGCTTGGACGAGCGGAAGATCTCGCGGATCTCCGCCGTGCCGAGCTCGGCCTCCTCGTACTCCGGCTTGAGCATGCCCTTGAGGGCCGACTCGATCTCCTCGATCGCCTGGTAGATGACCGAGTAGTACCGGACGTCCACGCCCTCGCGCTCGGCCAGCTGCGCGGCACGCCCTGCGGCGCGCACGTTGAAGCCGATCACGATGGCGTCGGAGCCCATCGCCAGGGAGATGTCGGACTCCGTGACCGCACCGACGCCGCGGTGCAGCACCCGGATGTCGACCTCTTCGCCGACGTCGAGCTGGAGCAGCGAGGACTCCAGGGCCTCGACCGAACCGGACGCGTCGCCCTTGATGATGAGGTTGAGTTCCTGCACGAGACCGGCCTTGAGCGCCTCGTCCAGGTTCTCCAGGGAGAACCGGATGCCCCTGCGGGCGAAGTTCGCGTTCCGCTCGCGGGCCGCGCGCTTCTCGGCGATCTGGCGTGCCGTGCGGTCCTCGTCGACGACGAGGAAGTTGTCGCCCGCACCCGGCACGTTGGTCAGACCGAGCACGAGGACCGGCGTCGACGGGGGCGCCTCCTCCACGTTGTTGCCGTTGTCGTCGAGCATCGCCCGGACACGGCCGTACGCGTCACCGGCGACCATCGTGTCGCCGACGCGCAGCGTGCCGCGCTGGACGAGCACGGTGGCGACGGCGCCGCGGCCGCGGTCGAGGTGTGCCTCGATCGCGAGGCCCTGCGCGTCCTGGTCCGGGTTGGCACGCAGGTCGAGCGAGGCGTCCGCGGTCAGGACCACGGCCTCCAGCAGGCTGTCGATGTTCTCACCCTGCTTGGCGGAGATGTCGACGAACATGGTGTCGCCGCCGTACTCCTCGGCCACCAGACCGAACTCGGTGAGCTGGCCGCGCACCTTCGTCGGGTCGGCGCCCTCGACGTCGATCTTGTTGACCGCGACCACGATCGGCACCTCGGCCGCCTTGGCGTGGTTCAGCGCCTCGATCGTCTGGGGCATCACGCCGTCGTTGGCCGCGACCACGAGGATCGCGATGTCCGTCGACTTCGCACCGCGGGCACGCATGGCGGTGAACGCCTCGTGACCCGGGGTGTCGATGAAGGTGATCCTGCGCTCTTCACCGTTGACGTCCGTCGTGACCTGGTAGGCACCGATGTGCTGGGTGATGCCGCCGGCCTCGCCCGCGATGACGTTGGTCTTGCGGATCGTGTCGAGCAGCCGGGTCTTGCCGTGGTCGACGTGACCCATGACGGTGACCACCGGAGGCCTGGAGACCAGGGCCTCGTCGCCGCCCTCGTCCTCGCCGAACTCGATGTCGAAGGACTCGAGCAGCTCGCGGTCCTCCTCCTCCGGGCTGACGATCTCCAGGACGTAGTTCATCTCGTCCGCGAGGAGCTGCAGCGTCTCGTCGGAGACGGACTGCGTGGCCGTGACCATCTCGCCGAGGTTCATCATCACCGCGACGAGCGACGCCGGGTTGGCGTTGATCTTCTCGGCGAAGTCGGTGAGGGAGGCACCGCGCGACAGGCGGACGGACTGCCCGTTGCCGCGAGGCAGCATCACACCGCCGACCGACGGGGCCTGCATGGCCTCGTACTCCTGGCGCCTCTGCCGCTTCGACTTGCGGCCGCGGCGCGCGGGACCGCCGGGACGGCCGAACGCGCCCTGTGTGCCACCACGGCCACCGGGGCCGCCGGGACGGCCACCGAAGCCGGGACGACCACCGAAACCACCCGGACGGCCGGGAGCACCGCCGCCGGGACGACCGGCGAAGCCGCCGCCGCCACCGCCGCCGGGACGACCCGCGAAGCCGGGACGACCGCCGCCACCGGGACGACCGCCGCCACCGGGGCCACGGCCACCGCCGGGGCCACCACCGGGACGCGGGCCCGCGGCGGGACGCTGCGGCATCATGCCCGGGTTCGGGCGGTTGCCACCGGGGCCACCACCGGGACGCGGGCCGCCGCCCTGGGGCCTCGGCATGCCGCCGGGCGAGGGCCTGCCGCCCTGGCCCCCGGCGGACGCG
>NZ_JAGIQL010000183.1 GCF_017813245.1 Streptomyces montanisoli
GCGTGTGCTGTTGCGACCTGAGCCCGTACACCCAGACGCGCAGCGCGCAGGAACGCGCACCATCACGCGCCCCGCCGCCCGCACCCGCCCCCGCATCCGCGCGCGCACACGCGGCCGGGCCGCGCCCGGGGCCGCCGTCGAAGGTCGCCGTGCCCGTGCTGCTGCTCGCGCTCGTCTGCTTCGCCGTGGGCTTCTGGGCGCTCAGCCGGTCCTGACCGCGCGCCGCCGCCCGGCCATCGTCCAGACGCCGAGCCCCAGCACGAGCACCGTGCCCGTGCCGACGCCCGCGTACCCGACCGTCCGCATCGTCCCCGCGCACCCGGGCCGCCCGGCCTCGGCCGCACCGTTGCCGCCCGCCACGGAGTGGTCGCCGACGACCGTGAACGGTCCCGGCGGCCCCGCGTACGCCGGCGCGGACGCCGCCTTCCCGGTGACCGTGAGCCGCAGGGTGATCCCGTACGGGCCCTTTCCGTACACCCCGGCGAGCTTCGGGTTCAGGCTGACGCGCACGTAGTACCAGCCCGCGAAGCGCATGTCCCGCACGCCGGAGCGGTAGGAGAAGCGGTTGCGGTACGCGACCGGCGGCAGCGGGTCGAACGACGTCGTCTTCTGCCGCCCGTCGTAGAGCGGCGCGTTCGCGCTCTGCACGAACCCGAGCGCCGGATTGAACAGGGACATCGCGACCGCCCCGTTCACAAGACCGAGCGACCGGCCGCCGGTACTTCGGGACGCACCGGGGGGCGGCTCCGGCGCACTCGCCAGATCCACGCTGCCGAAGAGCTGCTGCCCCCAGTCCACCGGCACGCGGAAGAAGAGGGTCTGCCCGGGACTGATCCGCGTCGACCACGCCCCGCTGCCCCGCAGCCGGGCCGCGTCCCAGAAGCCCGCGCCCCCTTCCACCGGGCGGGGATCGCCCGCGGGCGGCGCGGGGGAGGCGCTGGGCCAGTCCTCCGGCGCCTGCGTGGGGCCGGCCTTCGCCAGGCCGGGCTCCGCCGCGCGCCGCAACTCCAGGTCCCACGGATCGTGCGAGGACGCCGGGTCGCCGGTGCGCCGCACGACGACGTAGTAGGTTCCGGCCGCCGCACACGTCGAGCCGGCGCCGCCGGACGTGCCGGCGGTGCGGTAGGCGTAGGCCGCGAGCGGCCTGGCGAAGTCCGTCGACACCCCGAACTCGGAGTCGTTGGAGCCGCACTCCCGGCCGTTGGCGTCCTGGAGAGCGATCTCGATCTTGTCGCCGTACGCGACCTTCGACCCGCGCGCGGGCACGGCGACCGCCGAGACGTACGCGCTGGTCCGCGCGTCCAGGTCGACCCGGTAGACGAGCTTGGCGCCGGGGCCGATCGCGTCGCGGTAGGTGGTGCCGACGGACAGTGCGGGCGCGGACGCGGTGGTCGCGGCGCCCTTGACGCGCACGGCCGCGGGATCGAAGGCGTACGCGCTCCCCGGCCCGGCCGCGGCGGCCGTCTGCGCGGGCAGCACCGCCGTCGTGGTCGCCGTCGTGGTCGCCGTCGCGCCGAGCAGCGTGAGGACGCCCAGCGCGGCGGAGGCGCGCCACCTCGGACGCCCCGGACGCCCCGAACGGACCTGCTGACGCGCCACGCGCTCCCCCTGCCGCCGCCTTGCGTCCTGCCCGGGCCTGCGGGCCTGTCCGGGCCCACGGGCCTGCCCGTACGGGTACCCGCCCGTTCATCCTGCCCCGCCGCTCCCCGGTCTGTCAGCGGCTTGGGACAGCACGAAGCCCCGGTCGCGTTCTCGCGGCCGGGGCTCGTCTCTTCAGGACTGTCTGCGGAGCTGCGCGCCTCAGGCGTCGGACCCGGACGACGGCACGGGGTCGGTCGCCTCCGTCCACAGATCCTGCTCGGCGCGATCCGCCTGGATCTGGCGGTACACGAGGAACCCGCCGATGGCGGCCAGTGCGACCAGGAGAAGCTTCTTCACCGCGCGACCTCGTCTTTCATTGACGTAGGGGACCTTCTGTTCGCCGACTATACACACCGGCCGATACCGATCGGTGACCTGCCAGGGGCCCTCGTACGCCCCCCCTTCCCGCACTCCTCACGGCGAGGAAACGGAAGCAAAAAACCAATAAATACGATCAATATTCTTATAGGTGCATAGTCGGACGAAGCCGTGGCACACGGGACAGAGAACGACCCGGCCGCCGGAAGTTCCGCGGGAGACCGGAAGGACAGGCAGGAGGAGAAAGGGACCGATGGGACTCATCGCTCAGATCCGCATCCTTCCGACCCGAGTACCCGGATTCATCTGGGTGTTCGCCCATGTGGTGACGGCAGCGGCCGCTGCACAGCAGCGCCGTCCGCTGGGTTCCATGCGGCTGGGACGGCCGGCCCGGCCCGTACGGCCCGTACGCAGCCGGCTGATACCGCTCGAGCGCGGGCGTCGCGGCCCCGGCGCCTGAGCCGGCCGGCGGCGTCTCGGAGAACGAAGGTGCCCTACCCATGACGACCAACGATTCACGGGGAGGTGGCGGCCATGACTGACGCGACGCCCGGCACCCTGCGCGAGGAGATCGCCGGCAACCCCGAGGTGGGCCGGCTCAAGGAAGAGGTACGCGACTACCTGGTGGCCCGGGCCACGCACACCGTGACGGGCCTGGGCCGGCGGCTCGGCGGGGACGCGGAACGGCTCGCGGACACGGGCGCGGACGATCCCGAAGAAGCCGACGAAGGCAAGGACGGGGGCGATGACGGCGGCAAGAGCGGCGGCGGGGGCGGCAACGGCGGCGGTGGCGGTTCGAGTGGCGGAGGTTCGAGCGGGGGCGGCAGCTCCAAGTCGAATCTCATCTGCGAGGACGTCGACGTAGGTGTGCCGGTGCGGGTGGCGTACGACCAGTGGACGCAGTTCGAGGAGTTCCCCAGCTTCGCCAAAGGCGTCGTGAACGTGGACACGGAGGACGACGCCGTCACCAACTGGCAGGTCAAGGTCGCCAAGTCGAACCGCAGCTTCAAGGCGACGATCACGGAGCAGATCCCCGACGAGCGCATCGCCTGGCGCACGGAGGGCGACAAGGGCACGGTGAAGGGCGTCGTCACCTTCCACCCGCTCGGAGACCGCCTGACCCGCGTGCTCCTGGTGCTCGAGTACTTCCCGCAGGGGTTCTTCGAGAAGACCGGGAACATCTGGCGCGCCCAGGGCCGCAGGACGCGGCTCGATCTGAAGCTGTTCCGCAAGTTCGTGATGATGAGCGGAGAGGCCACCGACGCCTGGCGCGGCGAGATCCGCGACGGCGAGGTCGTGGTGGACCACAAGGAGGCCGTGGAGCGCGAACGCGAACAGCAGGACGCGGACTCCGAACCCCCGGAGGACGAGGACGAGGACGCGTACGACGACGAGAACGAGGACGAGCCGGAAGAGGACGACGAGGAAGACGACGACGACCTCGAAGAGCCCGAGGACGAAGAATACGAGGACGACGAGGACGACGAGGAAGAGGACGACGAAGAGGACGAGTACGAGGACGACGAGGAGGACGAGGAGCCCGTACGTCCCGCCCGCCGCCGCGCCACCGCGTCCCGCCGCTGACGACGGCCGCACGCTCCCAGGGTTTCCGCCACGGCGGAGCGGCAACACGAACTCCATGACGACGCAAGGGAACAGGGACTCGGGCAAGAGCACACGCAGCGCGCGCAAGGGTGCCGTCGAGCGTGCCGAGCAGAGCGGCTCGTCCCCGGCGCGGCAGGCCAAGACCTCGGCGGCCGCGGCCGGTAAGGCGGCGGACTCCGGTGTCACGTCGCTGACCACGGCGGCCTCGCACGCCGGCAAGTCGGCCGCGTCGAGCCTGGACTCCGCCCGCAAGGCGGCCACGTCGCTCGGCACGAGCGTCACGTCGGGCGCGGCGCCGGTCCTGTCCGCGGTGATGGACCGCAAGAAGACCGCGGTGGGTGTGGGCGCGGGCCTCGCGGGCCTGCTGGGCGCGGCGTTCGCCGCAGGCAGGGCGACGGCACACCCCGCCGCGAAGGGCGGCCCGCTGACGCGCCTGACGAGCGGGCGCATCTGACCGTGTCACGGGCCAGGGCTGGGACGCCGGGCGCCGCGACACGCAGAAGGCCGGAGGGGCAACCGCCCCTCCGGCCTTCCGTTCTCACCGAGCCCGACAACGCCATGCGTCCGCCGGAGCCGCCGCGTAACGTGCCGCGCATGAACGTGACGTTCACGAAGCTTTCCGGACGCCGCTACCGGATGAGCGTCGTACGGGAGAACGGGCCGGAACTGGCGCCGCGCCAGGGCCCGGGCTACGACGACTACCTACCGCATGACGCCGTGCACTTCCTGGTCGAGGCCGAGGCCGGACTGCCCGGCGGGGTCTTCGGCCGGATCGCGTCCGGCCGCAACAACATCTTCTGGCCCACCGATCCCGCGGCCGGGCGGCGCCAGAAGCGCCGGGAGGCCAAGAGGCCGCCGAGCACGGCGGACGAGGCCGACATGGCGCGCTCCGAGGCCCTGGCCTCCGCCTGCGCGCCGCTCTGGGAACTGCGGGCCGGCCACAGGGCCGAGTTGCCCATCTGGTTCACCACGGTCGACTCGGACCTGCTCGAATCGCCTCTCGCCGAACGCATCCTGGCCCGCTTGGACGAATTCGCCCGACGCTGGCACGCGCTTCCGATCGGCGGCAGCCTCACCGAACCCTGGCCGCTGCGCCCATGACGTCCGCGGTCCCGGCGGCCGGCCAGACGTAGCAGATCGCGGGCGTCTCCTGGCCGTCCCCATAGTGGTGCGTCGCCTCGCCGATGTTCGTCCAGCCGAGACGCTCGTACAGGCGGATGGCGGCGGTGTCCTTGGTCATCACGTCGAGGACGAGGCGCAGTGAGCGCTCCTCCGCGTAGGCCATGGCCGTCCGCATCAGCGTCTCGCCCGTGGCGTGCTTCCTGGCCTCCCGCACGACGAACAGGCGGGCCAGGACCCCCATGCGCTCGGCGGTCTCCCCGCTCCGCTCCCGCCAGAGCGCCACGGCGTCCTCCCCGAGCGGCCGCATGATCGCTATGTGCCCGACGACGCGTTCGTCCTCGACAGCGACCCACGCCGTCAGGACGGCCGGTGAACTGACCCAGGCCTCCGGGTCCGCCACCCCTTCGACGGGGTATCCATCGGTGGCATGGACCTCCACCAGCGCCTTCGCCACGCCGGGCAGATCGGCGTCCGTGATGGGCCGGACGTGCGGCCGGCTGGTCATGTCGCCTCCTCGGTTTCGGTGCAGTGCCGGTGCCGGTCGGTGCCGGTGTCAACAGGCGGCAGCAAAAGGCCCCCAGTCCGTCGGACTGGGGGCCTTCACGCGCTGGTGGGGCTAACAGGATTTGAACCTGTGGCCTCATCCTTATCAGGGATGCGCTCTAACCAACTGAGCTATAGCCCCGCGCTGCCCCTGAAGATTAGCGCACTTCAGGGCCAGTCCCAAAATCGGTAAGCGGCCCTCGCTCGCCCCTCACTCGTCCTCGGCCAGCGTGAGCTCGACGCCGCCCACGAAGCCCGCCGAGATGTTGTAGATGAACGATCCGAGCGTCGCGAGCGCCGTGGCGAGTACCACGTCGATGACCGCGATGACGGCCGTGAACATGAGCACGCGCGGCAGCGAGAGGAACGACTGGAGGTCGAAGCCGTTGCCGTCGTTCGAGCCGGTCGCCTGGCTGATCGTGCCGCCCACCGTGGAGAAGACGCCCATGGCGTCCATGACCATCCACAGCACCGCCGCCGCGATGACCGTGCAGATGCCGAGCGCGATCGACAGCAGGAAGCTGACCTTCATCACCGACCACGGGTCGGCCTTCGAGACCCGCAGCCGCGCCTTGCGCGTGCGGGGCGTCGTGCGCGCGCCCGTGCGGGGTCTGCGCGTGGCGGGGCTGCCCGCCGGGGCCCCCGGCCCCGGGCGGCCGGCCTGCTGTCCGCCCCTGGCGCCGGCTTCCCCGGGCCCCGGGTACGCCTGCGGCGGGTGGTAGGGCTGCCCCTGCTGCTGTTGCGGCTGCGGCTTCGCGCCGTACGCCTCGTACGGGGGCTGCTGCCCCCGGGTGTCCGTCACCGTAACCCCCTGGGAGTCCGTGGCCGAGCCACGGGCGCTGTTCGCTCCTGAAGAAGAGGCCGATCCGGCGCCCGTGGTTCCACTCACGCTCTACTCCTCGTGCTCCCCGGTCGAGGGCTCGTTGCCCTCGGCCGCATCGTCAGCCGCGGCTGTGCCGGCCTCGGGGGCCTCGTCCCCCTCGACCTCCTCGGCCTCGCGGCCCGCCTCGGCATTGCGCGCGATGCCGACCACGGCATCGCGTTTGCCCAGGTTGATCAGCTGGACACCCATGGTGTCACGACCCGTCTCCCTGACTTCGTTGACTCGCGTGCGAATCACACCACCGCCGAGCGTGATGGCCAGGATCTCGTCGGTCTCCTCCACCACCAGCGCCCCGACCAGGGAACCCCGGTCCTCCACGATCTTGGCGGCCTTGATTCCCAGGCCGCCTCGACCCTGGACGCGGTACTCGTCCACATTGGTCCGCTTCGCGTAACCGCCGTCGGTCGCGGTGAACACGAACGTACCGGGCCTGACCACATTCATCGAGAGCAGTTCGTCCCCTTCCCGGAAACTCATGCCCTTCACCCCGGACGTGGCACGGCCCATGGGCCGCAGCGTGTCGTCCGACGCGGTGAACCTGATCGACTGGGCCTTCCTGCTGATGAGCAGCAGGTCGTCCTCGGCCGACACCAGCTCGGCGCCGATCAGTTCGTCGTCGCGGCCGTCCGCCGTCTCCCGGAGGTTGATCGCGATGACACCACCCGAACGCGGTGAATCGTAGTCCTTCAGCGCCGTCTTCTTGACCAGGCCCGCCTTCGTGGCCAGGACCAGGTAGGGGGCCGCCTGGTAGTCGCGCACCGCGAGGATCTGCGCGATCTGCTCGTCCGGCTGGAAGGCGAGCAGGTTCGCCACGTGCTGACCGCGCGCCTCGCGTCCCGCGTCGGGCAGCTCGTACGCCTTCGCGCGGTAGACGCGGCCCTTGTTGGTGAAGAACAGCAGCCAGTGGTGCGTCGTCGACACGAAGAAGTGGTTGACGATGTCGTCCTCCTTCAGCTTCGTGCCGCGCACCCCCTTGCCGCCGCGCTTCTGCGACCGGTAGTCGTCGGTCTTCGTGCGCTTCACATAGCCGCCGCGGGTGATCGTGACGACGATGTCCTCCTCGGCGATCAGGTCCTCGATGGACATGTCGCCGTCGAAGGGCACCAGCTTGGAGCGCCGGTCGTCGCCGTACTTCTCGACCAGGACGGCCAGTTCCTCGCGGACGATGCCGCGCTGCTTCTCCTCGGAGGCGAGGATCGCGTTGTACTCGCGGATCTTCGCTTCCAGGTCGTCGTGCTCGGCGACGATCTTCTGCCGCTCAAGGGCCGCGAGGCGGCGCAGCTGCATCTCCAGGATCGCGTTGGCCTGGATCTCGTCGATCTCCAGCAGGCCCATCAGGCCCGTGCGCGCGACGTCGACCGTCTCGCTGCGCCTGATCAGCGCGATGACCTCGTCGATCGCGTCCAGCGCCTTGAGCAGGCCGCGCAGGATGTGCGCCCGCTCCTCCGCCTTGCGCAGGCGGAAGCGCGTACGGCGGACGATGACCTCGATCTGGTGCGACACCCAGTGCCTGATGAACGCGTCGAGCGAGAGGGTGCGCGGCACGCCGTCGACGAGCGCCAGCATGTTGGCGCCGAAGTTCGACTGGAGGTCGGTGTGCTTGTACAGGTTGTTCAGGACGACCTTGGCGACCGCGTCCCGCTTCAGGACGATCACCAGGCGCTGGCCCGTGCGGGACGACGTCTCGTCGCGCACGTCGGCGATCCCGCCGATCTTGCCGTCCTTCACCAGGTCGGCGATCTTCTGGGCGAGGTTGTCCGGGTTCGTCTGGTACGGCAGCTCGGTGACGACGAGGCACTGCCGGTTCTGGATCTCCTCGACCTCGACCACCGCGCGCATCGTGATCGAGCCGCGGCCCGTGCGGTACGTCTCCTCGATGCCCTTGCGGCCGACGACCAGCGCGCCGGTCGGGAAGTCGGGGCCCTTGATGCGCTCGATCAGCGCTTCGAGCAGCTCGTCAGGGGTGGCCTCGGGGTGTTCGAGCGCCCACTGCGCGCCGGCGGCGACCTCGCGCAGGTTGTGCGGCGGGATGTTGGTCGCCATGCCGACGGCGATGCCGGCCGAGCCGTTGATCAGCAGGTTCGGGAAGCGCGCCGGCAGGACCGTCGGCTCCTGGTTGCGGCCGTCGTAGTTGTCCGTGAAGTCGACGGTCTCCTCGTCGATGTCGCGGAGCATCTCCATCGACAGCGGCATCATCTTGCACTCGGTGTACCGCATGGCCGCGGCCGGGTCGTTGCCCGGCGAACCGAAGTTGCCGTTGGAGTCGACGAGCGGCATCCGCATCGACCAGGGCTGCGCCAGGCGCACCAGGGCGTCGTAGATCGACGAGTCGCCGTGCGGGTGGTACGTACCCATGACGTCGCCGACGACGCGCGCGCACTTGTAGAAGCCGCGCTCGGGCCGGTAGCCGCCGTCGTACATCGCGTACAGCACGCGCCGGTGGACGGGCTTGAGGCCGTCCCGCACGTCGGGCAGCGCGCGCGAGACGATGACGGACATCGCGTAGTCGAGGTACGAGCGCTGCATCTCGGTCTCGAGCCCGATGGGCTCCACGCGCAGCGCCAGGCCCTCCACGGCCGTCCCGTCGGGCAGCACGGGACCGTCGGGGCCGTCCGGGACGTCGGGGGTGTCAGGGGTGTTCTCGTCGGCCATTGCTGGTCAGTGTTCCTTTCGGCCTGTACGGACCTGTGCGGATGCGAGTGCGTCGGCAGCCGTGCCGGCTGGGCCCGCTCAGATGTCGAGGAAGCGGACGTCCTTGGCGTTGCGCTGGATGAAGGAGCGCCGCGCCTCGACGTCCTCGCCCATGAGCACCGAGAACAGGTCGTCGGCCTGCGCCGCGTCGTCCAGCGTGACCTGGCCGAGCACGCGGTGGTCGATGTCCATCGTGGTGACGCGCAGCTCCTCGGCGTTCATCTCGCCGAGGCCCTTGAAGCGCTGGATGGAGTCCTCGCGAATCCGCTTGCCGTTCGACCGTCCCAGCTCGATCAGCGCGTCGCGCTCGCGGTCCGAGTACGCGTACTGGACGTCGCCGCGCCCCCAGTCGATCTTGTACAGCGGCGGGCGCGACAGGTAGACGTGCCCGGCCTCGACCAGCGGCCGCATGAAGCGGAACAGGAACGTCAGGAGCAGCGTGGTGATGTGCTGGCCGTCGACGTCGGCGTCCGCCATGAGGATGATCTTGTGGTAGCGGAGCTTGTCGATGTCGAAGTCCTCGTGGACACCCGTGCCGAACGCCGAGATCAGCGCCTGCACCTCGGTGTTCTGCAGGATCTTGTCGACGCGCGCCTTCTCGACGTTCAGGATCTTGCCGCGGATCGGCAGGATCGCCTGGTACATCGGGTCGCGGCCGGACTTCGCCGAACCGCCGGCCGAGTCGCCCTCGACGATGAAGATCTCGCACTTCGTCGGGTCGTTGGACTGGCAGTCGCTCAGCTTGCCCGGCAGGGACGCCGACTCCAGCAGCCCCTTGCGGCGCGTCAGGTCGCGCGCCTTGCGGGCCGCGACGCGCGCGGTCGCCGCCTGGAGGGCCTTGCGGATGATGTCCGCGGCCTCGTTCGGGTTGCGGTCGAACCAGTCCGTCAGGTGCTCGTGCACGACCTTCTGCACGAACGTCTTGGCCTCGGTGTTGCCCAGCTTGGTCTTGGTCTGGCCCTCGAACTGGGGCTCGCCCAGCTTCACCGAGATGATCGCCGTCAGACCCTCGCGGATGTCCTCGCCCGTGAGGTTGTCGTCCTTGTCGCGCAGCAGCTTGCGCTCGCGCGCGTAGCGGTTGACCAGGCCCGTCAGCGCGGCCCTGAACCCCTCTTCGTGCGTACCGCCCTCGTGGGTGTGGATGACGTTGGCGAACGAGTACACGCCCTCGCTGTACTGCGTGTTCCACTGCATCGCGATCTCGACCGAGAGCATGCGCTGCTTGTCCTCGGCCTCGACGTCGATGATCGTCGGGTGGACCAGCTCCCCCTTGCGGGAGTTGAGGTACTTGACGAAGTCGACGATGCCGCCCTCGTAGTGGTACGTCACCGTCATCGGCGGCTGCTCGGCCGCGCCGTCCTCGGCGACGTCGCCCCCGGCCGTGCCGGCGCCCGCGACGGCCTTCGCCGACGCGCGCTCGTCGGTCAGGTTGATCGTCACGCCCTTGTTGAGGAACGCCATCTCCTGGAAGCGCCGCGACAGCGTCTCGAAGGAGTACTCCGTCGTCTCGAAGATGTCCGGGTCGGCCCAGAACGTGACCGAGGTGCCGGTCTCCTCGGTGGCCTCGTTGCGCGCCAGCGGCGCGGTGGGCACTCCGAGCTTGTACTCCTGGGTCCACCGGTGGCCGTCGGTCTTGATCTCCACGGAGACCTTGTGCGACAGGGCGTTCACGACGGAGACACCCACGCCGTGCAGACCGCCGGAGACCGCGTACCCGCCGCCGCCGAACTTGCCGCCCGCGTGCAGGACCGTCAGCACGACCTCGACGGCCGGCTTTCCCTCGGAGGGGACGATCCCGACGGGGATGCCGCGGCCGTTGTCGACGACGCGGACGCCGTTGTCCGGAAGGATCGTGACGTCGATCGTGTCCGCGTGGCCGGCCAGCGCCTCGTCGATGGAGTTGTCGACGACCTCCTGCACCATGTGGTGCAGACCGCGCTCGCCGGTCGAGCCGATGTACATGCCCGGCCGCTTGCGGACCGCGTCGAGGCCTTCGAGCACCGTGATGGCGCTGGCGTCGTACGCGGTGGTGACCTCGCCGCTCCCGTCGGTGACGGGAGTGACGGCGGTGGGGGGAGTCATTTCCTGGGGATTGCCGGAATCGGCCACGAAGCGCCCTTTCTGGCACAGCACAGGCCGTTCTCCGGCTCGCGGGAGCGGCTGCGTCGTTCGGCTTCTGTCGACGTTGTGACGACGTTGTGTCGGGGGTCCCGCAAGCGCGGCGGGATTCGCTGCCAGTCTACCGGTAGCGGCGACACTCATGGGGGTTTGCCGGTACCTCAGTACGCATGTGCCGCCCTCGGGGTGCCCCAGCCGACTCCCCATATGCGCAACGGGGCTCCAAGAGGCTCAGAAGGGCACTCAGCGCTTCGGGGCTGTCAACCCCTCGCCACCCATGGAATCACCTGCTTGCGGACGCCTGTTTTCGCAGCTCAGATGGGGTGTTACCGGCCGTTGCCCGGCCGGAGGCCGTGGACCCGCCTCGGACGGGTGGCCGTCCGGCGGGGCGGGAGCGGCCGCCG
>NZ_JAGIQL010000184.1 GCF_017813245.1 Streptomyces montanisoli
GGGGACCCGCGGCCCGGGCAGGACGCGGCCAAGCCCGTGGTCCGCCTCGAACGCGTGGTGGTGCGCTTCGCCGGCGACTCGGGCGACGGCATGCAGCTGACGGGGGACCGCTTCACCACGCAGACCGCCGAGTTCGGCAACGACCTGTCCACCCTGCCGAACTTCCCCGCCGAGATCCGCGCCCCCGCGGGCACCCTCGCCGGCGTGTCCAGCTTCCAGCTGCACTTCGCCGACCACGACATCGCCACACCGGGCGACACCCCCGATGTGCTGGTGGCGATGAACCCGGCGGCGCTCAGGGCCAACCTGGCGGACCTGCCGCGCGGCGCGGAGATCATCCTCGACACGGACGCCTTCACCAAGAGGGCGCTGGCCAAGGCCGGTTACGCCGAGGACCCGCGCGCCGACGGCACGCTCTCCTCGCACACGGTGCACGCGGTGGCGCTCACCACCCTCACGCAGGGCGCGCTGGCCGGATCCGGGCTCTCACGCAAGGAGGCGGAGCGCTCGCGCAACATGTTCGCGCTCGGCCTGCTGTCGTGGATGTACCACCGCCCGATCGAGACCACCGAGCGGTTCCTGCGCGCGAAGTACGGCCGCAGGCCCGCCCTCGCCCAGGCCAACGTGGACGCGCTCAGGGCCGGCTGGAACTACGGCGAGACCACCGAGGAGTTCGCCGTCAGCTACGAGGTGGCGTCGGCCGCATCCGCGTTCCCGGCGGGCCGCTACCGCACCATCACCGGCAACCTGGCCCTCTCCTACGGGCTCGTCGCCGCCGCCCGGCAGTCCGGGCTCGGGCTGTTCCTCGGCTCCTACCCCATCACCCCGGCCTCCGACATCCTGCACGAGCTGAGCAAGCACAAGGACTTCGGCGTGCGGGTCTTCCAGGCCGAGGACGAGATCGCCGGCGCCGGGGCCGCCCTGGGCGCCTCGTTCGGCGGGGCGCTCGGCGTGACGACGACGTCGGGGCCGGGCGTGGCCCTCAAGTCGGAGACGATCGGGCTCGCCGTCTCGCTCGAACTGCCGCTGGTCATCGTGGACATCCAGCGCGGCGGCCCGAGCACGGGGCTGCCCACGAAGACCGAGCAGGCCGACCTGCTCCAGGCGATGTACGGCCGCAACGGCGAGGCGCCCGTGCCCGTCGTGGCGCCCGCGACGCCCGGCGAGTGCTTCACCGCGGCGCTGGAGGCTGCGCGGATCGCCCTGACGTACCGCACGCCCGTCTTCCTCCTGTCCGACGGATACCTCGCCAACGGCTCGGAGCCGTGGCGCATCCCGCAGGCCGGCGAACTCCCGGACCTGACACCGGCCTTCGCCACGGAGCCCAACAGGCCCGACGGATCGTTCTGGCCCTACCTGCGCGACCCGGAGACCCTGGCACGCCCCTGGGCCGTGCCCGGAACGCCCGGGCTCGAACACCGCGTCGGCGGCATCGAGAAGCAGGACGGCACGGGCAACATCTCCTACGACCCGGCCAACCACGACCACATGGTGCGCACCCGGCAGGCGAAGGTCGACGGCGTGAGCGTGCCCGACGTCGCGGTCGACGACCCCGGCGGCGACGCGCGGCTGCTCGTGCTCGGCTGGGGCTCCACCTACGGCCCGATCACGGAGGCCGTCCGGAAGGCGCGCGCCGCGGGCGGCCGCGTCGCGCAGGCGCATCTGCGCCACCTCAATCCCTTCCCCGCGAACCTGGGCGCGGTGCTCGCCTCGTACGACACGGTGCTCGTGCCGGAGATGAACCTCGGCCAGCTCTCCCGGCTGATCCGCGCGCGCTACCTGGTCGACGCCAGGACCTGCACACAGGTGACCGGCCTCCCCTTCACGTCCGACCGGCTCCGTGCCGCCATCGAGGAGGTGCTCCATGCCGTCTGAGGCGCTCACCCTGGTTCCCAGGGCCACGGCGGAACAGACCGCGAAGGACTTCAAGTCCGACCAGGAGGTGCGGTGGTGCCCCGGGTGCGGTGACTACGCCATCCTCGCCGCCGTCCAGTCCTTCCTGCCCGAACTGGGCCTCGCCCGCGAGAACGTCTGCTTCGTCTCCGGCATCGGCTGCTCGTCCCGCTTCCCCTACTACCTGGGCACCTACGGGATGCACTCGATCCACGGCCGTGCGCCCGCGATCGCCACCGGGCTCGCCGTCTCCCGTCCCGACCTCAGCGTCTGGGTCGTCACCGGCGACGGCGACGCGCTGTCCATCGGCGGCAACCACCTGATCCACGCGCTGCGACGCAACGTCAACCTGAAGATCCTGCTGTTCAACAACCGCATCTACGGGCTGACCAAGGGCCAGTACAGCCCCACGAGCGAGCAGGGGAAGATCACCAAGTCGTCGCCGGCGGGCTCGCTCGACGCGCCGTTCGACCCGGTGCGGCTCGCACTCGGCGCGGGCGCCGGCTTCGTGGCCCGCACGATCGACTCGGACCGTGCCCACCTGACGAGCGTGCTGCGCGCGGCGGCCGAGCACCCGGGCGCGGCCCTCGTGGAGATCTACCAGAACTGCAACATCTTCAACGACGGCGCCTACGACATCCTGAAGAACCCGGGGACGCGGGACGAGGCGCTGATCCGCCTCGAACACGGCAGGCCGGTCAGGTTCGGCGCGGACGGCGGCCTCGGCGTCGTGCGCGACCCGGCCACCGGCGGCCTGGCCACGGCGCCCGTCCCGCCGTCGGACGACGCGGGCGTGCTGGTCCACGACGCGCACGCCGACGATCCGACGACGGCGTTCGCGCTGGCGCACCTCGCCGACCCGAACACGCTGCACCGCACCCCGATCGGGGTCTTCCGCGACGTGCGCCGCCCGGTCTACGACACGCTCATGGCCGAGCAGCTGCGGCGTGCGGCCGACGAGCGCGGGCCCGGCGACCTCACGGCGCTGCTGACGGGGCAGGACAGCTGGCTGGTGTAGGCGGCAGTGCCCTGGGCGGGCGCGAGGCATGGCGGAGCATGGTCGTCACGGCAGGCACGGTCGTCACGGCAGATCCACGCCCGCCCTGTGCGTGCCCGCCCCCACCTCGTACGCCTCCATGCCCTCCAGGTCGACCTGCGCCGTCACGCCCACCGGCACGGTGAACCGGACGTCGAGCCTGCGTCCCTCGACCCGCCAGCCGACCTCCGCCGTGCCGTACGGCGTCTCGTGGCGGGCGCGTGCCCAGGTCAGGCCGGGGCCCGGGCGCGGGGCGACGCGCACGCGCCGCCAGCCGGGGGCCGCGGGGGCGAGGCCCGCGACCCGGGTGTGCAGCCAGTCGGCGACGGCGCCCAGCGCGTAGTGGTTGAACGACGTCATCTCGCCCGGGTTGACGCTCCCGTCGGGCAGCAGGCTGTCCCAGCGCTCCCAGACCGTCGTCGCGCCCATCGTCACCGGGTACAGCCACGACGGGCAGCCGCGCTGGAGCAGCAACCCGTACGCGTCGTCCACCGCGCCCGCGCGCGTGAGCGCCTCGCAGATCAGCGGCGTGCCCGCGAATCCCGTCCCGATGTGGTGGCCGGCCTCGCGCACCAGCTCGGCCAGGCGCTCGCCCGCGCGCTCCGCGAGCGCGGGCGGCAGCAGGTCGAACCGGATCGCCAGCGCGTAGGCGGTCTGGCTGTCGCTGGTCAGCCGCCCCTCGCCGGTCGTGTACGCGGACACGAAGGACGCCCGCGCATCGTCGGACGCCGCCGCGTAACGGGCCGCGTCCGCGCGTTCGCCCAGGACGGCCGCGGTCGCCGCGAGCACGCGCGCCGAGCGCGCCGCGTACGCCGCCGCGACGAGGCCCGCGTCCGTGCGCGCGGCCCACGGGTCGTCCGGCGGCGCGGACGGGTCGAGCCAGTCGCCGAGCTGGCGGCCCACCGAGCCGTCCGTGCCGCCCGCGAGCACCCGGTCCACCCACGCCCTGGCGCTCGGGTAGCTGTCGCGCAGCAGGCCCTCGTCGCCGTACGCCCGGTACAGCTCGAACGGCATCAGCACCGCCGCGTCGCCCCACACCGCCATGGGCCACGCGGGCAGCCACTCGGGGGTCGGCACCTCGGGGACGATCAGCGGGACCGTGCCGTCCGCGTACTGGTCGGCCGCGAGGTCGGCGAGGTACGAGGCGAGCATGCCCGAGCAGTCGTGCAGGAAGGCCGCCGTCGGCGTGAAGACCTGGATGTCGCCCGTCCAGCCGAGGCGCTCGTCGCGCTGCGGGCAGTCCGTCGGCACGTCGACGAAGTTGCCGCGCATGCTCCACACGACGTTCTCATGGAGGCGGTTGACGTCGTCGTCCGAGCACGCGAACCAGCCGGTGCGGCGCAGGTCGCTGCCGATCACGCGCGCCGTCACGTCGGTGGCGGGGTCGAATCCCCCGGGCGCGCCGGTGATCTCCGCGTACCGGAAGCCGTGGAAGGTGAACCGCGGCTCCCACACCTCCTCGGGCCGCCCGGCGATCACATACGTGTCCCGGGCCTCGGCGTCCCGCAGCGGCCGCGTGCACAGCTCACCCTCCTGGAGGACCTCCGCGTGGCGCAGCACCACCTCCGTGCCGCGTGCCTGCCTGCCGCCGCGCAGCGTCAGGCGGAGCCGCCCGACGAGGTTCTGCCCGAAGTCGACGACCGTCCGGCCCGACGGGGAGAGGCCGGCGGAGACGGGCGCCACGTCCGCCGTGTGCCGCACGGACGGGCCGGTCGGGGCGCGCAGCGTCGCCGGATCGAAGTCCGCCGCCACGCGCACGGGCCGCCATGCCGCCGGGTCGTGGCCGGGCCGCTCGTCGTACTCGGGCTGAGACCAGCCGCGCTGCGCGAGGCGCGCGTCGTAGCGCTCGCCGTCGTAGAGGCTCGCCCGCACCACGGGCCCGGGCGCGGCGCGCCAGCCGGGGCCCGTGCAGAACCGGACCTCGGTGCCGTCCGCGCACACCACTTCGAGCTGGACGAGCAGCCCGGTGCGGTCCCCGTACACGTCACGGGTGCCGCCGCCGTAGCCGATGCGGCCGCGGTACCAGCCGTCCGCGAGGTGCGCGCCGAGCACGTTGACCCCGTCGAGCAGGATGGCCGTGACGTCGTGGGTCTGGTAGCGCAGCCGGCGGTTGTAGCTGGTCCAGCCGGGGGTCAGGACGTCGTCGCCGACGACCGCGCCGTTCAGTTCCAGCTCGTACAGGCCGCGCGCCGTCGCGTACAGCCGGGCGTACGCCGGGGGCGCGGGCAGCTCGAATTCGCCGCGCAGCAGGTGGGCGCGTTCCCAGGCCCGGGGGTCGCGCTTGCCCGGAGGGCCGACCATCGACGCCGTCCAGTCGCCGGGTGACAGCAGCCCCGCCTCGACGGCGAGCGGCGGGCTCCACGCGGACGGCGCCCGCTCGCCGGCGCCCCACACCCGTACGCGCACGACCCGGCGCTCCCGCGACGCCAGCGGCGGCGCGGGCCACGGCACGAGCACCGAGGCGGCGCTGTCGATCCGGCCGCTGAGCCACGTCGGCGCCGCGTCGCCGGGCCCCTGGCCGGTATCGCCCTCACCCGGGACGCCCTCACCCGCGCCGGCACCGTCGCCCGCGACGCTCACCTCGTAGGCGGCCTGCACCCATCCGTGCGGCGCCTCGGCGACGGTCCACGACAGCCGGGGCCGCCGCTCGCCGATCCCGATACGGTCCGGTCGATGGTGCTCCGCGCGCGGTACGTCAAGAACGGTGGACACCACCGGTACGCCTCCCTCGTGCTGACGGCCCTGGGTCAGATCGTGCCCAGATCCACGGCCGCGGGAAAGGGCGCCACGGCCTTGATCACCCCGGCGGAACACCTGCCCGTCACGCAGCGTCTCCGCGCGTGAACCGTATTCACAGGAATGAACCGGCCAGATTTGGAGAGGCACCCATAGTTCCCCAGCCCGGAAGGCGACCAGATGACGACAGCTGCACACGATCCCCATGAGATGCGCGGGGGCCGCGACCCGCGCGACACGGCCGCGGCCAGTGCCCACACTCGGCGCTTCCTGCGGCGCCTGACCCTCGCCACCGGCGGCGGGATGTTCATCGACGGCTTCGTCTTCGCCTCGGTGGCCGCGGCCCTGGCCGGCACCGCCATGGCGCGTGACATCGGTGTCACGTCCACCTGGAGCTCGCTGATCTCGTCCTCGACGCTGGTCGGCACGTTCTTCGGCGGCCTCTTCCTCGGCTGGGTGACCGACAAGCTCGGCCGCCGCCCGATGTTCACCATCGACCTGTCGGTGTTCCTCGCCTGCGCCGTGCTGATGTTCTTCGTGACGGCCCCCTGGCAGGTGTTCGCGCTCGGCCTGATCATGGGCCTCGCGGTCGGCGCCGACTACTCGATCGGCTCCCCGCTGCTCGCCGAGTTCGCGCCGACGAAGAAACGCGGCAACTATCTCGGCATCCTGGAGATCCTCTGGAACGTCGGGTACGTCATCGCGTACCTGATCGGCTACCTCGTCAACACGAACTGGCCGGGTGCCTGGCACTACACGCTCGCCGCGAGCGCCGTCCCCGCCGTGCTGTGCCTGCTCGTGCGGCACGGCCTGCCCGAGTCGCCGCGCTGGCTGATCTCCAAGGGCCGTCAGGACGAGGCCGCCGCGATCGTCGAGAAGGACCTCGGCGTGTCCATGGACACCGAGGACTGGCGTTCCGAGAAGAAGGAGGAGACCCGCTACCGGGAGCTCTTCTCGCCGGACTACATCCGGCGCACGGTGTTCACCTGCGTCTTCTGGATCTGCATCGTCCTGCCGTACTTCGCGCTGACGTTCTTCCAGCCGACCGTCCTGCGCGCGATCGGCCTCGGCGGCTCCGCGCTGGCGGGCGCGCTGCTCGGCACGATCATCGCGCTGCTCGGCGCGGCCACCGGCTGGTGGCTCGTGGACCGGGTCGGCCGGCGGACGATCCTCGTGTGGCCGATGTTCGTGTGCGCGCTGATGCTCTTCATCGTGGCGCTCGGCTCGGTCGTGCCGGTGTGGCTGGCGACGGTGTGCTTCTTCGGCTACCTGTACAGCTACGGGATCATGTCGATCCTGCCGGGCATCTACCCGGACGAGCTCTTCCCCACGTCGATCCGCACGTCGGGCGTCGGCCTGTCGTCGGCGGCCAGCCGCATCGGCGCCGCGATCGGAACGTTTCTGCTGCCGATCTCGCTGGACCACCTGGGGCTCAGCTGGTCGATGGTGTTCATGGGCGTCGTGTCCCTGATCGGCGGCGTGACGTCGCTGATGTGGGCGCCGGAGACCAACAACCTTCAGCTGACGCAGACGGGCCACCGGAGCGCCGGCGGCGGCAAGGGCTGGTTCGTCAAGGAGGCGCTGGTCCCGCGCGGGTGACCGCGCATACCCGCGCCTGACCGCGCGGCCCGCGCATGCCGGGGAACGACGGGACCGCCCCGGCGCCACGCTTCGTGGCGCCGGGGCGGTCCCGGGTCGTTGGTACGCCCGTACGGTCTACTCCTCGCCGGCCAGCGTCAGCGACCGCAGCCGCCGCCCCGCGTACCACGTCGCCACGCATGTGACGGCGACGAGCAGCACGACGGCGAGCGGCAGGCCCACGTCCGACGACACCGCGTCCTGGCCCGCGACCTTCTGCGCGAGCGCGAGCGCCCACTGCTGCACGCTCAGCGTGCGCGCCCCCGGCACCAGGCTGCCGAACAGCGCCTCCCAGACCAGCGCGTACACGAGCCCGATGACGACCGCGTGCCTGCTGACCGTGCCGAGCAGCAGGAACAGCGCGCTGTAGGCGATCGACGCGACCAGCGCCGCGATCGTGTAGGCGACCGCGATCTGGCCGCCGTTTCCGTTCAGGATGAGCCCGGCGACGAGCGTCGGGATCGCCGAGAAGGCCATCGTCACGGCGATCGCGACGGTCAGCTTGGTGAGGATGATCGAGGGCCGCTTCAGCGGCTTCGACAACAGGTAGACGATCGAGCCGTCGTCGATCTCGGGGCCGATCGCCCCGGTGCCCGCGATCACGCCGATCAGCGGCACCATCGTGGCGATGGCGAAGCCGCCGAGCACGTCGGAGGTGACCTGGTCGTCCGCGCCGCTGAACGCCCGTACGGCGAGCGAGATGACGATCAGCAGGGCGGGCAGGACGAAGAGGATCGCGGCCCGGCGCCTGCCCAGCAGGGCACGGTAGGTGAGCCGTGCGACGGTGGGGTTGTACATGGTGGCGTTCACACTCCTTTCCGGTGGATGGGCCGCGGCTACGCGGAGACGAGGTAGGAGAAGACGGACTCGAGCGACTCGTCCGAGGGCGAGACCGTCAGCAGCCTGATGGACCGCGCGTGCGCCACCTGCGGCAGCAGCGTCGTGAACCGCCCGAAGTCGGCGGCCTCGATGCGCAGCGCGCCCTCGCTCAGGTCCACCTCGATGCCGGTGGTCGACGCGTCCGCGATGAGCGCGGCGGCCAGCGCGCGGTCGTCGCTGGAGCGCACGAGGTAGCGGTGTGGCCGGTCCGTCATGAGGCGGCGGATGCGCCGGAAGTCGCCGCTCGCGGCGTGCCGGCCCGCGACGACCACCTCGATGTGCGAGGCGAGCTGCTCGACCTCTTCGAGGATGTGCGACGAGAACAGCACGGTGCGGCCCTGCTCGCCCATCCCGCGCAGCAGCTCCATCAGCTGCATGCGCTGGCGCGGGTCCATGCCGTTGAACGGCTCGTCGAGCAGCAGCACGGACGGGTTGTGGACGAGCGCGGACGCCATCTTGACGCGCTGCCGCATGCCCTTGCTGTACGTGGAGATCTTGCGGTCCTGCGCGTACGCCATCTCGACGGTGGCGAGCGCCGCGTGCGCCTCGCGCTCGCCGAGGCCGTGCAGCTCGGCGTTGGCGACGACGAATTCGAGGCCGGTCAGGAAGTCGTACATGGCCTCACGCTCGGGCACGATGCCGATCTGCTTGTACACGTCCTCGTTGCGCCAGATCGGCCGGCCGTCGAGCGTGACGGTCCCCGTGGACGGGGCGAGGAAGCCGCCCATCATGTTGATCAGGGTGGACTTGCCCGCGCCGTTGGGGCCGAGGAGCCCGGTGACGCCGGGGCCGATCGTCATCGTGACGTCGTTGACGGCGACGACGTTGCCGAACCAGCGTGAGGCGTGGTCGATCTCGATCGTGGTCACAGCCCGACCTCCCGGTAGCGGCGCATGAGGACTCCGTACGAACCGGCGATGAGTCCGAGGATGACGAGCAGGTAGACGACGCCGGCGCCCGCGCCGGGCCCCTCGCCGCCGGGGAACGACGAGCTCGCGCCGAGGAACGCGGTGCTCAGCCCGTCGATGAGGGTGATCGGCGAGAACAGGCCGAGCCACTCGACCGCGGTGGTGGTGGACTGGCTCCACGCGATCGCCTGGACGGTGGAGACCGCGCCGTAGGAGATGACGAGCGTCGCGATGACGGCGGCGACGCCGAATCCGCGGCGCGGGGTGAGCGCGGCCATCACGAGGCCGAGGCCGCCGAAGAGCAGCGACAGCACGGCGACGGAGACGAGCCCCTGCGCGAACCCCTTGGTCTGGTCGGCGAAGTCCATCTTCGCCAGCAGCGCGCCGATGTAGAGGATGACCACGGGCGCGGCGGTCAGCACGAACAGCGCCGTGGACATCGCCGCGTACTTGGCGAGCACGTAGTCGGCGCGCTCGATCGGGCGCGAGAAGTAGAGCGGGACGGTGCGGAAGCGCAGGTCGCGCGAGACGGACTGGGGCGCCTGCGCGGCGAGGAACAGCCCGACGACCGCCTGCAGCAGGATCGCGTACCGCGTGTAGTCGACCGCCAGGTCCTTCGCGTGCGTCGCCACGGCGACGGCGACGATCAGCGCGGCGGGCAGGCACATCACCGCGAACAGGATCATCGGCAGGACCTTGGACTTGCCCGACCTGCCGAGGCCGTAGGCGCCGCGCAGGGACTGCGTGTACAGGGACCTGCGGGCGTACGCGCGCCCCAGGCGCGCGCCGTCGTACTTCCGGTACCCGATGTTGTGGATACGGCTGTCGCCGCGCCCGGCCCCCGTACCGGCCTGGACGGGCACCGCGCCCTCGGTGCCTGCGGTGCTTTCGGTGCCTTTGGTGCCGCTCGTGCCGCTCATGCGGGGACTCCTTCCTTCTGCTCCCGGAACACCTCGGCGATGTGGTGGCGCCGCTGCTCCATGCGTACGAGGCCGAGGCCGAGGCCCGCGACGGTGTCGCGGACGACGTCGTGCGTCTGCTCACCGGCCGCCTCGACGAGGAGGATGTGCCCGGCACCCGGCAGCCCCGGCTCGCTCGCCGACAGCAGCGTCACCCCCGCCGCGGCGAGCGCGTCCCGCACGGCGGCCGTGCCGTCGGGGTGCGTGTCGGAGTCGGTGACCTCGATGGCGAGCGTCGTGGTCATCTGCGTGAAGTCGCTGGTGGAACTGGAGCGCAGGAGCCGCCCGCCGTCGATGACGACGACGTGGTCGCAGGTGCGCTCCAACTCGCCCAGCAGGTGGGACGTGACCAGCACGGAGATGCCGAAGTCGGTGTGCACGCGGCGGATCAGCCCGAGCATCTCGTCGCGGCCGACCGGGTCGAGCCCGTTCGTCGGCTCGTCGAGGAGGACGAGCCGCGGGTCGTGCACGAGGGCCTGCGCGAGCTTGACGCGCTGCTTCATGCCCGTGGAGTAGCCGCCGATGGGGCGGTAGCGCTCCTCGTAGAGCCCGACGTGGCGCAGCGTGTCCGCGGTGCGCTCGCGCGCGGCGGCGGGCGGCAGGCCCGACATCCGCGCCATGTGGACGACGAACTCGGTGGCCGAGACGTCGGGCGGCAGGCAGTCGTGCTCGGGCATGTACCCGACCCGCTCCCTGATCGCGGCGCCGCTGTTCGACACATCGAGCCCGAGCACGGCGGCGCGGCCCTCGGTGGCGGGCGAGAGACCAAGAAGAATCTTGATCATCGTGGACTTGCCGGCCCCGTTGGAGCCGACGAGGCCGGTCACACCGGGCCCGATGTCCAAGGAGAGCCGGTCGAGCGCGGTCACCCGGGGGAACCGCTTGCTCAGACCTTCGGTCGCGATAACAGGAGTCACCCGACAGACGCTACTGGGACACGCGACACACTTCGTCAGCCTTGCCGCCGGTCTCGGCATCAGCCTCGGGTCGTACACGGCCCTGGGGACCGCACCACGAGAAGGACACGGCGGCGCTCCCGCGCGCGGGCCCTTGGGCCCCACGCCCGGGCGGCGCGGGCGGCCCGCGGGGCCCGCACCCGGGTGGCG
>NZ_JAGIQL010000185.1 GCF_017813245.1 Streptomyces montanisoli
CCCGCGCCGCCCTGACCGGCCGCCCACGCCCGTTCGGCCCTGCGCTGACCGCCGTCCCAGGGACCGGCCGCCGCCACCGCGCCCGCGGCGGCCAGCAGGCCGACGACCGCGGAACCCGCCGTGACCTGCCAGGCTTTCCGATCGAGCACGGCTGACCAGCCCCTTTCGCGACCGCACTACCTCGTGGGGGACACTTAATCACTGCGTCACGCGCCGCGCCCGTCGTCCCTGCCAGGGGGGCGGAGCAGAGCACCGTCGCCACCGTCACATCCGCACGCGTCACAACCGCCTGTGTTGATCTTGGAGGAACCCCCCGTGGAGTTCGACGTCACCATCGAGATCCCCAAGGGATCGCGGAACAAGTACGAGGTGGACCACGAGACCGGCCGGATCCGCCTCGACCGTCGTCTCTTCACCTCGACCATGTACCCCGCCGACTACGGGTTCGTCGAGAACACCCTCGGAGAGGACGGCGACCCGCTCGACGCGCTCGTCCTCCTGGACGACCCGACGTTCCCCGGCTGCCTCATCAAGTGCCGCGCCATCGGCATGTTCCGCATGACGGACGAGGCGGGCGGCGACGACAAGCTGCTGTGCGTGCCGGCGTCCGACCCGCGCGTGGAGCACCTGCAGGACATCCACAACGTCTCCGAGTTCGACCGCATGGAGATCCAGCACTTCTTCGAGGTCTACAAGGACCTGGAGCCCGGCAAGTCCGTCGAGGGCGCCGACTGGGTGGGCCGCGCCGAGGCCGAGGCCGAGATCGACGCCTCGCGCAAGCGTCTCGAGGCGCAGGGCGGGGCTCACCACTGAGCGTGCGCCGGGCGCGCGGGAAGCGCGCACGGCGTACGCCCTGAGCGCGTACGAGCACGGCCCGCACGGGCGGTGCGCCTGATGGCAGGCGCGCCGCCCGTTCGCGTGCCGTGCGGGGATTGTCGGCGTGTCCCGGGTGATGTACGTGCGCATACTGGGCAGACGCGGCAGGAGGCCGTGCGAGTAAGGAACGAGGCGTGTGACGAGTGGCCGACCCTGACGGTCCCGAGGACCCGAGGCCTTCCTCCGAAGAGGCCCACAGCGCCTTCACCCCGCCCCTCGGCGTGCCGCAGCCGCCCGCGCCCGAGGACGAGAGCCCCACGTCGGAGTTCGCGCTCCCCCAGGGCGTGAGCACGCAGCCGCCCGCGCCCCCGCCGTCGTTCACCCGGACGTCGACGCTGCCTACGGCCTTCACGCCCGCCGAGGGCGTGCCCATGGTGCGCCTCACCAAGGAGGCGCCCTGGCAGGACCGCATGCGCACGCTGCTGCGCATGCCCGTGGGCGACAGGCCGCTGCCGGAGATCGTGCAGCGCCACGACGTGACGGGACCCGCGGTCCCCCGCGTGCTCGACCTGACGCTGCGCATCGGCGAGCTGCTGCTCGCGGGCGGCGAGGGCGCCGAGGACGTGGAGGCGGCCATGTTCGCCGTGAGCCACGCGTACGGCCTCGAACGCAGCGAGCCCAACGTCACGTTCACACTCATCTCGATCTCCCACCAGCCCTCGCTGGTGGAGGACCCGGTGACGGCGAGCCGCGTGGTGCGACGGCGCGGCACCGACTACACGCGCCTGTCCGCCGTGTTCGACCTCGTCGACGACATCACCAACGAGGACGAGGACGTCACCCTGGAGGAGGCCTACCGCCGCCTCGCCTCCATCCGCCGCAACCGCCACCCCTACCCGGGCTGGGTTCTGACGGCCGCCAACGGCGTGCTCGCCGGCTCGGCCGCCGTGCTCGTCGGCGGTGACTTCGTGGTCTTCCTCGCGGCGATGGTCGGCGCCATGCTCGGCGACCGGCTCGCGTGGCTGTGCGCGGGGCGCGGGCTGCCGGAGTTCTACCAGTTCGTGGTCGCCGCGATGCCGCCGGCCGCGATGGGCGTCGCGCTGACGCTGCTCGGCTCGTGGGTCGCCTGGGACGGCAAGCCGTCCGCGGTGATCACCGGTGGGCTGTTCGCGCTGCTGCCGGGGCGCGCGCTGGTCGCGGGCGTGCAGGACGGCCTGACGGGGTACTACATCACGGCCGCCGCGCGGCTGCTCGAAGTCATGTACTTCTTCATCGCCATCGTGATCGGCGTGCTGATCGTGCTGTACCTGGGCGTGCACCTGGACGCGCAGCTCAACCCGGATGCCGCCCCCGTCAACTCGCAGCGGCCCGTGGCGCAGATCATCGTGTCCGTGACGCTGAGCCTCGCGTTCGCCGTGCTGCTGCAGCAGGAGCGGCGGACGGTGCTGATGGTGTCGCTCAACGGCGGCGTCGCCTGGCTGGTCTACGGGTCGATGCACTACACGGCGCACATCCACCCGGTCGTGGCGACGGCGGTCGCGGCGGGCCTCGTGGGGCTGTTCGGCCAGCTGTTCTCGCGCTACCAGTTCTCCAGCGCGCTGCCGTACGTGACGGCCGCGATCGGGCCGCTGCTGCCGGGCTCCGCGACGTACTTCGGCCTGCTCGGCATCGCCCAGAACGAGCTCGACCGGGGGCTCGCGTCCCTGTCGAAGGCCGTGGCGCTGGCGCTGGCGATCGCGGTGGGCGTCAACCTCGGCGGCGAGATCTCCCGGCTGTTCCTGCGGGCGCCGGGTGCCACGCGCGGCTCGGCGCGGCGCGCGGCGAAGCGGACGCGCGGGTTCTGACGGCCGGGGCCGGACGGCGGGCCGCCGCCCGGCCCGTCAGCAGTCAGTAACGGCGCGGGTCGCGGCCCTGGCCGTCCTCGTCGGGAGCTTGCGGGGCCCGGGGGGCCCGGGGGGCCTGCCCGTAGGGCTGCTGCTGATCGGGCTGCTGCTGGTATTGGTGCTGCTGTTGCTGTTGCTGCTGCTGCTGCTGCTGGCCGTAACCGTTCTGGTCGCCGTAGCCGCCCGCCTGGCCGTACTGCTGCTGGTAGCCCTGCTGCCCGTACGCCGCCTGCTGAGGCTGCTGCTGATAGCCCTGTTGCTGGTACTGCTGTTGCTGGGGCTGTTGCTGATACGGCTGCGACTGGTACTGCTCCTGCTGGTACGCCTGCTGCCCGTACGCCGCCTGCTGAGGCTGATGATAACCCTGTTGCTGGTACGGCTGCTGATAACCCTGTTGCTGAGGCTGTTGCTGATACGCCTGCGACTGGTACTGCTGCTGCCCGGGATAGCCGGCCGCCTGCTGTCCCCCCGCGGCGGCCGCGCCCCAGCCCGCGGCCTGCGGGCCCTGCGCGTACGAGCCCCGGGCGTCGCCCCGGTCCTGACCGCCGTCCTCGCCGTGGTGCCCGTCGCTCCCCGGCCGGTCCGAGGGGTCCGGCAGCTCCGAGAGCGAGGGCATCGGCATCGTCGACGTCGGGTCCGCCTGCCGCCCGGGACCGTGCGCCGAGGGCGCGGAGGGCTCCGACGGCGCGGAGGCGGGCGGCTCCCCCGCCCCGTCCTTGTCCGCCTTGCCCCTGGACCTCAGGTACTCGATCGCGATGGGGACGACGGAGACGACGACGATCGCGACGAGGATCAGCTCGATGTGGCCCGCCACGAACGAGACCTTGCCGAGCACCGCGCCGAGCACCGAGACGCCGATGCCCCAGAGCCCGCCGCCGATCACGTTGAAGATCAGGAAGGACCGGTAGTCCATCCTGCTGACGCCCGCGATGATCGGCGTGAACGTCCGCACGATGGGCACGAAGCGCGCGAGGATCAGCGACTTCGGCCCGTGCTTCTCGAAGAAGGCGTGCGCCTTCTCGACGTTCTCCTGCTTGAACAGCCTGGAGTCGGGCCGCTTGAACAGGGCGGGCCCGACCTTGCGCCCGAACAGGTAGCCGACCTGGTCGCCGAGCGCCGCCGCGAACCACACCAGCAGGCACAGCAGCCACAGCGGCGTGCCGAGCTTGCCCGTCGTGATGAGGAGGCCCGCGGTGAAGAGCAGCGAGTCACCCGGCAGGAAGAACCCGATGAGCAGCCCGGACTCGGCGAAGACGACGATCAGGAGGCCGATGACGCCGAAGGTCGAGATCAGGTGATCGGGATCCATCCAGCTTGGGCCGAGAGCGAGGGTGGTCACGTGTTCCGGACTCCTGAGTCGGTGGTCGGTCGACCGCCGACGGCGGTCGTGCGTACCGGTCGGCGTCGCGCCGGGGATCCAATGCCTGCCACGGCACTGGCGTCCGTCGGCTGCCCCAAGCTATCAACGCCCGCGCGAGTCCCCCGGTTCCACCCGGCACCACGGGGCAGTTGCTGGTACGAAGGTCCTCACACCGGCGAAAGGACGGGGCCCATGCCCATCGAGGATTACAGCGGCGGCGTCAGCAGCGAGACGGATGTGATCGTCGTCACCACGAATGACGTACCCGGGTACCAGGTGCAGGAGGTCATCGGCGAGATCTTCGGCCTGACCGTGCGCTCGCGCCACATGGGCTCCCAGATCGGCGCGGGCCTCAAGTCGATGGTGGGCGGTGAGCTCAGAGGACTGACGAAGACGCTCGTCGCCACGCGCAACCAGGCGATGGAGCGCCTCATCGAGGCGGCACGCGCGCGCGGCGCCAATGCCGTCCTGATGATGCGCTTCGACGTGACGGACGCGGCGCAGGTGGGCACGGAGGTGTGCGCGTACGGCACGGCGGCGGTGGTGGCGAAGACCGCGCCCTGACGCGTCCCGCCCGGCTTCGTATGCTCGCCCAGTTGGACGCACCCGTCGCGAGGAGATCCACCGATGACCCTGCACCAGGGCGGTAACGAAAGCAGCCCGTCCGCCACCGCCGCATCGTCCGACGAGGTCAGGAGGCTGTCCCTGAACCCCTTCTACGGGGCGGCCGACCCGGTGGGCGACATGAACGCCGCGCCGCCCACCCACCAGCTGCCCGACGGCCCCATGCCGCCCGCGACCGCCTACCAGCTGGTACACGACGAGCTGATGCTCGACGGCAACTCGCGGCTCAACCTCGCCACGTTCGTCACCACCTGGATGGAACCCCAGGCCGACGTCCTGATGAGCGAGTGCCGCGACAAGAACATGATCGACAAGGACGAGTACCCGCGCACCGCCGAGCTGGAGCGGCGCTGCGTGACGATGCTCGCCGACCTGTGGCACGCGCCGGACCCGTCGCGTGCCGTCGGCTGCTCGACCACCGGTTCGAGCGAGGCCTGCATGCTCGCGGGCATGGCGCTCAAGCGCCGCTGGGCGAAGAAGAACGCCGACCGATACCCGGCGAGCGCGCGGCCCAACCTGGTGATGGGCATCAACGTGCAGGTCTGCTGGGAGAAGTTCTGCGACTTCTGGGAAGTCGAGATGCGCCAGGTGCCCATGGAGGGCGACCGCTTCCACCTCGACCCGGCCGCCGCGGCCGAGTTGTGCGACGAGAACACCATCGGCGTGGTCGCCGTGCTCGGGTCGACGTTCGACGGCTCCTACGAGCCCGTGGCGGAGCTGTGCGCGGTGCTCGACGACCTCCAGCAGCGCACCGGGCTCGACATCCCCGTCCACGTCGACGGCGCGTCCGGCGCGATGGTCGCGCCGTTCCTCGACGAGGACCTGGTGTGGGACTTCCGGCTGCCGCGCGTCTCGTCCATCAACACCTCGGGCCACAAGTACGGTCTCGTCTACCCGGGCGTGGGCTGGGCGCTGTGGCGCTCCCAGGAGGAGCTGCCCGAGGAGCTGGTGTTCAAGGTCAACTATTTGGGCGGCGACATGCCGACGTTCGCGCTCAACTTCTCGCGGCCGGGCGCGCAGGTGGTCGCGCAGTACTACACGTTCCTGCGCCTGGGCCGGGACGGCTACCGCGCCGTGCAGCGGACGTCGCGTGACATCGCCATGGGCCTCGCACGCCGCATCGACGAGTTCGGCGACTTCCGGCTGCTGACGAAGGGCGACCAGCTGCCCGTCTTCGCCTTCACCACCGCGGAACACGTCACGAACTTCGACGTGTTCGACGTCTCGCGGCGACTGCGGGAGAGCGGCTGGCTGGTGCCGGCGTACACGTTCCCCAAGAACCGCGAGGACCTGGCGGTGCTGCGCGTGGTCTGCCGCAACGGCTTCTCCGCCGACCTCGCCACCCTGCTCGTCGCGGACCTGGAGCGGCTGCTGCCCGAACTGCGCGAGCAGGAACGCCCGTTCTCGCGCGACAAGGCGGCGGCCACCTCGTTCCACCACTGACGGCAGTCCAAGTCGGGCCCGAGGGGCCGCCTAGAGCGGCACCTCGGGCATGTCCTCGCGCACCGACACCCACTGCTCCGTGCTGAACAGGTCGACCGAGTGCCTGCCGTTGAGCCTGCCGAGTCCGGAGAGGCCCTCGCCGCCGAACATGACGGTGACGTCCTGCAGGTTGGTCGTGCTGTTCACATGGACCATGCCCGCGCCGATGCGGCGCGCCACGCGGACCCCGCGCTCCAGGTCCGCCGTATGCACGGCCGTCGTCAGGCCGTACGGCGTGTCGTTGGCCATCCGGATACCGTCCTCCTCGCCGTCGAACGCGGCGAGGAGGGCGACGGGTCCGAATATTTCCTGCCGCATCACCGGCGACCGCTCCGGCAGGCCCGTCAGCACCGTCGGCTCGACGAAGTTGCCGTACGACGCCCCGTGCACGAGCGCCGTGGCGCCCTCGTCGAGCGCCTGCTTGACGATCGTCCTGACCGCGTCGACCTGCTTGGCGTTGATGAGTGGGCCGAGGTGGGTGCCCGGATCCCTCGGGTCGCCGACCTTCAGCGCCCGGACGGCCGCGACGAACTTCTCGGTGAACTCCGCCTCCACCGAGCGGTCGACCAGGATCCTGTTGGCCGCCATGCAGACCTGGCCCTGGTAGAAGAACCGGCTGCTGACGGCGGCCCTGACCGCGTAGTCGAGGCGCTCGCCGCGCACGTCGTCCAGGACGACGAAGGCCGCGTTGTTGCTGAGTTGCAGCGCCGTCCGCTTCAGGTGGCGCGCCGCAAGCTCGGCGACGTGGCGGCCGACGGCGTCGGAGCCCGCGAACGAGATCACCTTCGGCACCGGGTGCTCGATCAGCGCGTCACCGATCTCCGCGATGTCCGTGATCAGTATGTTGAGCAGACCGGCGGGCAGCCCGGCCTCCTCGAAGATCTTCGCGACCATCCCGCCGCCCGAGACGGGCGAGTTCTGGTTCGGCTTGAGGACGACCGCGTTGCCGAGCGCCAGCGCGGGCGCCACCGACATGAGTGCCGTGGCCAGCGGGAAGTTGTAGGGGCTCAGGACCGTCACGACCCCGACGGGTCTGCGGAACACCCGGTTCTCCCGGCCCGCCTCGGGCGAGGGGAACAGCGCGCCGTCCGCCGCGACCGCCATCGACATCGCCGCGCGCAGGTGCTCGCACGCGGAGTCCAGCTCGACGGCCGACTTGGCGCGGTTCCCGCCGAGTTCGGCGGTGAGCACCTCGGCGAACTCCTCCGCGCGGTCCTCGATCACCCGCACCGCGCGCTCGAAGACCCGCCTGCGGTCGTAAGGGCTCGACCTGGCCCAGCCGTCCTGCGCGCGCCGCGCCGCCTCGTACGCGGCGTCGACCTCCTTCACCGTCGCGACCGTGATCGCCGCGAGTTTCTCGCCGGTGTACGGGTCGAAGTCGATGATTTCCCACGAGCCGGTGCCGGCCCGCCACTCCCCGTCGATGTACTGGTGGCCCAGTTCGGTGAAGGAGGACATGTGATCCCTTTGCTGGCACTGGGGGGTCGGCGTTCGCTCGCGCCGCCTGAGTGGGCCTCATCGTACTGAGTTCTCAGTACTGTTGGAGCATTTCGCGCAGAAGGTCCCGGCTCTCGTCCGGCCCCGGGCACTCGCTGGTGAGCGAGTCCATGACGCCGGTGTAGAGGCCGACCTCCTCCGCCTTGTCGATGTAGAGCGCGCTCGTCAGCTGTTCCGTGTAGACGACGTCGGAGAGGTCGGGCTCCGGGAACGTCAACAGGGAGAACGCGCCGGTCTCGGCCGTGTGCCCGCCGTAGCTGAACGGCATCACCTGGAGGGTGACGTTCGGGTGCTCCGACATCTCGACCAGGTGTTCCAGCTGGTCCCGCATCACCTCGCGCCCGCCGTAGGGGCGGTGCAGCGCGGCCTCGTCGAGCACGGCGTGGAACCGCGGCGCGTGCTCGGAGACCAGCTTCTTCTGCCGTTCGAGACGCAGCGCGACCCTGCGGTCTATCTCCTCCCGCTGTTCCTCCGGGTCCTTCATGCCGCGGGTGATGACGGCCTGCGCGTAGCCCTCCGTCTGCAGCAGGCCGTGCACGAACTGCACCTCGAACACACGAATCACCGAGGCGGCGGCCTCAAGGCCCACGTAGGTCGGGAACCAGCCGGGCAGGACGTCGCTGTAACTGTGCCACCAGCCCGCCACGTTGGCCTCGCGCGCGAGGCCGAGCAGCGCGGAGCGCTCGCGCTCGTCACTGACGCCGTAGAGCGTCAACAGGTCCTCGATATCCCGCGTCTTGAAGCTCACCCGCCCCAACTCCATCCGGCTGATCTTGGATTCGGACGCGCGGATCGAGTAGCCGGCGGCCTCACGGGTGATGCCGCGCGCCTCGCGCAGACGCCTCAACTGCGAGCCCAGCAAGATGCGCCGCACCACGGAACCGCCCGATTCGGTTGCGGTCACGTTGTCAACCCTCCCCATCCCATGCCGTCTGCCGGAGCCCCCGGACCCCGACTGCCGGATTGTGCCATCAAAACGCTTCGGGGCGTACTCATCCGGTTACGGAAATGACGAAGCCTGGAAGAAGCGGCCGGAAGTGGCGGTAAGAGGCCGGACCGATAAAGGGGATGAGAAGGGGCAAAACTGCTCATATCAGTCATGTGCACGTGCATCTGCCCTTGCATCCGCAGCCCACATTCGGAACCATGGCTCACGCGCACCCCCCGCGGCCATACCGCTGCCCGTACCCACCACCGGGCCCCGGCACGGCCGCCGAAACCCGGGAGAGCCTCGCATGGGGACGAATGGATCGACCGTGCTCGCGCCGTTGAGGCAGGGCCTTCCGCCGATCGACCCCTCAGGCGCGGCAGGAGCCGCCTCGTGCGCGCTGCCCGCCCGGTACGAAGCGGTGCGTTCGGCGCGGGAGTTCACGCGCACGACGCTCGGGGAGTGGACGCTCGACGACCGGTTCGACGACATCGCGCTCGTCGTCTCGGAGCTCGTCACCAACGCGCTGCGGCACGCGCTGCCGGGCGCGTCGGTGGTGCAGGGTCAGGAGCGGCCGGTGCGGCTTCACCTGATGCGGTGGAACACGCGGCTCGTGTGCGCGGTGCGCGATCCGAGCAGGGAGAGCCCCGAGGCGCGCGAGGCCGACGAGGACTGCGCGGCGGAGTCGGGGCGCGGCCTGTTCCTCGTCGAGTCGTTCAGCGACAGCTGGGGGTGGCATCCCCTGACGGGGACGCTGAACGGCAAGGTGGTGTGGGCGGTGTTCACGCTTGAGGCGCCGGCGGTGGCTTCGGCGGTGGCTTCACCGAGGGCCGCGGAGGCCTGAGCGGCCCCGCGCGCCGCCGTACCGCCGCCGCGCGCCATGCGCTCAGTTCGCGACGGCCAGATGGTCGAATTCACCGGCCTTCACGCCGAGGAGCATCGCCTCGATTTCCGCCGGCGTGTACACGAGGGCGGGCCCGTCCGGAAAGCGGGAATTGCGCACCGCGACCTCACCGCCCGGCAGTTTGGCGAACTCCACGCATGTCCCCTGGGAGTTGCTGAAACCGCTCTTCTGCCACGCCACGTCGGGCAGCTCCGCCGCCGCCATGCCGTTGTACACGTGTCGCACAGGTTGCTCCTGGGAGTTGCTGGATACCGCTGACAACTGGGCGGGATCATAGCCGTGTTCACGCGCTTCTGCATGAGCAAATGCACGTGCACGGTCGGTGTTGACGCGATTACGAACGCTAAGGAGCTTTCCCGGTGCGCTGAGTGAACGCCTCGTTCGAGTGCGGGAACGAACTCCAGTTCTGAACAGAGCGCACGGTACGGCAGCAAAGACGTTTCCCCTACCCGGAATTACGTCGATGCCGCCGCCCATTCCCTTCCCCACCCTGGCCGCTCCCTCTCAGTGGGCTGGTGTTACTTGCCCGCGCCGACAGGGTCGACGGTGATACCGGGGCCGCCGGACTTGTCGGTGACGGGGATGCTGATGCCGGCGTTCAGGGTGTGGGAGTGGGTCTCGTTGGGCGGGGTGACGATCATCTTGGTGAAGGTGACGCCGGAGCCGCCGGTGTGGTTGGGCGGGTAGTGCAGCGTGAAGTGCGTCTCCTGCCCGGCGGCCAGCTTCACGGTGGGTACGTTCATGGCGGAGCGTGTGGCGTGCTCGGTGCCGTAGACGCCCTTGAGGTCGACGCCCGGGAAGCCGTGCATCGAGCAGGCGGTGGACGAGGTGTTCTTGAGGTTGACGAGGAGTTCACCCTCGGCCATGCCGCCGGAGGCGGAGAAGGCCAGGTTCGCGGTCTTGCAGGCACCTCCCGACGACGAGCCGGCGCCTCCTCCCGTACCGGATCCCGTGTCCTTGCCCGAACCGGCAGCGGCGTTCGAGCCGGAAGCGCTGTCCCCGGAGCCCGAGGGCGGGGTGGAGGCGGAGCCGGAGCCGTCCGAGGCGGCGCCCAGGGGCGTCCCGCCGCCTCCCGCCGGCGCGCTGGAAGCCGCCCCCGCGGCGCTGCCGCTGGAGTCGCCGCCGCCGCAGGCGGTGAGCGAGAAGCTCGCCGCCACGGCGACGAGTGCGAGCGCCGACATCTTCTTCATGTTCTTCCCAGGCATGGCTGCTCCATCTATTGGCATACGGACGGCATACGGATCCGACCGGGTCGGGTACCTCTCTACCTGCTTGGATCCAGGCCAAGCCGATTTTGTTCTCGGCTCCCGCCTCTCAGGACGTGGCTGTGACATGCGGGATGACAAGCTGTGACGTGCGGGCCGGGCCATAGGCTTGGCCGTCGTCCGGCGATCCGGGGATCTCAGGGGGCATGGCCGTGCGCGGGTACACAAGGTCCGGGGCTGGGGCGGGAGTCGCGATGGCCGGCCTGGCGGCCGCCGCTCTGCTGCTTGCGGGGTGCGGCGGCGGTGACGCCACCGGCGGCGCCACGCCGAGCGGTGCGCGGCACACGGCAGCGAGCGCGCCGCCCCTCGACGGTGCGGGC
>NZ_JAGIQL010000186.1 GCF_017813245.1 Streptomyces montanisoli
GCGCTCAGTTCCGTGCCCAGCAGCGCGCCGACGGCGTCCGCGCGCCCCGACACCCGCATCCGGCGCGACCCCTCGTGCACCTCCTCGACCGCCAGCCCGGCCGCCTCGACGACGCGCCGCACCCGCGCGCCCCGCAGCCACCGGGCCGGTGCCACGGCTTCCTCGTCCAGCTCTACTCACTGCTGTCCTCGCGCTCCTGGGGCATGGGCGACCTGGGCGACCTCGCCGAGACGGCCTCCTGGGCCGGGCGCGCGCTCGGCGCCGGGTTCGTGCAGATCAACCCGTTGCACGCCGCCGTGCCCACGGTGCCGAGCGACCCGTCGCCCTACCGCCCCTCGTCGCGCCGCTTCTCCGACCCCGTGCACCTGCGCATCGAGGCGGTCCCCGAGTACGCGTACGTGACGGGCCCCGGCCGCGAGCGCCTGGACGCGCTGGGCGAGCGCGCCGCCGCGCTGCGCGCGGCCGTGCTCCACGAGGGCGCGCACATCGACCGCGACGCCGTCTGGGCACTCAAGCGGGAAGCCCTGGAGATCCTCCTCGCTGTCCCGCTGGGCCCCGGCAGGCGCGCCGAGTACTGCGACTACCTCGCCGCCCAGGGCAGGGCGCTCGACGACCACGCGACCTGGTACGCGCTCGCCGAGATCCACGGCCCCCACTGGCACACGTGGCCCGAGGGGCTGCGCGACCCGCGCTCGCCCGAGACCGCCGCCGCGCGGGGCGAACTGCTCGACCGCGTCGAGTTCCACAGCCGCGCCGCCTTCCTCACCGACCAGCAGCTCCGCGCCGCGAGCCACGCCGCCGCCGAGGCGGGCATGGCCGTCGGCATCGTCCACGACCTGGCCGTCGGCGTGCACCCGGACGGCGCCGACACCTGGGCGCAGCAGGGCGTGTTCGCCGACGGCATCTCCGTCGGAGCGCCGCCCGACGCGTTCAACTCGCTCGGGCAGGACTGGGGCCTGCCGCCCTGGCGCCCCGACGCGCTCGCCGCCACCGGCTACGCGGCCTACCGAGGCCTGTTGCGCGGCCTCCTGCGGCACGCGGGCGCGCTGCGCATGGACCACGTGATGGGCCTGTTCCGCCTCTGGTGGATCCCGCGTGACGCGGAGGGCGGCGACCCCACCCGGGGAACGTATGTGCGCTACGACGCCGAGGCCATGCTCGCCGTCCTCGTGCTCGAGGCGCACCGGGCGGGCGCGCCGGTGGTGGGCGAGGACCTAGGGACCGTCGAGCCCGGCGTGCGCGAGGCGCTCGCGCGGCGCGGCGTCCTCGGCACGTCCGTCCTCTGGTTCGAACGGCACTGGGACAAGGACGGGCAGCCGCCCCTCGACCCCGCCGAGTGGCGGCAGGGCTGCGTCGCGACGGCCACCACGCACGACCTGCCGTCCACCGCCGCCCGCCTGACCGGCGAGCACGTCGCCCTGCGCCACCGGCTCGGCCTGCTCTCCCGCCCGCTCGCCGAGGAACAGGCCGAGGACCGCGCGGAGGTGGCGGCCTGGCTGCGCGACCTGGCCGCGCTCGGCCTGCTGCCCGACCGGGCGCTCGGGCACGGAGCGGACGACGAGGAGGACGAGATCAGGGCCGTCCACCGCTTCCTGCTGGCCACCCCCGCGGCGATGGTCGGCATCTGGCTGCCCGACACGGTCGGCGACAGGCGCCCGCAGAACCTGCCGGGCACGTCCGACGAGTACCCCAACTGGCGGCTGCCGGTCGCGGACGCGGCGGGCCGCCCCGTGACGCTGGAGGAACTGGCCGCCTCGCCCCGCCTGCTCCGCCTGATGGAGGTGGTGGAACCACACGTCCCGGCGCGTACACCACCCCCGCCCGCGCGTCCCGCGTAGGCGTTCGCTACGTTTGCACCGTGGACAACAAGAACGCTCTGCGCGCCGGCGCCGTCGCGGCCGGTACGACGCTGATGATCCTGCTGATGTCGTCCCCGGCGCTGGCCGTGACCAAGCCCCAGGGCAGCGACCCGGGCCCCGGCCTGAGCGCGATCCAGACCGTCGGCCTCTTCGTACTGTGCCCGCTGGCGCTCTTCGCGATCATCGCGGGTCTCGTCACGGTCCTGGACCGCGGCCGCAAGGCCGACGCGCTCACCACGGTCACCAAGCCGAAGAAGCGGGCCAAGGCCGGGGTCTGACCCCGTTACGGCGCGCGCGGGACGCGCGCCGCCGCACAGCCGCTGACGATGCACCGCCCCGGCCACCGGGCGGTGCATCGTCATGTCCGCACGCGGGACGCCGCAGGCGCCGCCGTCGAGCCGGCGGAGCCACTCACCCGGTGCGGCCACCTCACCCGGTGCGGCCACCTCACCCGGCGTGGCCCACCGTGGGCCGGCCCCCTCGTACGAGCGGGCCGGCCCACCGGCGTGTCAGGCCTGGGCCGCCGACTCGTCCGCGCGCCTCGCGTTCAGCGCACGGGCGATGCCCGACCTGGACTCCGTCATCAGGCGGCGCAGCGCCGCGTTGGGGCCGGCCCCTTCGAGCCACGCGTCCGTCGCGTCCAGCGTCTCCTGGGAGACCTGGAGCGCCGGGTAGAGGCCGATCGCCACCTGCTGCGCCATCTCGTGCGAGCGGGTGTCCCACACGTCGGCCACCGCCGCGAAGTACTTCTCCGTGTACGGCGTGAGCAGCTCGCGCTGGTCCGTCTGGACGAACCCCGCGATCACCGCTTCCTGCACCGCGTTCGGCAGCTTGTCACCCTCGACGACCGACTCCCAGGCCTCGGCCTTCGCCTCCGCCGTCGGCCTGGCCGAGCGGGCAGCCGCCGCGTGGCGCTCGCCCGCCGCGGTGCGGTCGCGCTGGTACTCCGTGTCGATCTCGTCCTCGTCGAAGTCGCCCGTGGCCGCGAGGCGCTGCACGAACGCCCAGCGCAGCTCCGTGTCGACCGCGAGGCCCCCAATCGTCTCCGTGCCGTCGAGCAGGGCGCGCAGCAGCCGCAGCTGCTGCGGCGTGCGCGCCGTCGCCGCGAACGCGCGCGCCCACGCCAGCTGGTGGTCGCTGCCCGGCTCCGCGGCCCTGAGGTGCGCCAGCGTCGCCTCCGTCCACTGCGAGAGGCCCGCCTCGCGCCACGACGGCGCCGCGTACTGGTCGAGCGCGAGCTTCGCCTGGCGGTGCAGCGACTGCACCACGCCGATGTCGCTCTCCTTGCCGACCCCGGAGAGCACCAGCTTCAGGTAGTCGCGCGTGGCGAGCTCGCCGTCGCGCGTCATGTCCCACGCCGACGCCCAGCACAGCGCGCGCGGCAGCGACTCGGTGAAGTCGGCGAGGTGCTCGGTGACGACCCGCAGCGACTCCTCGTCGAGCCGGACCTTCGCGTACGACAGGTCGTCGTCGTTGAGCAGGATCACCGCGGGGCGCGCGCGACCGGCGGGGAACGGCACCTCGGTGCGCTCACCGTCCACGTCGAGCTCGACGCGGTCGGTCCGCACCAGCGCACCGTCGCCGTCGAAGTCGTAGAGGCCGACGGCGATGCGGTGCGGCCGCAGCACCGGCTCGCCCTTCGCGCCCTCGGGAAGGGCCGGCGCCTCCTGCCGCACGGCGAACGACGTCACCGCGCCGGACGCGTCCGTCTCGATCTCCGGGCGCAGCACGTTGATGCCCGCCGTCTCGAGCCACGCCTTCGACCAGGCCTTCAGGTCGCGGCCCGAGGTGCGCTCCAGCGCACCCAGCAGGTCGGCCAGGCGGGTGTTGCCGAACGCGTGCGCCTTGAAGTACGCCTGCACGCCGCTGAAGAACTCGTCCTCGCCGACGTACGCAACGAGCTGCTTGAGCACCGAGGCGCCCTTGGCGTACGTGATGCCGTCGAAGTTGACGAGCACGTCGTCGAGGTCGCGGATCTCGGCCATGATCGGGTGCGTGGAGGGCAGCTGGTCCTGGCGGTAGGCCCAGGTCTTCTCCGAGTTGGCGAACGTCGTCCACGAGTGCGGCCAGCGGCTGCCCGGCGCGGCGGCCTGGCAGGCGACCGACGTGTACGTGGCGAACGACTCGTTCAGCCACAGGTCGTTCCACCACTCCATGGTGACGAGGTCGCCGAACCACATGTGCGCGAGCTCGTGCAGGATCGTCTCGGCACGCCGCTCGTACGCCGCGTCCGTCACCTTCGAGCGGAACACGTACTGGTCGCGGATGGTCACCGCGCCCGCGTTCTCCATCGCGCCCGCGTTGAACTCCGGCACGAAGAGCTGGTCGTACTTCGCGAACGGGTAGGCGTGGTCGAACTTCTCCTGGAACCAGTCGAAGCCCTGCCGCGTCACGTCGAAGATCGCGTCCGCGTCGAGGAACTCGGCGAGGGAGGGGCGGCAGTAGATGGCGAGCGGTACCGTCCGGCCGTCCTTCTCGTACGTGCTGTGCACCCCGTGGTACGGGCCGGCGATCAGCGCCGTGATGTACGAGGAGATGCGCGGCGTCGCCTCGAAGCGGTGCACGCCCTCCCCGTCCGCCTCGGGCGTCGGGGAGTTGGAGATCACGGTCCAGCCCTCGGGCGCACGCACGGTGAACCGGAACGTCGCCTTCAGGTCGGGCTGCTCGAACACCGCGAACACCCGCCGCGAGTCCGCCACCTCGAACTGCGTGTACAGATAGGCCTGCTGGTCGACCGGGTCGACGAAGCGGTGCAGACCCTCGCCGGTGTTGGTGTACGCGCAGTCCGCGACCACCCGCAGCTCGTTGCGCCCCTGGCGCAGGCCGCGCAGCGCGATGCGCGAGTCCTCGAACACCTCGCCCGCGTCCAGCGCCGCGCCGTTCAGCACGACCTCGCGCACGGCGGGCGCCACCAGGTCGATGAACGTGTCGGCGCCGTCCTCCGCGCTGTCGAACACCACCGTCGTGACGGACGCGAAGGTGCCACCCTCCTGTGCGCCGCCGAGATCGAGGTCGATCTCGTAGCTGTCCACGCTGAGCAGCCGAGCCCGCTGCTGGGCCTCGTCGCGTGTCAGGTTCGTACCAGGCACCCGGGTCATCTCCTCATTGAGTCTCGCTGTACGAGTGCCATCCTTCCACGCGGGTACGACAGCGCGCCGTCGCATATCCGCCGGTGACGAGCTCCGCTCCTGTCCAGCATCGAAGGCATGGCATCCACCACGCGCGCGCCGGCGCGCCACACGCCTCTGCCCATCGACATCGCGGTCCTGCGCGCACTGCGCGTCCGCGACGACGCGGGCGCCGCCATGGCGCCCTTCACCGACGAGAGGGCGGCGCCCCGCTGCGCCGCTACGACGCACGCGGGCACATCGCGGGCGGCCGGCTCTTCGAGATTCCCGGCGACGCGGACGCCGGCTTCGACGCGGCGCTCGACGAGGCGTTCACCGACCCGGACGTCGCGCTCGTGCACGTGCGCGCGCTGGAGTACGGCTGCTTCCAGTTCGAGGTACGGCGGCCCTGAGGGCGGGGCGGGCGGGTCGCGAGACCCGCGACCCGCCCACCACGGCTACGCCCCGAGCTCGCGGGCGACGAGCTCCGCGATCTGCACCGCGTTGAGCGCCGCGCCCTTGCGCAGGTTGTCGCTGGAGACGAACAGGGCGAGGCCGCGGCCGTCCGCCACCGTCTCGTCCACCCGGATGCGGCCCACGTACGACGGGTCCTGCCCGGCCGCCTGCAGCGGCGTCGGGATCTCGGAGATCTCCACGCCGGGCGCCTGCGCCAGCAGCTCGTACGCGCGCTCCACACTCAGCGGCCGCGCGAACCGCGCGTTCACCTGGATCGAGTGGCCCGTGAAGACCGGCACCCGCACGCACGTGCCGGACACCGGCAGCTCCGGGATCTCCAGGATCTTGCGTGACTCGTTGCGGAGCTTCTGCTCCTCGTCCGTCTCGTGCGAGCCGTCGTCGACGACGCTCCCGGCCAGCGGCAGCACGTTGAACGCGATCGGCCGCTTGTACACCGAGGGCTCGGGGAAGTCGACCGCGCCGCCGTCGTGCGTCAGCCCGTCCGCCTCCGCGGCCACCTTCTGCACCTGGCCGTGCAGCTCCGCCACGCCCTTCAGGCCCGAGCCCGACACCGCCTGGTACGTCGTCGCGACCAGCGCTTCGAGGCCGGCCTCCGCGTGCAGCGGCTTGAGCACCGGCATCGCGGCCATCGTCGTGCAGTTCGGGTTGGCGATGATGCCCTTCGGCCGGTTCGCCACCGCGTGCGGGTTGACCTCGCTGACCACCAGCGGCACGTCGGGGTCGCGGCGCCAGGCCGACGAGTTGTCGATCACGACCGCGCCCTGCCCCGCGACCTTCTCGGCGATCGCCTTGGACGTGGCGCCGCCCGCGGAGAACAGCACGATGTCGAGGCCGGTGAAGTCGGCCGTCGCGGCATCCTCGACGGTGACCTGCTCGCCCTTCCACTCCAGCGTCGTGCCGGCCGACCGGGCGGAGGCGAACAGCCGCAGCCGGGTGACCGGGAAGTCGCGCTCCGCGAGGATCCTGCGCATGACCGTGCCGACCTGACCGGTGGCTCCGACGATTCCGACCTTCACGGGGTCTCCTTAGCTGTGACGTGCGTACGGATCGTTCCGCGCGTACGTACGGCGCTGTGCGTACGACGGTGGTGAGAGGCTGCCCATCATGCGGGCCCCCCACCTCACGTTGTCCACCCCATTGTCCGACAGCTCACAGAGATGCCCAACCGTGGTGATAGCGTTACACGCCCGCCGACCGAGGAGGTGAGTCCCGTTACCGCCGTCGTGCCGCAGTGTTCCACCGGACTCACCCGGTCCCGCTGATCCTTCCCCCGGGACGGGGACGTCCGGTCCTCCCGGAAGGTCAAGGCATCACACCGATGTCCATCGTCGCCACGCTCCGCGCCGCGGGGTGCGTGTTCGCGGAAGAAGAAGCCGAGCTCATCCTGTCCACCGCCGACGGCCTCGGCGAGGCCGCCGCCATGGCCGAGCGCAGGGCCTCCGGGCTCCCGCTCGAACACGTACTCGGCTGGGCCGGATTCTGCGGCCTGCGGATCGCCGTCGGCCCCGGCGTCTTCGTGCCACGCCGACGCACCGAACTGCTCGCGGCCCACGCCGCGCGCCTCCTCCCGCCCGGCGGCACCGCCGTCGACCTGTGCTGCGGCTCGGGCGCCCTCGGCGCCGTGCTCGCCGCCCGCACCACCGGCGAGGTGCACGCCGCCGACCTCGACCCGACCGCGGTCGTCTGGGCGCGCCGCAACCTCGAACCCCTCGGCGCTCACGTCCACCAGGGCGACCTCTACGCCGCGCTCCCGCCACGGCTGCGCGGCCGCGTCGACGTGCTCGCCGCCAACGTCCCGTACGTGCCGACGGGCGAGGTGCCGCTGCTGCCCGCCGAGGCGCGCGAGCACGAGCCGCTGCTCTCACTCGACGGCGGCGACGACGGCCTCGGCGTCCTGCGGCGGGTGGCGGCCGGCGCGCCCGGCTGGCTCGCCCCCGGCGGGACCCTGCTCAGCGAGACCGGCGAGCATCAGGCCGAGGCCGCGCTCGCCGCGTTCGCGGCCGCCGGCCTCGACGCCCGCCTCGTGGAGGACGACGAGACGGGCGCGACCGTCGTCATGGGCACGCGGGAAGGCCCCGCCCCTCACTCGTCCGCCGTCAGCGCGCGCTCCCAGGGGGACGGGGGCGCCGCCCCCTCCTCGGGGAGCCGCTTCGTGGCGGAGTAGCGGGCCCGTCCTGCCCGTACCCGCAGAACCAGCACCGGCAGGACGAGCAGCGCACGGCCCCTGCGGATCTCCGCGCCGCCGTCAGGACCCGGCGCCGCGGAGAACACCGCCGTGAGGACGTCGCCGACGTGCTGGACGGCGACATCTTCGAGGATCCAGTCGTCCAGGACGAGACGGACCTTGCGCGCGGACACCGACTTGCCCATGACCGCGATGTACACGTCCGAACCCGCCAGCCTGCCCGACCAGTCGGCGAACCAGTGCCCGCGCCCTGCGGGCCGCTGGTCAAGGCCGGCGCGTGCGGCCCCGAGTCCGTGCAGGGCCGCCTCGGCACCGTTCACCGCCGGGAGTGGATCGCCACCATTGCGCGCCATGGCCCCGACGATCTCACAGCGACGAGGCCGTCACCTCGCGGCCTGGCAGCGCGGGCACCAGAACAGGTTGCGCGCCGCGAGCGGCGCGGTGCGGATCGGCGTGCCGCACACGTGGCACGGCTGGGCGGCCCGCCGGTACACGTACACCTCGCCGCCGTGGTCGTCCACGCGCGGTGGGCGGCCCATCACCTCGGGCTCGTGCTCCGGGCGCACCGTGTCGATGCGGCCCGCGCGCACGCCCGCGCGCATCAGCCCCACCAGATCGGCCCAGATCGCGTCCCACTCCTCGCGGGTGAGGGCCTTCCCCGGCAGGTACGGGTCGATGCCGTGCCGGAACAGGACCTCGGCGCGGTACACGTTGCCCACGCCCGCGACCACCTTCTGGTCCATCAGCAGCGTGGCGACCGGCGTGCGCGAGCGCGAGATCCGGGGCCACGCGCTGTCCGCGTCGTTGCCGGGCGCCCGCGGGCGCAGCGGGTCGGCGCCGAGCCGTTCGTGTATCGCCTTCTTCTCGCCGTCCGTGATCAGCGCGCACGTCGTGGGACCCCGCAGGTCCATGTACGCCGTGTCGTTCACCAGGCGCAGCCGCACGGTGTCCGCCGGGGGCGGCGCGGGCGGCTCCCCGAAGGCGACCTTCCCGAACAGGCCGAGGTGGACGTGGATCCACCCGGCGGCCTCGAAGTCGAGGAAGAGGTGCTTGCCGTGCGCGTCCACGCCGTCGAGCACACGGCCGTCGACGAGGGCCGCGCCGTCGGCGAACTTTCCCTGCGGGCTGGCCACCCGCACCGGCCGGCCGCCGAAGCGGTCCAGGTGGTCGAGGGCCAGCCGGTGGATGGTGTGGCCTTCTGGCACAGGAGTGGCCGATCAGTCCTGCCGGGGGTGGTGCGCGGGGACCGGCGGCAGCTCGCCCGTCGCCTCGTACGCCGTGAGCATGTCGATGCGGCGGGTGTGCCGCGCCTCGCCCGAGTAGGGCGTCTTGAGGAAGACCTCGACGAACGACGTCGCCTCGTCGCGGCTGTGCATCCGCGCGCCCACCGACACCACGTTCGCGTTGTTGTGCTCGCGGCCGAGCCGCGCCGTCTCCTCGCTCCACGCGAGGGCCGCCCGCACGCCCTTCACCTTGTTCGCGGCGATCTGCTCGCCGTTGCCCGAGCCGCCGATCACGATGCCGAGGCCCTCGGGGTCGGCCGCCGTGCGCTCCGCGGCGCGCAGGCAGAACGGCGGGTAGTCGTCCTGGTCGTCGAGGATGTGGGGGCCGCAGTCGACCGGTTCGTGGCCGTGCGAGGTGAGCCACTGGACGAGGTGGTTCTTCAGTTCGTAGCCCGCGTGGTCGGAGCCGAGGTAGACGCGCATGGACCGAGTGTGGCACGGGAACAGGCGGGTATCGGACGGGGGCTCGCCTCATGTTGATCTGAGCCCGACAATGCCGTCAGCAGTCAGCACGCCGAGGGCGGCCCGGCGCAGTCCCGGGGCCGTCCCGACGCCGTCCCGACGACAACAGAACCCGAGGTTGCCCTATGACTCGCCCACCCACCCTCACCGCGGAAGGCGGAGATCCCGCCAAGCCCGGGCCCGAGGCCCCGCCGCCGGGCCCCGAGGGCGGTCTGCGCCCCGGGCTCAGGAGCCGTCACCTGTCGATGATCGCGATCGGCGGCATCATCGGCGCGGGCCTCTTCGTCGGTTCGGGCTCTGGCATCGCCGCCACGGGCCCCGCGATCCTCGTCTCGTACGCGCTGGTCGGCCTGATCGTCGTCCTCGTCATGCGGATGCTCGGCGAGATGGCCGCCGCCAACCCCACGTCCGGGTCGTTCTCCGCGTACGCCGACCGGGCGCTCGGGCGCTGGGCGGGGTTCTCGATCGGCTGGCTCTACTGGTTCTTCTGGGTCGTCGTGCTCGCCGTCGAGGGAACGGCGGGCGCCACGATCCTCAACGGATGGGTGCCGGCGGTCCCGCAGTGGGCGTGGGCGCTGATCGTCATGTGCGTGCTCACGGTGTCGAACCTGTCGTCCGTGTCGTCCTACGGGGAGTTCGAGTTCTGGTTCGCCAGCATCAAGGTGGTGGCGATCGGCGCGTTCATCGTCATAGGCCTGCTCGCCGTGTTCGGCGTGCTGCCCGGCTCGGACAACCCGGGCGACGGCTTCGGGCACCTCACGGACGCGGGCGGGTTCCTGCCGAAGGGGCCGGGAGCGATCCTCACCGGCGTGCTGCTGACGGTGTTCTCCTTCATGGGCAGCGAGATCGTCACCCTCGCGGCCGGTGAGTCGGCCGACCCGCGCCGCGCCGTGTCCCGTGCGACCAACAGCGTGATCTGGCGCATCTGCATCTTCTACCTGGGCTCGGTGCTGGTCGTGCTGTGTCTGGTGCCGTGGAACGACAAGTCGATCACCGACGACGGCAGTTACGTCGCCGCGCTCAACTCGATCGGCATCCCGCACGTCGGTACCGCGATGGACGTGATCGTGCTGACGGCCGTGATGTCCTGCCTCAACTCCGGCCTGTACACGGCCTCCCGCATGGCGTTCTCGCTGGGCCTGCGCGGCGACGCGCCCCGCGCCTTCCACCGCACCAGCGGGCGCGGCGTGCCGCACGTGGCGATCCTGTCCTCGGTGGCGTTCGGCTTCGTCGCGGTGTGGTTCAACTACCAGTGGCCCGACACGGTCTTCCAGTTCCTGCTCAACTCGTCGGGCGCGGTGGCGCTGTTCGTCTGGCTGGTGATCTGCCTGGCCCAGCTGCGCATGCGCCGGGTCATCCTGCGCGAGTCACCGGACAAGCTGGTGGTGCGCATGTGGCTGTTCCCGTACCTGACATGGGCGACGGCCGCGGTGATCGTGTTCATCATCGGCTACATGCTGACCGACGACTCCGCGCGCAGCCAGATGCTGCTCTCGCTGCTGGTCGCCGCCATCGTGGTGGCGGTGGCGCTGGTGCGCCGCGCGCTGGGCAAGGAGACGCCGGCGGCGCCGGCCGTCGAGCCGGCGGGAGCCGCGGGGGCGGCGGGGGCGGCGGGGGGGGTGGGCTACGCGAGGCGGGGGGGGTCGCCCGCGCGCGCGGAGACCGCGGGGGCGGGCCGGGGCGAC
>NZ_JAGIQL010000187.1 GCF_017813245.1 Streptomyces montanisoli
CCCCCCCCCCCCCCCCCCCTCCCCCCCCCGCGCCCCGCCCCCCAGGCCCACCGGCGGCCGCGCCCCCCCGCCCCCCCCCCCCCGTCCCCCCCTCCCGCCCCCCCCCCCGCCACTCCCCCAGGTGCGGCCGCTCGTCGCCGAGGGTGGTGTCGTCGCCGTGGCCGGGATAGACCCACGTCTCGTCGGGAAGCCGGTCGAAGATCTTGGTCTCGACGTCGTGCAGCAGGCTCGCGAAGGCCTCGGAGTCCTGGAACGTGTTGCCCACGCCACCCGGGAAGAGGCAGTCGCCGGTGAACACGTGCGGGTGACCGTGGCGGTCGTCGTAGACGAGGACGATGGAGCCGGGCGTGTGGCCCGTGACGTGCCGCGCCGTGAGCGCGATCTCGCCGAAGCCGATGGTGTCGCCGTCCCCCACAGGGGTGTCGGTGGGGACGGGGATGCCCTCGGCGTCGTAGCGTCCCGCGTAGGTGCGCGCGCCGGTGGCGTCGACGATCTCGGAGAGCGCGCCCCAGTGGTCGCCGTGGCGGTGGGTGGTGACGACGCCGGCGATGCCGTCCTCGCCGATGAGCGCGAGCAGCTTGTCCGGCTCGGCGGCCGCGTCGACGAGCAGCTGGGCGCCCGTGGCCCGGCACCTCAGGAGGTAGGCGTTGTTGTTCATCGGCCCGACGGCGATCTTCGAGATCATCAGGTCGGTCAACTCGTGCACGTCGGCGGGCCCGCCCACCTGCACCGCTCCGCTGTAGGTCATGGCCGCAACTCTAGGTCGTATCCGGCGCCGCCACCCGTTCGGGTGAAGAGGACGTAGGTCCCCCCAAAATCGAATGCGCGTGCTATAGGCTCGGCGAGTGCACCGGAAGAGGCATCCTGGGATGCGCGCCGGTGCGCTCACGCACAGGCGCGCACGGCGTGTACAGCGCGCACCGCGTGTACAAGCAGCACACCCGTAGCACTCCATGCAGTCCATCGCTCTGGCGACCCCCGGCATTCCCGGCGAGGGGGCACCGCCCCTGCTTCTTCCAACGAAAGGTGCGGACCGGCAGTGGCCGACCGTCTCATCGTCCGCGGCGCTCGCGAGCACAACCTGCGGAACGTCTCGCTGGACCTGCCCCGCGATTCGCTCATCGTCTTCACCGGGCTGTCCGGCTCCGGCAAGTCCTCGCTCGCCTTCGACACGATCTTCGCCGAGGGCCAGCGCCGCTACGTCGAATCGCTGTCCTCGTACGCCCGGCAGTTCCTCGGGCAGATGGACAAGCCGGACGTCGACTTCATCGAGGGCCTCTCCCCCGCCGTCTCGATCGACCAGAAGTCCACGTCGCGCAACCCGCGCTCCACGGTCGGCACGATCACCGAGGTCTACGACTACCTGCGGCTGCTGTTCGCCCGCATCGGCAAGCCGCACTGCCCCGAGTGCGGCCGCCCGATCACGCGCCAGTCGCCGCAGGCGATCGTGGACAAGGTCCTCGAACTGCCCGAGGGCAGCAGGTTCCAGGTCCTCTCGCCGCTCGTGCGCGAGCGCAAGGGCGAGTTCGTCGACCTCTTCTCCGACCTCCAGACCAAGGGCTACAGCCGCGCGCGCGTCGACGGGACCACGATCCAGCTGGCGGAGCCGCCGAAGCTGAAGAAGCAGGAGAAGCACACGATCGAGGTGGTCGTGGACCGCCTGACCGTCAAGGACTCGGCGAAGCGCCGGCTGACGGACTCCGTGGAGACGGCGCTCGGGCTGTCCGGCGGGATGGTCGTCCTCGACTTCGTCGATCTCGACGCGGACGACCCCGAGCGCGAGCGCATGTACTCGGAGCACCTCTACTGCCCGTACGACGACCTGTCGTTCGAGGAGCTGGAGCCGCGCTCCTTCTCGTTCAACTCGCCCTTCGGCGCCTGCCCGGACTGCACCGGCATCGGCACGCGCATGGAGGTGGACGCGGAGCTGATCGTCCCCGATGAGGAGAAGTCGCTGGACGAGGGCGCGATCCACCCGTGGTCGCACGGGCACACGCGCGAGTACTTCGGCCGCATGATCAACGGCCTCGCGGACGCGCTGGGCTTCCGTACGGACATCCCCTGGGCCGGGCTGCCGCAGCGGGCCAGGAAGGCGCTGCTGTACGGGCACAAGACGCAGGTCGAGGTCCGCTACCGCAACCGGTACGGGCGCGAGCGCGCCTATGTGACGCCCTCGTTCGAGGGCGCCGTGTCGTACGTCAAGCGGCGCCACCAGGAGGCCGAGAGCGACACGAGCAGGGAGCGCTTCGAGGGCTACATGCGCGAGGTGCCCTGCCCGACGTGCGAGGGCACGCGCCTCAAGCCGATCGTGCTCGCGGTGACGGTGATGGGCAAGTCCATCGCCGAGGTCTCGGCCATGTCGATCAGCGACTGCGCCCGGTTCCTCGCCGAGCTCACGCTGGGCGCGCGCGACAAGAAGATCGCGGAGCGGGTGCTCAAGGAGGTCAACGAGCGGCTGCGCTTCCTGGTCGACGTGGGCCTCGACTACCTGTCGCTGAACCGCGCGGCCGGCACGCTCTCCGGCGGCGAGGCGCAGCGCATCAGGCTCGCCACGCAGATCGGCTCCGGGCTCGTCGGCGTGCTCTACGTCCTGGACGAGCCGTCCATCGGGCTGCACCAGCGGGACAACCACCGGCTGATCGAGACGCTGGTCCGGCTGCGGAACATGGGCAACACGCTGATCGTCGTGGAGCACGACGAGGACACGATCAAGGTCGCCGACTGGATCGTGGACATCGGCCCCGGCGCGGGCGAGCACGGCGGCAAGGTCGTCCACTCGGGCCCGTTGAAGGAGCTGCTCGCCAACGACGAGTCGCTGACCGGGCAGTACCTGGTGGGCAAGCGGTCCATCGCGACGCCCGCGCTGCGCAGGCCGGCCGATCCGTCGCGCAGGCTGACGGTGCACGGGGCGCGCGAGAACAACCTGCGGGACATCGACGTGTCGTTCCCGCTCGGCGTGCTCACCGCCGTGACGGGCGTGTCGGGTTCCGGCAAGTCGACGCTGGTCAACGACATCCTGTACACCCACCTGGCGCGCGAGCTGAACGGCGCGAAGTCGGTGCCGGGCCGCCACACGCGCGTCGACGGCGACGATCTGGTGGACAAGGTCGTGCATGTCGACCAGTCCCCCATCGGCAGGACGCCGCGGTCCAACCCGGCCACGTACACGGGCGTGTTCGACCACGTGCGGAAGCTGTTCGCGGAGACGACCGAGGCGAAGGTACGCGGCTATCTGCAGGGCCGGTTCTCGTTCAACGTGAAGGGCGGCCGCTGCGAGAACTGCGCGGGCGACGGCACGATCAGGATCGAGATGAACTTCCTGCCGGACGTCTACGTGCCGTGCGAGGTCTGCCACGGCGCCCGGTACAACCGGGAGACGCTGGAGGTCCACTACAAGGGCAAGAACATCGCCGAGGTCCTGGACATGCCGATCGAGGAGGCGCTGGACTTCTTCGAGGCCGTGCCGACGATCTCGCGTCATCTCAGGACGCTCAACGAGGTGGGTCTCGGGTACGTCAGGCTGGGCCAGTCGGCGCCGACGCTGTCGGGCGGCGAGGCGCAGCGCGTGAAGCTCTCCAGCGAGCTGCAGAAGCGTTCGACGGGCCGCACGGTCTACGTGCTGGACGAGCCGACAACGGGCCTGCACTTCGAGGACATCAGCAAGCTGATCAAGGTGCTGTCCGGTCTGGTCGACAAGGGCAACACGGTGATCGTGATCGAGCACAACCTGGACGTCATCAAGACGGCGGACTGGGTGATCGACATGGGCCCCGAGGGCGGCAACGGCGGCGGTCTCGTGGTCGCGGAGGGCACGCCCGAGGCGGTCGCCGGCGTGGCGACGAGCCACACGGGCAAGTTCCTGCGGGACATCCTGGACGCGGACAGCGTCAGCGACGCGGCCCTGGGGTCCAGGAAGCCGAAGAAGAGCGCGGCGCGCGGCGCGAAGAAGACCGCCGCCAAGAAGGCCGCGGCCGGGAAGGCGGTGGCGGCGCCCCGCAAGCAGCGCGCGAAGTAGCCGCGGCGTCGGCGGCGGCCGCCTCCGGACAGGCCCGGCCGCCGGCTCCGTCGCGTGCGTCGCCTACGGGGGGTCCGTCCGTGCGCGCGAGCGGCCCACGGCCACCGTTCCGTCGGCGCGAGGTCACCACCCCGCGCGGACGGCCGCCGCCCCCGGCCGGCGGTCCGGGCGTCGCCGGGCCGTCGCGGGTGCCGCCGTGCCACGGCCGATCAGCGACCCGGCCGCAGCGGCGCCTGCCGGTCGCCGCCCAGAGCTGCTGGAAGCGGCGTCTGCCGGTCAGCGTCCCCTGCGCATGCGCTGGCCGACCTCGCCGCCGTCGGTCTCCCACCAGGGCCGCACACGCTCGGGGGCCGCGGCCGCGGGCGCCGCGGCCGGGACCGCACCCGCAGGGGCCTCGGACGCAGGCGTGGACGCGGGCGCCGGCGCCGGGACGGGCGTCAGCTCCGCGTCGAGGCGGGCGTCGAGCTCGGCCGTGCGGGCGCGCTCCGAGTGCCACCACTGGAAGAACACGGCGATCAGGAACGGCAGGGCGACGATCTCCGCGAGCGTCAGCATCAGGCCGCCGCCGAGCGTCTGGTCGAACTGGAGCGTCGGCCCCCAGGTGCGCGGGTGTGCCCGGTACCAGTCGCCGGCGACGAGCGTGCCGCTGGTCATCACGACCAGGCCGGGGAGCGAGTCGAACAGCCCGTCGACGAAGACGAGGAGGGCCCTGACCGGGTAGCTGCACCAGCGCGGCAGCATCTCCTGCTTGGAGAGCATCGGCAGGACGAACAGGCAGCCGGTGAGCAGCAGTTGCGCGTGCATCAGCTGGCGGACCAGGTCGTTGTGGAGCGCCGTGGGGAAGTACGGCGTGAAGTAGATGGTCAGCTCGGACACGAGTACGAAGAGGGAGCTGACGAGCGGGAAGGTCAGCAGCCTGACGGGGCGCGACGCCACCGCCCGCCGCAGCCGCCCGTCGGGCGAGGCGAGGCCCAGCGGGTCGCCGAGCGCGAGGCCGAGCGGGGCGAGCAGGTCGAGCAGGATGTTCTGCACGGCGGCCGGCCAGAACAGCACCCGGTCGTAGACGGCGAGCGACGACATCGTGGCGACGACGATCATGCCGAGGCCGACCACCGCGAACAGTGCCGTCCGCAGCACGGACCAGCGCCCGCCCGACCGCAGCCGCCGCACCACGCCGGCCGCGTACAGAGCGCCGAGCAGGACCACGGCGACCAGCGCCGCCGGGTCGAGCGTCCAGGACGTGAAGCCCCTGCCCACCGTGAGTTCCGGCAGCACGCCGCACCTTCTTTCCGTATTCGGCGACCACGCTAGACCGGCGGCTTATTCGCTCGTACGTCGGGTGCCCGCGCGCATAACCTCCCGCCATGCCGACACCCCGTACCGGCCTCCCCAGCGGCGGCCCGCACCCGCTCCGCCCGCCGAAGCCACGGCCGGGCGACCGGATCGCCGTGATCTCGCCCTCCTCAGGACTGCCGGGGATCCTTCCGCTCCCGTACGAGCTGGGCCTGCGGCGCCTCTCGGAGAACTTCGGGCTCCGGCCCGTGGAGTACCCGTCGACCAGGACGATGGGCGCGACACCGCGGCAGCGCGCCGCCGACATCCATGCCGCGTTCGCCGACCCGTCGGTGACGGCGGTCATCGCGAGCATCGGCGGCGACGACCAGATCACCGTGCTGCCCCACCTGGACCGGGAGCTGATCGCCGCGCACCCGAAGCCGTTCTTCGGGTACAGCGACAACACGTGCCTGCTGGCCTACCTGTGGCAGACCGGGATCGCCGCCTACCACGGCGGCAGCGTGATGGTCCAGCTGGGGCGCCCGGGCCGGATGCATCCGCTGACCGAGGAGTCGCTGCGGGCGGCTCTGTTCACGCAGGGCCCCTACGAGCTGCGGCCCGCCGACCGGTTCGGGGACGTCGACAGGGACTGGGCGGACCCGGCCACCTTCGACGAGGAGCCGGCGACCCGGCCCGGGGGCGGCTGGTCCTGGACCGGCCCCGAGGGGGTCGTGGAGGGGACCTGCTGGGGCGGGAACGTCGAGGTGCTGTCCTGGCTGCTGATGGCGGACCGGGAGATCGGCGCGGACCTGTCCGTCTACGACGGCTGCGTGCTGTTGCTGGAGACGTCGGAGGACCTGCCGTCCGCGTCGGAGGTGTACGGGATCCTGCGCGCCATGGGCGAGCGCGGGCTGCTCGGGCGGTTCCCCGCGCTGCTGATGGGCCGGCCGAAGACCTGGTCGTTCGACCGGCCCCACACGCCGGAGGAGGCCGGCCGGTACGTCCGCGAGCAGCGGGCGGCGGTGGAGCGTGCGCTGGCGGAGTACGCGCCCGAGACGATGGCCGTCTTCGACGTGGACCTCGGGCACACGGATCCGCAGCTGGTGGTCCCGTACGGCGGGACGGTCCGGGTGGACGGCCCCGCGCGGCGGATCACCGTGACGTACTGACGGGCGGTTCGGACGATGGGTTCAGGCGGGCGGTTCGGACGGGCGGTTCAGGCGTCCACGCGGTCCTCGTCGGCCCCTCGCTCGGCCGCCTCGCCGTCCCGGCCGGCCCTGCGGGCGGCGATGAGGCTGGTGACCGTCGTGACGAACAGGACACCGCCGATCACGGAGAGGGAGAGCGTGGTGCTGATCTCGGGCACGTGCACGCCGGTCTCGTGCAGCGCGTGCAGGACGAGCTTCACGCCGATGAAGCCGAGGATCACCGACAGCCCGTAGCTGAGGTGGACCAGCTTCTTCATCAGCCCGCCGATGAGGAAGTACAGCTGCCGCAGGCCCATCAGGGCGAACGCGTTGGCCGTGAAGACGATGTACGGGTCCTGCGTCAGGCCGAAGATCGCCGGGATGGAGTCGAGGGCGAACATCACGTCCGTGGTGCCGATGGCTAGCATGACCACCATGAGGGGCGTGAGGACGCGCTTGCCGTTGACGCGGAGAAAGAGCTTCGTGTCGTGGTACCTGTCGGCGACGCCGAAGCGGCGCTCCACGGTCTTCAGCAGCCGGTTCTCCTCCCACTCCTCGTCCTGCCCGCCGTGGGAGCGCGCCTCCTGGATCAGCTTCCACGCGGTGTAGATCAGGAACGCGCCGAACAGGAAGAACACCCACGAGAAGCTCGCGAGGACGGCGGCTCCCGCGGCGATGAACGCGGCGCGCAGGACCAGCGCGATCAGCACGCCGAACAGCAGCACCCTCTGCTGGAGGCGGAGCGGCACCGCGAACTTCGCCATGATGACGATGAAGACGAAGAGGTTGTCGACGCTGAGCGACTTCTCGGTGACGTAGCCGGCGAAGAACTCGCCGCCCGCCTTTCCGCCCGCGAAGAGCAGCAGGCCGACGCCGAAGAGGCCGGCGAGGACGACCCAGACGGCCGTCCAGGCGCCCGCTTCCCTGACCGACACCTCGTGGGGCTTGCGCCCGATGAAGAAGTCGATCGCGATCAGGACCACCAGACCGAGGACGGTCAGCAGCCACGTGGTCAACGAGATGTCCATCGTGCCTCCGGCGTCTTGCGACTACGAGCGGCGCCGATCGGATCGGCCCGCCTGCCGGAGGTCTCTTCCACCTGGGGGGCCTTCGTCAATCCCCAGGCCGACGCCCCGGGACCGATGGCGGTCCGTATTGACGGGTACGTCGCGGTGTGGGAGTACTCCCCTCCGCTACAAGAAACGGTACAGGACTACCCATGAAAAGGTAAATCAACCGCCAAGAATTGAGTAAATCGCCAGGTCAGAGCAGTGGCTGAGGGTATTGCCCTCGGCCCTGGACGCACGGCGCCGGCCGGACGCGCGGTGGAGCGCGGCCGGCCGGCCGGCGGGCGGGTCGGTCAGAGCTGCGGCAGGATCGCCGGCATGAGGTCTTGGAATGTGCGGCCGTTGGCCGCATTGCCCAGTGCCGTCATCTGCCAGCCGGCGCCGGAGCGGTGCACCTTCGCCATGATCTGCGCGGTGTACTGACCGCCCCCGTCGAGCGTGTAGCGGGCGAGTTCCTCGCCGGTCGTCTCGTCGACGAGGCGGCAGAAGGCGTTGCGCACCTCCTGGAACGTCTGCCCCGTGAACGAGTTCACCGTGAAGACGATCTGGTCGATGTGGCCGGGCACGCTCTGCAGGTCCACCAGGATCGACTCGTCGTCCTCGCCCTGCCCCGCGCCGCCCACCAGGTTGTCCCCGGTGTGCCGCACGGAGCCGTCGTCGCTGACGAGGTGGCGGAAGAACACCACGTCGACAGGCTTCTTATCGGCGAAGAGGACCGCCGATGCGTCCAGGTCGATCTCGCGGGTCCGCATGCCGAACAGCCCGCGGCGCTTGGCCGCCTGCCAGCCGAGCCCCATGCGCACCGCGGTGAGCGTTCCGCCGCCCCTCTTCTCCAGGCTGATCGCCTGGCCCTTGCTCAGGCTGACGCCGCCGGACGAACCGCCCTTGGTTGTGTCCACCACGTCCTGGTCCCCTTTCCGCATGGTCCCCCCGCCCAACCGTCCGTGTGCGGTTGTGGAGCACCCTACGCACGACCCTGCCCGGCGTCCGCCATGCTCACGCCGGTTGTGTCGGACCTGCGACACAGCGCGGCGCGGGCGCGTGGCAGCCGCTGCCGTGCGGGCGTCGGGCGTCGGGCGCCGTGCGGGCGTCAGGCCAGCCCCGCCTCCCTCATCTGCCGCAGCTCCTTCTTCAGCTCCCCGACCTCGTCGCGCAGCCGCGCGGCCACCTCGAACTGGAGGTCCGCGGCGGCGGCCCGCATCCGGTCGGTCATCTCCTCGATCATCCCCGCGAGCTCGGTGGCCGGCCGGTCCGTCGGGCCGTCGCCCGCGCCGCCCTTGGCCGCCGCGCCGCCGAGGGACGGCACGGGCGCCTTGGCGGGCTTGGCGTTCTTGTTGTTCTTGCCGCTCTTCGTCTGCCGGTAGCCCGTGCCGAGCAGGGAGTCCGTGTCGATCTCCTCGCGCGCGATCGTGGCCACGATGTCGTTGATCTTCTTGCGCAGCGGCTGCGGATCGAGGCCGTGCTCGGTGTTGTAGGCGATCTGCTTCTCGCGGCGCCTGTTGGTCTCGTCGATGGCGCGCTCCATCGCGGGCGTCACCTTGTCCGCGTACATGTGCACCTGGCCCGACACGTTGCGCGCGGCGCGGCCGATCGTCTGGATCAGCGACGTGCCCGAGCGGAGGAAGCCCTCCTTGTCCGCGTCGAGGATCGCGACCAGCGACACCTCGGGCAGGTCGAGGCCCTCCCGCAGGAGGTTGATGCCCACGAGGACGTCGAACTCGCCGGAGCGCAGCTCCCTCAGCAGTTCGACGCGGCGCAGCGTGTCCACGTCGCTGTGCAGGTAGCGGACCTGGATGCCGAGCTCCAGGAAGTAGTCCGTGAGGTCCTCGGCCATCTTCTTGGTGAGCGTGGTGACCAGGACGCGCTCGTCCTTCTCGGTGCGCTGCCTGATCTCGTGCACCAGGTCGTCGATCTGGCCCTGGGTCGGCTTGACGACGACCTCGGGGTCGACGAGCCCGGTGGGGCGGATGATCTGCTCCACGACGCCGTCGCCGCGGGACAGCTCGTAGGCGCCGGGCGTGGCCGACAGGTAGACGGTCTGGCCGACGCGCTTTTGGAACTCCTCCCACTTCAGCGGGCGGTTGTCCAGCGCGGACGGCAGCCGGAAGCCGTGGTCGACGAGCGTGCGCTTGCGGGACGCGTCGCCCTCGTACATGGCGCCGATCTGCGGGACCGTGACGTGCGACTCGTCGATGACGAGGAGGAAGTCCTCGGGGAAGTAGTCGAGGAGCGTGTTGGGCGGGGAGCCGTAGTCGCGGCCGTCGAAGTGCATCGAGTAGTTCTCGATGCCGGAGCACGAGCCGATCTGCCGCATCATCTCGATGTCGTACGTGGTGCGCATGCGCAGCCGCTGCGACTCGAGGAGCTTGCCCTGCTTGTCCAGCTCGGCGAGGCGCTGCTCGAGCTCGTGCTCGATGTCGCGCACCGCGCGGTCCATGCGCTCGGGACCCGCCACGTAGTGGCTGGCGGGGAAGACGTACAGCTCCTGGTCCTCGGTGATGACCTCGCCCGTCAGCGGGTGCAGCGTGGACAGCGCCTCGATCTCGTCGCCGAACATCTCGATGCGGACGGCCAGCTCCTCGTAGACCGGGAAGATCTCGATGGTGTCGCCCCTGACGCGGAACGTGCCGCGCTGGAAGGCGACGTCGTTGCGCGTGTACTGGATGTCGACGAAGCGGCGCAGCAGTTCGTCCCTGTCGTACTCGCCGCCGACCTTCAGCGGCACCATGCGGTCCACGTACTCCTGCGGCGTGCCGAGGCCGTAGATGCAGGAGACGGAGGCGACGACCACCACATCGCGGCGGGTGAGCAGCGAGTTCGTCGAGGAGTGGCGCAGCCGCTCCACCTCCTCGTTGATCGAGGAGTCCTTCTCGATGTACGTGTCCGACTGCGGCACGTACGCCTCGGGCTGGTAGTAGTCGTAGTACGAGACGAAGTACTCGACGGCGTTGTTCGGAAGCAGCTCGCGGAACTCGTTCGCCAGCTGTGCGGCCAGCGTCTTGTTCGGCGCCATGACGAGCGTGGGCCGCTGGAGCTTCTCGATCATCCAGGCCGTCGTCGCCGACTTGCCCGTGCCGGTGGCGCCGAGCAGGACGACGTCGTCCTCCCCGGCGCGCACGCGCCGTTCCAGCTCGGCGATGGCCGCGGGCTGGTCACCGCTCGGCCGGTAGGGGCTGACGACCTCGAAGGGCGCCAGTGAGCGTTCGATGTGGGTTACGGGCCGCATGGAGTCAACCGTACGACTCCCCACTGACAACGAGCCCCGAACAGGCCCTGGCCTGCGAAGAGGCGTGTCACGGGAGGTTCGCGGTCACCAGTCGTGGAGGTCGGTGGAGCCGCCGCGCACGGGCTGCGGCTCACGGTCGCGTGCGGCGCCCGCCGCCGTGTGGTGCCTGCGGGTCCTGGCGCGCTGGGCGGTGAGCGGTTCGCGCGAGCGCGGCACGGCGGCGCGCACGGGCTCGGGGGATCGGG
>NZ_JAGIQL010000188.1 GCF_017813245.1 Streptomyces montanisoli
ACACGCGCCCAGCTGCGCGGACGCGCCGGACGCGGACACGCGGCCGGCGGCGGCAGGCACCGCGTGCGTCAGAGTTCCGCGTATGTCGCCGTCGCGTCGTCGTGCCGCTTGCCGCGGACCTGCCGCGCGTCCGTCTCCAGCGCGCGCACCCGGTCGATCAGGGACTGCGGGCCGCCCTCGCGCACCAGCGCGAGGCACTCCGCCCAGCCGCCCTGCTCGAACTTCTCGACCCAGCGCGCCGCGCCGTCCGTCATCGCCAGCAGGGACCGCACCTCGGCGGCCGGCGTGCTCCCCGTGACCGCCTTCGCCGCCGCCGACGGGTCTGCCGCCGCCGTGAAGAAGCCGCCCTCCGCGTTCCGCAGCGCGTCCGTCGACGCGACCGACCGCTTCACCTCCGCCGGGATGTGGTCGAGCCGGTCGTCGACCACCGCGCGCACCCGCCCGTCGCGCCCCTCCACCAGCAGCGTGGAGTCGGACAGGACCAGGTGCTCGACCACGCCCCCGGGCGCCGCGCCCCAGCGTGCGACGACCACCGTGGCCTGCGGTGTGCGCGGGTGAGAAAGTTCACAGGTGTCACGGTGTTTGGCCGCCGTAAAGGCGATGGACTCGGCCAGGATCTCCGTCAGTGTCATGTCCCGGCGTGAACCGCACAGTTCAGCCAAAGTTCCGCCCAGGCGCGCCGTGAACCACGGGACCCCGTGCACGCAACCGTCGTCGCCCTCGGGCGGTGTGACACCGTCGAGCAGGACGAGCGCCCCGCCCTCGCCCGCGGCGGGCAGGACGACGGAAGTCCAGTCCTCGTTGGGGCGTGCGGCCGTTCCGGGTGCAGTCGCCTGTTCGATGCGCATGATCCCCAGTCTGCCGGAGCGGCACCGCGGTGTGACGACGCGGGTCACGGCACACGAGGCCGAAAAACGATCACTCGGAAGGCCGTGCCACGGCTGCGGGCGGGCATCCTTGCAAAGGGCGCGTCCAAGGTCCATTCGGCGCGCCGCGCCGCGCCCCCGCGCACGTCGGGGGAATTTGAAGGCCAACTCCTCCGTGATGTTCACTCGTTCAGGTGGCGGGTCGGCCGATGCGCGTCTTCCTCCCAAAAGCACTGCAATCGTCGGGAGCCGTGCCAGGGGCCGGGGGTGGCTCGTCGTGACCCGCCGTCACCCCGGCTTCATGGGCGGACGAGTCGAGAATGCGAGCACCGGTGCAGAACAAGCGGCCTCGGGGGAACGGCGGTGTGCACAGCGGCACTCCGGTGGGGCGCCCCAAGCGGGTACGCACCCGGCTCGTCGCCGGTGTCGCGGTCGTCGGCATCGCCGTCCTCGCCGCAGGCACCCCCGCCGTGCTGCACGGCTGGACCGGGCTCCACGACGCCCAGCGCCTCGTCACCCTCGCACGCCTCGACAGCCAGGCCGTCGCACTCTCCGACTCTCTCGCCGACGAGCGCGACCAGGCCGTCGTCTTCGTCGCCGCGGGCCGGCCGACGAAGGACGGCGAGCAGGACAGTGAGGGGACGGCGGACGGCCTGACGGCGGCAGGCGAACGGGTGGACCGGCAGATCGCCGAGTTCCGCGCGCTCGCCGCCGCATCCGCATCCGGATCCGGATCCGGATCCGGATGCGGATGCGGATCGTCGGGGCCCGCCGGCCCGGACGCGTCCGCCGGCGCGCTCAAGAGCCTGGGCGCCCTGGAGCCGGCGCGCAAGGCCGCGATGATGGGCAAGGGCTCGGCGTCCGCCACGTACACCGCGTACTCCCGCATCGTCGCCTCCGTGGAGGGCGTCTCCGAGCAGGTCGCCGACCGCGCTCCCGCGGACGATGCCCCCGACGCGCGCGCGGCGGCCTCGCTCGGCCGCGCCGTCGACCAGGCGTCCGCCACCCGTGGCCTGCTCGTCGCCGCGCTCACCATCCCCGACGACCGGACGCGGACCACGACCGACCCGCTCACCGGAATGACGGTGACCACAGGCCACTCGGGGAGCCCCGCCGAGAAGGCTCGGGACGCGCTCAGCGCGGCGGCCCAGCAGGCGCGCGTACGCGAGCTCGCCGCCCTCGCGGACTTCGACGACACCGCGTCCGCCTCCACCCGCCAGGCGTACGAGGGCACCGTCGCCGGCGCCGGGGCCACGTCTGCCGAGAAATACCTCGGCAGGCTCACGGCCACCCCGCGACTGCCGGACTCCGCCCTCGGCACCGACCGCGACAAGCTCGACACCGCGCTCACCGCCAGGATCGACCGGATGCGGGGCGCGCTGTCCGGGCTCGACGCGCGGGAGCTGAAGGGGTTCGAGAAGCTGCGCGACGGCGCCGTACGCGACCTGGAGCTGCGGGCCGCCCTCCTCGCCGGCTGCCTGATGCTCGCCGTCGCCGTGTCGGCCGCGGTCGCGCGCACTCTCACCAGGCCGCTCGCGGCGGTGCGGCTCGGCGCAGCCCGGGTCGCGGCGCGTCCCGCCACACCCGAACCGGTGCGGTTCACCGGCCGCAACGACGAGTTCGCCGACGTGGCCCGATCGCTCAACACACTTCACAGCAAGGTGCTCTCGCTCACGGCCCGCCTCGCCGAAACCGCGGCACCCGAGGCACAGGACCGCGCGGAACGGGACCACGCGGAACGGGAGCGCGCGGAACGCGACCGTGAGGACGCGGCCGAGGAGCGCGCAGGGCTCCAGGCGCGGATCGCCGACACCACCGACCACCTGCGGCGGCTGCGCCACACCGTCCGCCACACCTTCGTCGACCTCTCACTGCGCAACCTCGGCCTGGTGGAGCGCCAGCTCGGCGTCATCGAGTCGCTGGAGGAGCGCGAGCAGGACCCCGAGCGCCTCGGCACGCTCTACAAGCTCGACCACATGGCCACGGTCATGCGCAGGCACAGCGAGAACCTGCTGGTCCTCGCCGAACACCGGCAGACGCACGCCCACGCGGAGCCCGTCCCGCTCGTCGACGTGCTGCGTGCCGCCGTCAGCGAGATCGAGCGCTACGAGCGCGTCACGATCCAGACCCTGCCGCCGGGGGCCCGCGTCTCCGGGGCCGCCGCCGACGACCTCAGCCACCTCGTCGCCGAACTTCTGGAGAACGCGGCCTCGTTCTCGCCGCCCGAAGCGGCGGTCGAGCTGTCGGGGTGGCCCCTGGAGACGGGCGAGGTGATGCTCTCGGTCGTCGACCAGGGCGAGGGCGTCGCCGGCGAGCGGCTCGCCGAGCTCAACGCCCGCCTGGCCGCGCCGGGCCACGAGGCCCCGACGGAAGCGGACGAGGAGGACGAGGCGGGCGAGGGGCTCGGGCTGCGGGTCGTCTCCCTGCTGGCCGCCCGCCACGGCGTCCGCGTCGAACTGCGCGGGCAGCAGGATGGCGGCGGCACGACCGCCGTCGCCTTCCTGCCCCAGCACGTGGTGCCGTCGGAGGCCCACGCGGCGCCCGAGGCCCCCGAGACCCCCCAAACCCCTGAAGTGCCCGAACGGGCGCCGTACGAACCGGCGCGGGACCCGCTGATCGTGGCCGCCGAGGCGACCGTACGAGCGGCGGAGAGCGCCGGAGCGATCAACCCAGGGGCGGCCGTGACCGGGTTGCCCGGCGGCGAGCCGCGCGTGCCAGCGGCGCGCACGCCGGGGCAACCGCCGCACCATGCCGCCGCCCAGGGCCCGTACGCCGCCGGTCCCGACTCCCACGAGCGGGCGGCGGCCGCCCCCACCGGTGACGGCCTCGACCAGGACACCTTCGCCATGCGCCTGCCGCCGCGGCCGGCCGCGAGCCGTGAGCTGCCCAAGCGGGTGCCCAAGGCGGTCAGATCGGCGGGCGCGCCCCCGGTACGCAAGCGCGGCGTCGACCCGGAGGAGTTGCGCAGGCGGCTCGGCGGCTTCCACTCGGGCGCCAGGGCCGGGCGCCAGGAGGCCGAGGAGGAGATCCGCCAGGCGGCCACCCGGCAGGCCCAGGCGCAGGCAGAACAGGCCGACGGGCAGCGGCGGGACGGTCAGCGGGCCGACATGCGGCAGGGCGACTGGCAGCGCATCGACGGGCAGCCGGGTGACCGGCAGCGCATCGACGAGGCGCGGGACTACGAGCGGCAGCCGTACGGCCGCCAGGCCTACGAGCCGCTGCCCTACACGCCCCGCATACCCGAGTCACGGACCGAGCACCTGACGACCCGGGACCGGGACCACACGGCCGGGCAGCACACCGAAGCGGCGGGGGACACAGTCGAGGAGGCGCGCAGTTGACTGCGACCGGCACATGCGGACTGAGCAACGAGGCACGCAACCTGCACTGGCTGCTGAACAACCTCGTGGAGGAGGTCCACGGCCTGCGTTCCGTCGCCGTCGTGTCGTCGGACGGGCTCCTGCTCCTCTCGTCCGACCCCGGGCGGACGGAAGAGGCGGCCGCCGCCGCGGCCGCCGGGCGCCAGGGCGGCCCACGCGGTTCGAGCGCCGACCTGGCGACGGTCGTCTCCGGCATCGGCAGCCTCACCATCGGCGCCGCCAGGCTGATGGAGGGCGGCCCCGTCAAGCAGACGATGGTCGCGATGGAGGACGGCAGCCTCTTCGTCATGGCGATCAGCGACGGCTCGCTCCTCGGCGTGCATGCCGCGCCGGACTGCGACATGAGCGTGGTCGCCTACCACATGGCGCTGTTCGTCGGCCGCGCCGGGCACGTACTGACGCCCGCGCTGCGCGGCGAACTGCGCAGGTCCGTCGCGGGCGGCGGCGAGGACGCCACGGGGAGCGGCCGGTGAGCGGGGGGTGCCGCCACCGCGGCGCGGCTCGTCCCGGGTCGTGCCCGAGGTGCGCGCGATCGTGGGGCTCTGCCGTCGCATGCGGACGGTCGCGGAGGTGGCGCCGCTCATGAGGATGCCGCTCGGCGTGGTGAGGGTGCTGCTCAGCGACCTCGCCGACCACGGAAAGATCAGGGTGTACGGGACCGGCCACGGCACCGAACAGCCGGACCATGCACTGCTGGAAAGGGTATTGAGTGGACTCCGCCGTCTCTGACGACACCGCAGACACCGGCACCGCAGACGCCGCCACCGCAGACACCGAGGACGCGTCCGTCGAGGCCGCCGCCGTCTCCGAGCCGGACGAGAGCGCGCGGTCCCGGCAAGTCGAGCGGACCCGCGCGCCCGTCGCGACGAAGATAGTGATCGCGGGCGGTTTCGGGGTCGGCAAGACGACGTTCGTCGGCTCGGTGTCGGAGATCCCGCCCCTGCGCACGGAGTCGCTGATGACGGCGGCGAGCGCGGCCACGGACGACCTCACCGCCGTGCCCGGCAAGGTGACCACGACCGTCGCCATGGACTACGGCCGCATCACGCTCGACAACGACCTGGTGCTCTACCTGTTCGGCACGCCGGGCCAGCAGCGGTTCTGGTTCATGTGGGACGACATCGTGCGCGGCGCGATCGGCGCGGTCGTCCTTGTCGACACGCGCCGCATCGACGACTGCTTCCCCGCGCTCGACTACTTCGAGACCTGCGGTCTTCCCTACATCGTCGCGGTGAACCACTTCGAGGGCGCCGAGGCGTTCGATCCGGCGGCCGTCAGGCACGCGCTCTCCGTCGCGGACAGCGTGCCGCTGCTGATCATGGACGCGCGCCAGCGGGTGTCGGCCGTGGAGTCGCTGATGACGCTCGTTCGGCACGCGCTCGAGACCGGCGGGCGGTAGTCGGCCGCCGGGCTACAGCCCCGCGTCCGGGCCCGTCCCGGTCCCGCTGCCGGTCCTGGCCCCGGTGCCGGCGACCGCCGGCAGCCGCGGCGGCCGGTACGCGGCCGGGCTGAGCACGGTCCCCGACGCGTCCGGGCGTACCGCGCCGAGCAGCGGGTTCGCGGCGATCGGCGACACCTTGACGCGCCCACCGGGGCGTGGGGCCTGGACGACCTTGCCGTCCCCGAGGTACACCGCGACGTGCGTGGCCTTCGGGAAGTAGACCACGAGGTCGCCGGGGCGCAGCCGGTCGAGCGGCACGCGCGGCAGGTCGTGCCACTGCTGCTGGCTGGTGCGCGGCACGTGCACACCGGCGTGGGCCCACGCCTGTGACGTCAGGCCCGAGCAGTCGAAGGCGGCGGGGCCGGTGGCGCCCCACTCGTACGGCTTGCCGATCTGCGCCACGGCGTACCGCAGCGCCGCGGCCCCGGCTGCGGTCGGCGTGGCGGTCTTCGCGGCCTCGCCCTGTGGGCCGAGCGCCCCGGAGTTCACGAGGTCCTGCTGCGCCTTGTCCGTGCCGCTGCGGTCGAGCGCGGCCAGCCGGCCGAGTACGTCGGGGCTGAGCCCGGCGAGCAGCGCCTCGACCTGCCGGAGCTTGGCCTCGGCCGTGTCGCGCTGCTGCTTCTTGCGCGCGGCGAGCTGCTGCTGCTTCGCGAGCGCGGTGCGGGTGGCGACGACGGCCGTGTCCGCGTGGCGCATGCTCGCCACGAGCCGGGCCCGCGTGGCGACGTTGCCGCGCGCGGCACGCGCCAGCATGTGCTGCTGCTCGACGGCGCGCTCTGGGTCGTCGCCGAGCAGCATCTGGAGGTAGCCGGAGAGTTCGGGGGTGCCGCGGTACTGCGCGCGGGCCAGGGCGCCCGCCGCGCTGCGGCTGTGGTCGAGCGCGGCCCTGGCCCGGTCGAGGCCGCTGCCGGCCTTGTCGGCGACGGCGCGCTGCTTCGTGAGGGCCTGAGCGGTGGCGTTGTACGCCTCGTCGGCGGCCTCCGCCTGCTGGTAGAGGCTCTTGAGCTGGGTCAGGAGCGCGGCGACACCGCCGGGCTCGGGAGCGGCGGGCTTGGCCCTGGCGGCGGGGGGCGTGGCTGCGGACGTGGGGACGACGGTCAGCGCGGTGATCGCGACGGTCGCCGCGACCGTGGCGCAGGCGGATCGCAGGCGCGACATGTCACCTCCGGTGGGGTGGGAACGAGCCGCGGGGAGTGGTGTTTCGCGCGCGGCGCTCGGCGGATTCATGAACGCCGCACCATGCGATTACCTGACGAGTCGTCCGGACGGGGGAGGAATTTCACCCGCTGGGCTACACCCGCGACCACCCCGGCGGGGCACCTTGCACGCGCACGCATGACGTGCGTGCACGTCCGGGGACCGCGCCCGCCCGCCTTGCCGCGCCGGGCCCCGCTGGGTGGCGCCCAGCGGGCCCGCGGGCCAGTGCCGCAGCAGTCTCGGAGCCGGTGGCCCGATGGGGCGGCCCCTGTAAGGCGGGGCTCAACAGGCCCCGGGGCCCGGGGTTCGGCGTCAGGGCCGAGGGCACGCCCCCCCCCGGGGCGGCTCACGGCGGTCCCGGGCGGGCAGCCGAGCCCGCGTCCCGGCAGGGCGCTCAGCGTTCAGCGCGGGGGCGTGGTGCGCCGGGCCAAGACCGGCGGGTCCGACAGCCGTACGGCTGTCGGGGCGGCCCCCACCCACGAGGCGGGGCTCGACGGGCCCTGGGCGGGCCCCGAACAGTGGGCTCGGCCACGCCCCCGTGGCGCGGGCTCAGCCGTCGCCGCGGGGCGGCCTGCGGGTCCAGGGCCAGCGGGGGCCGTCCGCCACGTGGCCCTCCGGCGCGTATTCGTACGTCCAGCCCCGCTGGAGGCCCAGCCGCTTGGTGAAGCCGGCCGCCACGCGCCGGTACGTGTACACCGTGGGCGGCGCGTCACCCTCGTTCGGCACCGGGATGTCGTACCACTTCGGCGGCTGCCCGGTCAGCCCCGTCAGCACGGGCAGCACGCGCCCGTCCAGCGGGCCGCCGACGAACAGGGTGTTCTCGCTCCTCACCCCACCAGTCTCACCCGGAAGTCATCGAGCGCACCAGCGGGGCCAGCTTTCGCGCCAGCGACGCGACGGCACCGTCCACCGTCTCCTGCGCCGCCATCGCGGCGACCGCCTCCGCCGTCTCCGCGTCCCGCGTCGCCGTCGTCGCGAGCAGCGCCACCAGGTTGTCGACCAGCCAGTCGCGCAACTCGGCGGCGTCCGGCCGCTTCTCCTCGTCCAGCCACGTCAGGGACGCCGACTCGACCGCCGCGATCCACGTGCGCACCAGCATCCGCAGCCGCGGGCCAGGCCGCACGGCGCCCAGGTGCAGCAGTATCTGGTCGGCCCCGGCCCTGCGCACCTCGTCGACGATCGCCGTCGTGCGCGACGTCTCGCACACACCGCCGCCGCTCAGCAGCGCGCTGAAACCCGTGCCGTGCTCGTCGACGAACGCGAGGTAGCGGTCGAGCACCCGCTTCAGGCGGTCCGTCGGCGGGCCCACCGGCGGCTCGGTGAAGCAACGTTCCAGCTCGTCCGCCGACGAGCGCAAAGCGGCCTCGTACAACTGCTGCTTGCCCCCGGGGAAGTACCGGTACACGAGCGGCCGCGACACGCCCGCCGCGGCCGCCACGTCCTCAGGCGTCACCTCTTCGGGCGTGCGGTGCGCGAAAAGTGTGAGCGCCGCCTCCAGCAGCTGGGCCCGGCGCCGCTCCACACTCAGCCTGCGGTAGGCGGGAGGTGGTGCGGGCGTCGCGGCGGTCATATGTGAAGGGTAACCACTGGCCCCCCGCGGCGGGATCAGGCCAGCAGACCCGAGCTGCGCCACAGCGCCCTGCCGGGGCCGTGCAGCACGCCGATGTCGTCCAGGAAGTCCGTCAGCCGCTTCGCGCCCGACTGCATCACCTCGCGCCGGTGGCCGCTGGCCCTGACCTGCGCCACCGCCTCGCGCCTGTCGAGGCCCACGTTCTCGTACACCTGCGGGTTGACGAAGCAGACCGAGAACACGCGGGCGGCCTGCCCGCTCGACACCCGGGTGAACTCCCGCTCCCAGCGCGGGGCCGTCACCATCTGCCGGCGCAACTCCTCGCGCGCGTACCGCACGTGGCGCGACTCCTCGATGACGTGGATACGCGTCACACCGCGCACCAGCGTCTGCACCCGCTCGTCGGGGAACGTCAGCCGCTGCATCCAGTCGAGGATCTCCTCGCCGAGCAGCGTCGCCGCGAAGGAACCCGGCGTCGTGGACACCGTCTTCAGCGCGCGCGCCATGTTGTGGTAGACGCGCGGCACCGGATAGGCGGGCGCGCCGCCCCTCTTGATCATCCGCGCGAACATCTTGGAGTGCCTGCACTCGTCCGCTATCTCCGTGAGCGCGTACCTGACGTGGTCGCTGGTCACGGACTTGTCGTAGATGTGCCGCACGAGCAGCTGCATCAGGATGATCTCGAACCAGATCCCGAGCGACGCCAGCGAGGCCGCCTCGTGGCGCGCCAGGTCCATCCGCTGCTCCTCCGACATCCGCCGCCACATCGGGGTGTCGTAGAGGGAGACGAGCTCGGGCGGCCAGAACCACTTGCCCTCGTCGAGCGGGGCCTCCCAGTCGAGCTCCGTGTCCGGGTCGAAGGAGTGCTTGGCGGACGACTCGAGCAGCCGCTTGGCGATCTGCTCACGGTCCTTGAGCGGCCCCAACGCGTCCTGCAGGACGGGGTCGTTCATCAGGGAGTCGCGGCTCGGTCGGGCGGGCGCGGTCGTCATGGTGCGTGCCTCCTCGGTCGGTTGAGGGGCCGAGTTACCGGCGGTCACCCCCTATGAGACTGCTTGTCAGCAGAGTCGTCAATCCCCTGGACGGGACTTGTTGACTCCGCGTCTAGCAAGGGCGGGGGCGTTGTGGCCTTGTGGCGTTCCCACGCCGTGCCGGAGCGCCGTGCCGTGGCGCCGTGCCGTGGCGCCGTGTCGCGACGCCGTGTCGCGACGCCGTGCCGGGCCTCCGCGGAGTGGCCGGAACGGAACGGATCAGGCCGGAAACGCACGGCGTGATCCGGCCCCGGCGCGTCACGATGGACGTATGACCGCGATCTCCTCCGTCGGCTCCGTCGGCGGCCCGAACGCCGCACGCCGAAGTCTCGAAGGGCTCGCCATGGGCGACGCCTTCGGCGAGCGGTGGTTCTCCCGGTTTCGCGAGCCCGAGGAGGCACGCGAGCAGATCAGACGGCGAAGAACGCCCGACGAGCCCCGCTGGCCCTGGACGGACGACACGGCCCTCGCCCTCGCCGTGCACCGCGTACTCGTCGAGCGCGGCGCCGTCGACCAGGACCGCCTAGCCGCCTGCTTCGGCCTCGCCTACGACGCCCACTCGGGGCGCGGCTACGGGTACGGCATGCACGTCCTGCTGCCCGCGCTGCTCTCCGACCCCGCGTCGTGGCGGACGCTCGCACCCGGACTGTTCGACGGCGGCAGCCTCGGCAACGGCGCCGCCATGCGGGTGGCACCGCTGGGCGCCTGGTTCGCCGACAACCTCTCGCGCGCGGCCGAGCAGGCCGCCCTCTCCGCCCGCGTCACCCACGCCCACCCGCAGGGTGTCGCGGGCGCGGTGGCTGTCGCCGTGGCGGCCGCGCTGTCGGCACGCGGGGAGCTGACGCTGGACGCCGTCGCGGCGGCGACACCCCGCGGCGCCGTGCGCGACGGTCTGGAGCGGGCGTGCGAGACGCCCTTCACGACGGAACCGGCCCGCGCGGCGGACGCGCTGGGCAACGGCAGCCGCATACGCGCCGACGACACCGTGCCCTTCGCCGTCTGGACGGCGGCCAGGCACCACGACGACCTCGCCGACGCGCTGTGGGCGACGGCCGAGGCCCTGGGCGACGTCGACACTACCTGCGCGATCACCGGGGGCATCGTCGGCGCGCGCACCGGCATCTCGGCCACACCGACGGACTGGCGCCGCCGCCGCGAGCCCCTCATGCCCGGGGAGCCCGCAGGCTCCGCGGAGCGCGACGGCTCGCGCTGAGCCGCCCTGCCTCGGGCTGAGCCGGGCGGTTGCGGCGGGCCCGCCGCGTGAGTCGTGCGTTCCCCAGCGCGGTTGAGCGACACCCTGGCGTGATGGCGCCGCCGGAGCGGTGGCCGGCCCGGGGGCCGTACGTGAGCGCCGACTTCGCCGTCGGACGGGCAGCACTGCGCCACCGCAGGCCGCGGCCATCGGCGTGGCTACCGAGGCCGAGCGCGCCG
>NZ_JAGIQL010000189.1 GCF_017813245.1 Streptomyces montanisoli
CCGGCAGACCAGGGGTATCAACATATCTGGCGTTGACTTTTAGCACGCTGTTGAGTTCTCAAGGAACGGACGCTTCCTTCGAAAACCCTCTCAGGTTTCCTCCGGGCGCTTTCCCTTCGGTGTTTCCAAACTCTATCAGGGTTTTTCACCCTCCCCGACCACCCTCCTGCGCACATGCAGAAGCGGTACCCGGTTCCGGGCAGTTCATCTTGATAGGAGTTCCGCCGACGCCGACCCCTCGGGCCCCGTCAGGCAGGGGTACGACCCTACAGGCCTTTCGCCCCTGCCCGCAAACCGGTTACTCGCCCTCCGCACGCGTCCGCTCGTGCGGAAGCGCCGCTAACCATGACTTACGCTCTGTTCAGCACCCCGTCCCGCTCACTCACAGTGACGACGGATCCGAGAACACTCCGCCCACTGGGAGGTCCCATGACCCTCGTGTCAGCTCCGCTGTCCGGCCGCGCCATCGGTCTCGCCGCCGTACCCGACCCCGTGTTCGCCGGGGCGATGGTCGGGCCAGGCACCGCCATCGACCCCGTGCGTGAGCCGACCGAGGCCGTCTCCCCCGTCGACGGCATCGTCGTCTCCCTGCACCCGCACGCGTTCGTCGTCGTGGACAGCGACGGCCACGGTGTGCTCACCCATCTCGGGATCGACACCGTCCAGCTCAACGGCGCCGGTTTCGAGCTCCTGGTCAACAAGGGCGACTCCGTCACCCGCGGCCAGGGCGTCGTGCGGTGGGACCCCGCGGGCGTCGAGACGGCCGGCAAGTCGCCGATCTGCCCGGTCGTCGCGCTCGAGGCCACCGCCGACTCGCTCACCTCCCTGCGCGAGAGCGGCGACGTCGCGACCGGTGAGACGCTGTTCGACTGGCAGTGAGCCGGAGTTCGGCAGCGGGCCGAAGCGCGATCGGCGGCTGAGGCCGGGAGCCGGGCCTCCGGATCCCGGCCTGCCGCACACCAACCGCGGTGCAGGGGGCCACCGCACGTAACACGGAGACGGTGAAATTGGAGACAACGCTGCGAGGCGTCGGTGTCAGCCACGGCGTGGCGATCGGCGAGGTACGGCACATGGGGACAGCCGTCCTGGAGCCGCCCGCCAAGCAGATCCCAGCGGGCGAGGCCGAGCGCGAGCAGGGGCGGGCCCGGCAGGCGGTCGAGGCGGTCGCCGCCGACCTGATCGCCAGGGGCAACCTCGCCGGCGGTGAGGCCCAGGCGGTCCTCGAGGCGCAGGCCATGATGGCGCAGGACCCCGAGCTGAGCGCGGACGTGGAGCGGCGGATCGCCGTGGGCAGCACCGCCGAGCGCGGTGTGTACGACGCGTTCGCCTCGTACCGCGCACTGCTCGCGGGCGCCGGTGACTACCTGGCGGGGCGGGTCGCCGACCTCGACGACGTGCGCAACCGCATCGTCGCCAGGCTGCTCGGCGTGCCGATGCCCGGGGTTCCGGACAGCGATGCGCCGTACGTGCTGATCGCGCGGGACCTCGCTCCCGCGGACACGGCGCTGCTCGACCCGTCTCTCGTGCTCGCCTTCGTGACCGAGGAGGGCGGCCCGACCAGTCACAGCGCGATCCTGGCGCGGGCGCTCGGGGTGCCCGCCGTGGTGGCGCTGCCGGGTGCGACGGAGCTGGCGGAGGGCGCGGCGGTCGCCGTGGACGGCTCCACGGGCGAGGTGTTCGTCGAGCCGGGCAGCGAGCGGCGGGCGCGGCTCGAGCAGGTTGCCGCGGAGCGGCGGGCCGCGCTGGGCGCGGCGACCGGGCCGGGTGCGACGTCGGACGGGCACAAGGTGCCGCTGCTCGCCAACATCGGTGGGCCGGGGGACGTCGCGGCCGCGGTGGACGCGGGGGCCGAGGGCGTGGGGTTGTTCCGTACGGAGTTCCTGTTCCTCGACGACAGCGGGCAGGCGCCGTCGGAGGAGAAGCAGATCGCCGCCTACCGCCCCGTGCTCGAGGCGTTTCCCGAGGGCCGGGTCGTGGTGCGGGTGCTCGACGCGGGGGCGGACAAGCCGCTGGCGTTCCTGACCCCGGCGGACGAGCCGAACCCGGCGCTCGGCGTGCGGGGTCTGCGGAGTCTGCTCGACCATCCGGATGTGCTGCGGACGCAGCTGACCGCGCTGTCGAAGGCGGCCGAGGGCCTCCCGGTGTACCTGGAGGTCATGGCGCCCATGGTGGCGGACCGCACGGACGCGAGGGCGTTCGCGGACGCCTGCCGCGAGGCGGGGCTGCGGGCGAAGTTCGGCGCCATGGTGGAGATTCCCTCCGCCGCGCTGCGTGCCCGTTCGATCCTGCAGGAGGTGGAGTTCCTTTCGCTGGGCACCAACGACCTGGCGCAGTACACGTTCGCCGCCGACCGGCAGGTGGGCGCGGTGTCGCGGCTCCAGGACCCGTGGCACCCGGCGCTGCTCGACCTGGTGTCGCTCGCGGCGGACGGCGCCGAGGCGGAGGGCAAGAGCTGCGGGGTGTGCGGCGAGGCGGCCTCCGATCCGCTGCTCGCGTGCGTGCTGACGGGTCTCGGGGTGACCTCCCTGTCGATGGGCGCGGCGTCGATCCCGTACGTGCGCGCGGCGCTGGCGAAGCACACGCTGGCGCAGTGCGAGCGCGCGGCGGCGGCCGCGCGGGCCACGGACTGTGCGCAGGAGGCCAAGCAGGCGGCGCAGGCGGTGCTGTCGGGAGAGTCACGCGTGTAGCGGACGACTGCGACCGCGTCAGGACAGCGCGGGGTGGGCCGCCGGCCGGGTTCCCGGTCGGCGGCCCTTCCGTTTTGGCGGTCAGTGGTGGAGTCCGGGCTCTTCCGGGCCGAGGTCGAAGCCGGCCCGGTAGTCCACGTCCGGTTCCGGGCCGATGGGTTCGCCCGTCTCCGCGTCCGTGCAGTAGGCGTTGAAGACCTCGGCGGCCGTCAGGGGTGCGAGGTGCCCTTCGGCAAGGTGCCAGCCGTGCAGGCGGTCGGGGGCGCCCTGGGCGGTGGTGCGCATGACGACGCCTCCGCGCGTGCCGAGGGCGATGCCCGTGGCCAGGACGGAGACGAACTCGGCGCTCTGTGCGGTGTCCAGGAGGGTGGGGCCGTCCGCCTGCTCGGCCTGGAGGACCGCGGTCAGTTGTTCCTCGGCCGCGGGGACGCTGCACACCATCTGGTGCGTGCCGGGCCCCGCGCCTTCCAGGAGCCGCCACAGGAGGCGGTACGCCTGGTCGAAGGCGGCACGCCCGATGTCCTCGCCACAGTCGGCGCAGGAGCCGAGATCGGCGAGTACGGCCGTCGCGTACGCCTGGGTCGCCTTGCGGACGGCGGTCTCGGCGAGCGTGTGCAGCAGGCTCTCGAACGGCGCGCCCGTGTAGGGGACGACGGCGCCGCCGGTGGCCGCGATGTGTGCCGTGTACCGGGCCCTGCCCGCGGGAGAGTCGGGGTCGAGGCCTGCGTCGGCGCAGTACCAGGCGTATTCCTCGGGGTCGAACAGGGCGGCGCCGACGTGCAGTGACTCGCGGGCGAGCCCGCGCAGCAGGGCGTCGGCCTGCCGCCGGTAGGCGGGATGGTCGTCGAAGGGGAAGCTGCGGTAGCGGCGCATCGCCGCGAAGTCCTGCTCGTCGGCCAGGAGGCCGACGGTGCTGGGGACTTCGCGGCGCAGCGCCCTGCGCAGCGTCCTGGCCGTGGGCCGTCCGCCGCCGTCGTCGGTGTGTGCTGTCATGGCTCCCCCTGAGGTCACGCGCTGTCCGTATGGTGCGCTGTGGTCTCACTCACCGTAACGAGGGGGTCTGACAGTGGCCCGGCTCGTTCAGTCGTGGTCGCGGGCGGCGAAGCGCTCGTAGAACCGCAGCACGTCGATGTCGTCGACGGAGCCCGGGTTGACGGCCTTGTCCAGGCGGGAGCCCTGGAGGAGGCGTTTCACGGGGACTTCGATGCGCTTGCCCGTCAGGGTGTGCGGGACGCCGGGTGCCTCGATGATCTCGTCGGGCACGTGGCGGGGCGAGAGGTCGGCCCTGATGGCCTGTTTGATGCGCAGGCGGAGGTCGTCGTCGAGGCTCGCGCCCTCGGCGAGGTGCACGAAGAGCGGCATCCAGTAGCCGCCGTCGGGCTGCTCGATGCCGACGACGAGGGACTCGCGGATCTCGGGGAGGCGCTCGACGACCTCGTAGATGTCGGCGGAACCCATGCGCACACCCTGCCGGTTCAGGGTGGAGTCGGAGCGTCCATGGATGATGACCGTGCCGCGGTCGGTGAGGGTGATCCAGTCGCCGTGCCGCCAGACGCCGGGGTAGGTCTCGAAGTAGCTCTCGCGGTAGCGGCTGCCGTCGGGGTCGTTCCAGAACCGGACGGGCATCGACGGCATGGGGCCCGCGACGACGAGCTCGCCGACCTCGCCGATGACGGGGTTGCCCTGGGGGTCCCACGCCTGCAGGTCGGTACCGAGGCCCGCGGCCTGGAGTTCGCCGATGTGGACGGGGAGTGTGGGCACGGCGCTCGCGAAGCAGCTGCACACGTCGGTGCCGCCGCTGACGGACGCGATCCACAGGTCGTGGCCGACCTCGTCGTGCAGCCAGCGGAACCCGGCGGGCGGCAGGGGGGAGCCAGTGGTGGCGACGCATTTGAGGCGGGAGAGGTCGTGGTCGCGGCCCGGGTGGACGTCGGCCTTGCGGCAGGCCATGACGTAGGCGGCCGAGGTGCCGAAGAGGGTGGTGCCGGTGCGTTCGGCCACGTCCCACTGCGCGTCGGTGCCGGGGTGGGCGGGGCTGCCGTCGTAGAGCACGACCGTGGTGCCGACGAGGAGCCCGGAGACGAGGAAGTTCCACATCATCCAGCCGGTGGACGTGTACCAGAAGAACCGGTCCTCGGGCCCGAGGTCGCAGTGCAGGCCGAGTTGCTTGACGTGTTCGAGGAGGATGCCGCCCTGTGACTGGACGATGGCCTTCGGCAGCCCTGTGGTGCCCGAGGAGTAGAGGACCCACAGCGGGTGGTCGAAGGGGACGTGCGTGAAGTCGGGTTCGGTGGTGCCGCCGACGAGCGCGTCCCAGTCGAGCGCGCCCTCGGGGCACTCTGTGCCGAGGAGCGGTACGTGGACGACGGCGCGCAGCGTGGGCAGTTCCCGGCGCAGTTCGGCGACGACGCCGGTGCGGTCGTGGGTCTTGCCGCCGTAGCGGTAGCCGTCGACGGCGAACAGCACGACGGGTTCGACCTGCTGGAAGCGGTCGAGGACGCTGCGCGCGCCGAAGTCGGGGGCGCAGGACGTCCATACGGCGCCGACGGCGGCGGTGGCGAGGAGAGCGACGACGGCCTGCGGCACGTTGGGGAGGTAGCCGCTGACGCGGTCGCCTGGGCGCACGCCGAGTTCGCGCAAGTGGGCCGCGAGCCCGCCGACCTGGTGGCGGAGCTCTCGCCAGCTGATGGTGGTCTGCTGCTGGGTCTCGTCGACGTGGAGGAGCGCGGGCAGCTCGGCCCTGTCCGGGTCCTCGCCGGTGCGCAGGGCGTGCTCGGCGTAGTTGAGGGTGGCGCCGGTGAACCACTGGGCGCCGGGCATCGTGCGGTCGCCGATGACCTGCTCGTACGGGGTGGCGAAGCGGATGTCGAACCATTCGGCGACGGCGGCCCAGAACGTGTCAAGTGCGTCGACGGACCAGCGGTGCAGCGCCGGGTAGCCGCCGTCGGCCGGCGCGCCGTGGTGTTCGGCCGCCCATGCCTGGAACCGTGTCACCTGCGCGGCGGCGACGCTCTCCGGCGTGGGCTGCCAGAGAGGGGCAGGGGTGGGTTCTGTGATCATGGTACGGCTCCCGGCCTGGGCTCGACGCTGGTGTGCGACGCGCGTGCCCGTGCGGGATACGCGCGGGACACGGCTGACAGGGACGATGCCATGTGATCGTCCCTCGCACCAGGCTGCGCCGTCTGCCGCGGCCCGTGGACGCGGGTCGCCCGGGCGAGGAGCCCGCCGGAGGCGTGCCGGTCCGTGCGTGGTCCGGTCCGTGCGTCATCCGGTCCGTGCGTGGTCCGCGCGGCGGCGCGCCGGTCAGATGTTCAGCACGCGCCGGGCGTTCAGGTGGGCGATCCCGCTCTTCACCTCGGGCGGGAGCGCGGCCTCCTCGATCGAGGCCACCGCGTCGGCGGTGTTCTCGTACGGGTAGTCGATCGCGAACATGACCGCGTCCGCGCCGACGGTCAGTACGGCGGCCTGCACGGCCTCCGGGGCGAGTATGCCGCTCGTGGTGATCAGTATGTTGGAGCCGATGTACTGCGACGGCATGCGTTCGAGCGGTTTCTCGACCTTCAGGGTGCGGTACCGGGAGTCGAGGCGGGAGCGCTGGAAGGGCAGGAACTCGCCGAGGTGCCCGAGGATCAGCGTCGCGCCCGGGTGCCGGTCGAAGATCCCGGCGTAGACGAGGCGCATGGCGTGGCCGCCGGTCTCGGCCTGCCAGCTCCAGCTGGCCCCGTACATCTCGGGCCGTCCGCGCATCACGTGCCAGTCGTCGGCGGGCAGCGAGCCGGGGTGCAGGTACAGCGGGACGCGCAGCTCCTCGAGGGCGCTCCACAGCTCGTCGTAGGCGGGGTCGTCCAGGTACCGGCCCTGCGTGTGGTCGTTGACCAGTGCCCCCTTGAAGTCGAGCTCGCCGACGCAGCGTTCCAGTTCGGTGACCGCGGCCGCGGGGTCCTGCAGGGGCAGGGCCGCGAACCCGCGGAAGCGTGCCGGGTGGCGGGCGATCGTGCCGGCGAGGTGGTCGTTGGCGAAGCGGGCGTCGCGCACCGCCGCGCCGGCGTCCGGGGCGGCCTGGATGCCGGGGACGCTCAGCGAGAGGACCTGGATGTCGATGCCGTGGGCGTCCATGTCGGGCAGGCGGTACTTCTCGAAGTCGTCCAGGCGCCGCATGCAGTGTTCGGCGTACTGGTCGCTGGTGCGGATCTTCATCGGGGCCGTGGGACGGTGTCCGGCAGCCCCCGGGACGGTGAAGGCCTCTTCCAGCGCGATGTAGGCCATGGCAGGGCTCCTCGGTGCGGTGTCCACGTGTCCACGTGTCCACGTGTCCACGTGTCCACGTGTTCGGTGACGGTGTGAGGGGTGGGTGCTCGGGTCGTCGCGCCGCTCAGCCGAGCGGTACGACGATCGCCCCGGCGTGGCTGCCGGCCTCCGCTTCGTCCAGCATGAGCGCGGCCACGGAGGCGCGGGACATCCTGGGAGGCAGGAGGGGGCGCCGGAGTTCGGCGAGCGGCACCGTGCGGCGCTGCGGGCTGACGGGCCCGTTGGTCAGGTCCGGGGCGTGGAAGACGCTGGCGCCCGCGTCCAGGGCGATCCGGTCGGCCTCGGCCTTCTCGGCCAGCTCCGCGCCGACGGCCATCCGCATCACGGCCTGGTAGATGCGGCCGCCCGCGCCGGTCGACGCGCCGGAGCCCAGCGCGCCGAGCCACACCGTGCGGACGCGCACCGCGGCGAGCAGGCGGGCGCCCGCGGTCAGGGCTCCAGGTCCTTCGCCCTTGGCGAGGCCGATGGCCGAGACGGCCGCGTCGACGTCGTCCAGTGCGGGGAAGGTCCGCGGGGAGCGGACATCCGCCTGCCTGACGTCGATCGGCCGGGGATTGGACGCTTTGAACGTGTCCGGGGCACGCACGAGCGCCACGACGTCGTGGCCCCGCTCGATCGCCTGCTCCACAAGCAGGCCGCCGACCCTGCCCGACGCGCCGAGTACCGCGATGCGCATGATGATTCGACTCCTTACTGAACAACTGTTGGCTAGATAAGTAAACAAGTGTTGGTCAGCGGGTGTCAAGGCGGGTGGCCTGTAAGGTGAACAGCCGTAACCGAAGGGTTCACAAGGCCGGAGAGGAGCGAGGGTGGCGTCTCAGGAGCAGCCCGCCGCCCGCCGCCGCAATCCGCGAGGGCAAGGGCAGGTGCTCAAGGCCCAGCTCGTGGACGCGGCGGCGAAGCTGCTCGCCACCCTCGACCAGCCGGAGAAGCTGACGCTGCGGCAGGTCGCGCGCGAGGTCGGCGTCGCACCGGCCAGCATCTACAGCCACTTCCCGGACCTCGGCGCGCTGATCCAGCACGTACTGCGGCTGCGCTACGACGAACTGGCGCGCTCGATGGCCGAGGCGTCGCGAGCCGCCCCTGACCCGCTGTCCGACCTCGTGGCCCGGTGCGCGGCCTACGTGCGCTGGGGTGTGGGCCAGCCAGGGCACTACCGCACACTCTTCGGCGGCCGGATGCCCGCCGACCTCGTCCCCGTGTCGGCCCACGGCGCGGGCGCCGACCTGCTGGGGTCCGTCGTCGACTCGCTCTCGGCCGTCACCGATCCGGAAGGGACGCGGTCCACGGCCGAGCAGCGGTGGCAGGCGGCACTCATGCTCTGGACCGCCATGCACGGCCTGATCCTGCTCTACAACGACCACGGGGCCATCGACTGGCCACCGCTCGACGATCTGCTCGCGGATCTGATCGGCCTGCACTGCGCCCGTCCCGCGGCCGAGGTCGCGGCCCGCCTGCCGCGAGGCGGCGACCCGGGCACGGGCGCTGCGGACGCCGTCGGTCAGTAGCCCTCGTGGCGGTACGCGCCGGCGAACCAGTTCCGCGCGGCCGTCGTGTGCAGGGGGAACGCGAGCTCTTGCGGGCCGCGCAGCAGGTACCGGCCGTCCGTCTCCGCCGTGGGCCGGTCGGGCGGCAGGAGGTCGGCGCGGCGCGCGGGCAGCAGGCCGAACAGCAGCAGGTGGCCGCCGGGCGAGCTGAGCGCGTCGGCGAGCCGCACGTCCTCGCGCATCGCCTCGATGCCCGTCTCCTCCCACAGCTCGCGCACGACGGCCTCCCGCCAGTCCTCGCTCGCCTCGACGAAACCGCCCGGCAGGGCGGTGCCGCCGCGCCGCGGCTCGATGGTGCGGCGGATCGTGACGAGCGCCGTGCCCTGCTCGTCGGTGACGGGCAGCAGGGCGACGGCGACCGGCAGCGGATTGCGGTAGGCGGTGTCGCCGCAGTCGGCGCACGTGCGGGGCCACCCCGTGCCGACGGGGTAGCGGCTGCCGCAGCTCGCGCAGTGCGAGTGCGGCACGGGGGTCTTCGTGAAACCGTCAGGTCGCGGCATGCTCCGGTGCCCCGGTCGCCATCGTCATGGCGTGTTCCACGACCGTCACCAGGACCTCCTTCACCGATTTTCTGTCCCGCGCGTCGCACTCGACCATCGGGACACTCGGATCGAGGTCCAGTGCCTCGCGGACGCTGCCCTCGGGGTAGCGGTCGGCGCCGTCGAAACGGTTCACGGCGACGGCGAAGGGGATGCCGCGGCGCTCGAAGAAGTCCACGGCGGCGAACGAGTCGGCGAGCCTGCGGGTGTCGGCGAGGACGACCGCGCCGAGCGCACCCTGCGCCAGTTCGTCCCACAGGAACCAGAAGCGGTCCTGTCCCGGCGTGCCGAACAGGTAGAGCGCAAGGCCCTCGCGGAGGGTGATGCGCCCGAAGTCCATGGCGACCGTCGTGGTGGTCTTGCGCTCGACGCCGCTGACGTCGTCGACCGGCCGCCCGGCCTCGGTGAGTGCCTCCTCCGTGCGCAGCGGCCTGATCTCGCTCACGGCCCCGACGAACGTCGTCTTGCCCACCCCGAAGCCGCCCGCGACGAGGATCTTCAGGGTGATCGGGTCGGCGGGCCCCGAAGCGGCCGCCTGGGCGGCTCCGCCCGCAGTCGCGTCGGCGGAGGGTGTGCCCTGGCGGTCGGAGGGGCCGGACGAGCTAGAGCGCCCGAAGGCCATTGATCACCTCTCGGAGGATGTTCACGTCCGGCAGCTCGGCCGGCGGAACGGGGCGGGTTACATGGACGAGTTCGTCGTCGAGGAGGTCGCCGACGAGTACGCGGATCACCCCGACGGGCAGGTCGAGGCCCGAGGCGAGCTCGGCGATCGACTGCGGTGTCCGTACGGAGCGCTCGACGATCTCCACGTGCTCGGGCGACAGCTTCCTGTCGAGGCCGGGCCTGCCGGCGGCCGGCTCGGGGACGACAAGGGCGATCAGGTCGAGCCGGTGCCTGGCGCCCGTTCCGGTGCGGCCGCGCGTCATCGCATACGGCCGCACCACGGGCCCGGCCTCGCCGTCGAACCACGCCTGAGGGCCTTGACCTGTGTCCTTCATGTGCCGGTGCTCAGCCTGACAGGCCGCCGCGTCGCGGCGCGGTGGCGAGGTGGCTGCCCACCCGCTTCACCATGAGCGTCATCTCGTAGGCGACCTGGCCGACGTCGGTGTCGGCGTCGGCGAGCACGGCGAGGCAGCTGCCGTCGCCCGCGGCGGTGACGAACAGGAACGCGCCGTCCAGTTCGACGACGGTCTGCCGGACCTGGCCGACGTCGAAGTGCCTGCCGACGCCCTTGGCGAGGCTGTGGAAGCCGGAGGCGACCGCCGCGAGGTGCTCGCCGTCCTCCCTGCTCAGGTCCCTGGAGGCGCCGGTGGGGAGCCCGTCGCCTGACAGCACGAGCGCCTTGCGGATGCTGGCGACCCGGCCGACCAGCTCGTCGAGGAGCCAGTCGAGCTCGCGACCGCCGTCCGCCTGCGTCGCGCCTCGTGGTGTGTGCGGTGCGGTCATCGACCGTCCCCCTCCGATGTCGTTCCTGGTGTGCCGCCGGGGGCGGCGCCGGGGTTTCCGGCGGAGTCCTCGGCTTCGTTCTGAAGGCGGCCGCGCTGCCAGCCGCGCTGGAGGGAGGCCATCCGGGCGCGCACGTCACGCGCGTCGCGCTCGGCGTCCTCGGGTGACGAGACCGGCGCGGGCGCCGGCGCCGCGGCGCGCTTGATCGGAAGAGCTCACGTCTCAACTCCTGTCTCCCATGCATCCCGCATGCCGTCTTCTGCTTGGTGAAAGGGGGGGGGGGGGGGGGGGGGGGGGGGGGGGGGCGGGGGG
>NZ_JAGIQL010000019.1 GCF_017813245.1 Streptomyces montanisoli
CCCCCCCCCCCCCCCCCCCCCCCTTTCTTCAAGTAGAGAACGGGAATCCGAAAACATCGGTGATTGGAATTCAAAGGAGAGCTCTCGCGACCAGGGACCCGCCGGGCCCAGCTGTCGCTGCGCGCGAAGGCGCCGCGCCGGGCCGCGGGACGTCAGCCCGCGGCCCGCCGCGGCCGGCGCGCGCTCAGGGGTAGGACACCACGTTGGACGGTGTGGTGCTGGTGCCCGAGGTGCCCGATCCCGTGCTGTTGATGACGTGGTTGTACTGGCCCATGCCGCCGAGGGAGATGACCAGCAGGTCGTGGAACTTCACGCCCGGCTTCTGCGGCGCCTCGAAGCCGTGGTCGACCCTGATGCTGGGGTCGGAGGTGAAGTTGCAGTAACTGCCGAGCCCCCAGGCCTCGTGCGTGCTGACCGCGTCGTCCACCTTGTAGGCCGCGTACCCGGCCGTCGAGCCGTTCTGGATCGCGGCCTGGTTCGGTGCGTCGTAGGCCAGTTCGTTCTGGAAGAAGATGGTGCGGCCGCCGTTGCCGCTCCACTCGACGCAGTACTTGTTGAAGTGCTCCACGAACAGGCCCGTCGCCAGCACATTGGCGCCGTTGACCCGCAGGCCGTAGTCGGCCCTGTTGGTGTCCCAGCCGACGCCCGCGCCGTGGTCGGCGCGCCAGATCCAGGTGTGGTCGATGATGGTGTCGTGGCTGTTGATCTCCATGCTGGTGGTCGCCTTGCCGGCACCGGCGCCGCCGATCCTGACGAAGACGTCCTGCACGGTCGTCGGGTTGGAGCCGTGGCCCGCGGAGGCGCCCGAGGGCCCCACCCGCAGCAGGTAGGGCGAGTTGGTGGTGCCGGCGTCCAGCAGGAGGCCCGCCAGCCTGATGCCGTCCACGTCGGCCGTCTGCAGGGCGGTCACCCCGTTGTCCGGGATGATCGTCGGGTAGCCGATGCCGAGCACGACGGTGTTCGCGCGGGTCACGTTGATGGTCTGGTCGACGTGGTAGATGCCAGGCGTGAACAGCAGGTTCAGGCCCTGCGACAGTGCCTGGTTGATGGTGGCGGCGGTGGCGCCCTCCTTCACCACGTAGAACTGGGACAGCGGTACGGACGTACCGGGTGTCGAGCCGTTCGCCCAGGAGACCCCGCGGGCGTTGGTGCGCAGCGACGGCACGAACACCGCGTAGTCGCCGCCGTCGAGGTAGAGGTAGGGCTTCTCACGGGAGACCGGCGTGGTGTCGAGCGTCGTGTAGACGGGGTTGGGGAAGCCCTGCGCCGGGGCGCCGACCACGCCGGAGAACACCATGTTCCAGACGCCGTTGCCCCAGCCGCCGATCTGGCTCTCGCGCGTGTACCACTGCTGCTGCGAGTAGGGGGAGATCGTGCCGTCGACCCGGCTGTCGGCGATGTAGCCGCCGCTCGCCCAGCCGTAGCCGTTGGGCGCCAGGTTCAGGCCGCCCTTGATGTGCATGCGGCGGAACGGCGCCGCCTGGGCCACCGCCCACCGGTCCGTGCCGCTGACCGGGGTCAGCGCCATGTTCTCGGCCGAACGCCAGAAGTTCTGCGTGGCGTTGCCGTTGAACCAGCCCGCGTCCACGGTGACATCGCCGTTGATCTGCACGTCGTCGGGGTTGCGGCCGAGGCCGGCGATCGACGTGTAGAAGCCGAGCTGCGCGTTGAGGCCGTTGTACGTACCGGGCTTGAACAGCAGGGCGTACCTGCCCGTGCCGAACTGGGCCGACTCCTGCTTGCTGAAGACCGAGTCGAGCGTGGACTGGATGCCCTGCGTCGACGGGTCGAAGACGATGACGTTGGGGCCGAGGTCACCGCCGCCCGCGACGGCCGCGGCAGCCTTCTTGCCGTGCTTCGCCCGCTTGTGGGGCGCGGCGTTCGCGGTGGCCGCGGGCAGGAGGGCGGAGCCGATGACGGCGCCGGCCACGGCGCCGGCGAACGCGCGCCTGCTGAGCTGGGGGGATGCGTCCTGACGTGCGGGATCCCGGGGAGGCTGCTGCATGGGGGGATGGACCTCCAAGGTCGCGGAAAAAACGGGGGAGAGGTGGGGAGAGGGGGACGGGGGCGGGCGTGGGGAGGGTGGGAGAGTGCGAGAGAGCGCTCTCTGCGGGTAGCCAAGATGGTTCCCCTGTGTCTCGCACGCGTCAAGACTTGTGCGCCAACCGGCCCCTCCGGCGCCCTGATTCGTCAACAAGTGACAGCGGAACGCGGGCGCTTGACCTCTCGTGCCCCTCCCTGCGCGGGTGCCTGTTCGGGTTGTGACGGCGTGCCCGGATCAGTGCGTGAAGATTGACTCGGCGTGGGCGGGGAACCAGGTGCACTGAGGCCGAAAACAAGGCTTGCGGAAGGAGTGATCCGGATGCGTACGAGCGGGCATGCCCATCGGTGTGCCGCGCGTGTCACCTACGCGCTGCCCAGTTCGGACACCTCGGCCGGCTGGGCGCGCTATCTGACCGACGCCTACCTCACCCGCGACTGCGGGGGCGACATCCCCCGCGAGCGGATCGAGGACGCGCGACTCGTCGTCTCCGAGCTCGTCACGAACGCCACCAGGCACGGCGCGGGCAACTGCCTGCTGCGGCTCACGGCCGGGCCGGGCCGCGTCACCGTCGAGGTGCACGACAACGGCCCGGCGTTCCCGGCCCTCAGGGAGCTGCGTCCCGACGACCCCGTCCTCGCGCCCGAGTCGCCCGAGGCGCTGCCGGAGAGCGGCCGCGGGATCGCGATGGTGCGCGGGCTCTCCAGCCGCTTCTCGGTACTCGGGGAACCCGGAAACGGCAAGACCGTGCAGGCGGTACTGGCGGGCTGAGCCCGCCGGCCGAGGCGCCCGTCCCGGCTGCGCGCCGTTGCGTCCGCTGCCGTATCCGGCAGTGCCCGGCAGGGCCGCGTAAGCCGTCCATGGCGGAGCCGCCGTCCTGTGGCCGTACAAGGCCGCGAACGCCTCGCACCGGTCGCCAGGGGCTCCGCCAGGCCGTCGGCCCACCCAGCGATCCCGCCGCTGTCCGTGCCGGGCCCCGGCTTTCCCACCGCGGCCCACGACCTCCGGCGGAGCAGGCGATCACATCGCGTCGGCCACCGCGTCGAGCCACCGCGCGTGCGCGTGGTGGCTCGCCGGGTTCTCCGGGTTCCACGGAAGGACCTGCGCCCGCCGTGTCATGGCGCTCCAGGACGCGTTGCCCGCCAGCAGGCGGGGCGGCGCCGCGTTGGCGCGTACGTCCGCCAGCACGATGTCGGGCCGCAGCGCGGCGGCCTCGGCCCATTCGGCCGTGCGCCAGTTCGCCCCGCCCTCGCCCTCCGGGTCCACCAGCTCGACGCCCAGGTCGCCGAGGGCCCGCAGGCCCGGCCAGGTGGCGGGGCGCGCCAGGTACGCCGTCCGCTCGTCCGCCGCCGACAGCGCCAGCACGCGGGGCCGCGCCGGCCGCGCGGCCAGGGAACGCAGCCGCGCCTCCGCACGCGCCAGCTCCTCCTCGCCGTGCGCGGCCGCGTCCGGTTCCGCGCCGAGTGCCCGTGCCAGTTCAGTGAAACGGCCGCGCACCTGCGCGAGCGAACGCGACGTGCCCACGTCGATCACGGCCACCGGTACCTGCTCGCCGAGGTGCTTGGCGGCATTGGGATCGAGCCCGTAGACCTGGTCACCGCCGTACGTCACCGCCACCACCAGGCCGGGATCCGCCGCGACCAGCGCTTCGACGTCGACGCCGCTGCCCGAGCCGAAGGACCGTATCTCCTCCATCGGCAGGCCGCCCGCCTTGGCCGGGTCCTGCGCCCCGCCGTCGTGATGCGAGCCGAAGACCCCCGCTGGACGCAGGCCGTGGTCCCACAGCGTCGCGCCGGCCTGGATGTAGGCCACGAACCGCGTGGGGCGGCTCGGCGCGGTGACCCGCAGGCCTCTGTCGTCCGTGAACTCCCAGGTGCTGTGCGCGTCCATGTCGCTCCCGCCCCGAGCCTGTCGCTCGTCCCGTCGCTCCGTCTCGTGCATGGCGCGCGAGGCGCCCCTCACTCACTGCCCAGCGGGACGGGCGCGGATGCCACCGCGCACGCGTGAGGGGCCCGCCGGCGAGGCGGGCCCCTCACGGAGGCGGCTATTCCTTGTGGTAGCCGTACGCCTCCGAGGCGGCGGCCGCCACCGCGTCGAGGTCGCCACCCGCCGACGCGGTCACCACCGCCGCGACCGCGCCCTCCACGAACGGCGCGTCCACGAGGCGCGCGCCCTCGGGCAGCTCGTCCCCGTCCGCGAGCAGCGTCTTCACCGTCAGCACCGCGCTGCCCAGGTCCACGAGCAGCGCGACGCCCGCGCCACCGTCGACCTCGGCAGCGGCGGCGGTGATCAGCTCGGAGCTGGTGCCGAGCCCGCCGTCCGGTGTACCGCCCGCCGCCGCCACCGGGGCCGTCGCCCCGCCGCCCGCGAGGCCCTTGGCCAGCTCGGCGACGCCGGACGCGACCGCCGCGCTGTGCGACACGAGCACGATGCCCACCTGGCCGCCCGCGCTCACTGCCCGGCCTCCGCCGTCTCGGCGAGCACACCGATCAGCAGCGCCGCCGACGTGGCGCCCGGATCCTGGTGGCCGATGCTGCGCTCGCCCAGGTAGCTGGCCCTGCCCTTGCGCGCCTGCAGCGGGGTCGTCGCCTCCGCGGCATCGGCGGCGGCGCGCGCGGCGTCCGCGTACGACTGCCCGAGGCCCGCCACGGCCGGTTCCAGCGCGTCGAGCATCGTCTTGTCGCCCGCCTTGGCGCCGCCCAGCTGCGCGACCGCCGCGACGCCCTGCCCGAGCGCCTCGGCCAGGGCCGCCCTGCCGACGGCCGGCGCGTCGCCCAGCGCCTTGCCCGTGCGGCGCAGCAGCGTCCCGTAGAGCGGCCCCGACGCCCCGCCGACCGTCGAGATCAGCTGCCGCCCCGCGAGCGTCAGCACCGCGCCGGGGGTGGCCGGCTCGTCCTTGGCCAGCGTGTCCGCGACGGCACGGAAGCCGCGCTGGAGGTTGCTCCCGTGGTCCGCGTCGCCGATCGCCGCGTCCAGGTCCGTCAGGTGCGCCGCCTCGCGCTCCACCGCGGCCGCACAGGCAGTGAGCCACCTGGTGAAGAAGGCCGCGTCCAGGCCCGTTCCCGGCTCTTGCTCTGCCACGTCGTCTCTCCTCATGCTCAGCGGCCCCACCGCAGGGCGGGCGTCGCCACCGGCGCGTCCCACAGGGCCAGCAGGTCCTCGTCCACCACGCACAGGGTCACCGAGCAGCCCGCCATGTCCAGGGACGTCACGTAGTTGCCGACGAGCGTACGGGCCACGGAGACACCGCGCTCCTCCAGCACCCGCTGGACCTCGGCGTTGAACCCGTACAGCTCCAGGAGCGGCGTGCCGCCCATCCCGTTGACCAGCGCGATCACCGGCCCCCGCGGCTCGAGGTCGTCGAGGACGGCGCCCACGGCGAAGTCCGCGATCTCCCTGGAGGTCATCATGGCGCGCCGCTCGCGGCCCGGCTCCCCGTGGATGCCGATGCCGAGCTCGAGCTCGCCCTCGGGCAGGTCGAAGGTGGGGCTGCCCTTCGCCGGCGTGCTGACGGCGGTCAGCGCCACGCCGAAGCTGCGGGAGGCGGCGTTGACCTGCCGGCCGATCGACTCGACCCGTTCGAGCGGCATGCCCGCGTCGGCGGCGGCACCGGCGATCTTCTCGACGAAGAGGGTGGCGCCCGTACCTCGCCTGCCCGCCGTGAACAGGCTGTCCGTCACCGCCACGTCGTCGTTGACGAGCACCTTGGCGACCTGGATGCCCTCGTCCTCCGCGAGTTCGGCCGCCATGTCGAAGTTCAGCACGTCCCCGGTGTAGTTCTTCACGATGAACAGCACCCCGGAGCCGCTGTCCACGGCGGCGGCCGCGCGGACCATCTGGTCGGGGACGGGGCTCGTGAACACCTCACCCGGGCAGGCGGCCGACAGCATCCCGGGACCGACGAACCCGCCGTGCAGCGGTTCGTGCCCGGAACCGCCGCCCGAGACGAGGGCGACCTTGCCCGCGACGGGCGCGTCGCGCCTGACCACGACCCGGTTCTCTACATCGACGGAGAGGGCGGGATGAGCGGCGGCCATGCCGCGCAGCGCGTCAGCCACCACGGTCTCCGCCACGTTGATCAGCATCTTCACGGGTATCTCCTCACAAGGTCGTGCCCACGACTGCGATCCGCGGCCATCAGATCATCAGTATCCGCCGCCCACTGGTCCCCGTCATGGCGGCGGGCAGCGGGGGCCGGGGCGCGTGCCGGGGCGCGTGCCCGGGCGGGTGTCGGCCCCCGCCCTGTGGGCACTCGGCCCGCACGACGCCCGCCGCGACCACGGGAGCAGACATGGCTGTGCGCCACCTCTACGTCGACCGGGACCCGGAGGTCCTCTGGTCGGTGCTGAGGGACCCGTTCCGCTACAGCGAGTGGGTCGTCGGCACGTTCCGCTCGCACCCCGAGGAAGGGCACTGGCCCGACGTGGGCTCGTCGATCGCCTACGAGGTGCGGCTGGGGCCCGCGCGCATGCGGGGCACCACCGTGTGCAGGCGCCACGAGCACCCCAGGGAACTGGAGCTCGAGGCCCACGCGGGACGCCTCGGCACCGCACGCATCGCGCTGGACATCAGGCCGTGGGGGGACGGGACGCTCATCATCGTCGACGAGCACCCGCTGCGCGGCTTCGGCGGCGCGGCGCACAACGGCGTCAGCGACCGGCTGATCCAGCTGCGCCACCGCAGGATGCTGGCCAGGCTCGGCCGGGTCGTCGAGGCGATGCCGCGCTCGGGCGTCCCCGCCGGCGCGTGACCCCGCGGCACTCGGTCGTGTTCACGTCGCGCCCGCGCTTGCTCAGCGGGCGCCGTCCGTACCCGCGTCGGCAGGCGCCGGCTGCTCGCGCTGGAAGGTCGCGTACAGCAGCCACAGCGACGGGACGAGGAGCAGGAACCCGACGGCCAGCGAGATCAGGCACGCCGCGAGCACGGCGTCCGTCGAGGCCGCGTCGCCGACGGTCGTGGACGGCACCAGCATGTTGGGGTACTGGGCCCCGCCCCAGGACCACAGGATGGCGGCCACCGCGAGCGCGGCCACCGCGCGCGCCCACACGAAGTGGTCCCTCACCAGCAGCACGAGCCCCACCACGCCGGCCACCGCGCTGACGACGACGAGCGGCAGCGCCCGGTGGGTGAGGCCGTGGAAGAGCACGGTCGCGTCCTCGTGCAGGATCGCGATGCCCGCCAGAGCGACCACCCCGCTCGCCAGCCCGCTCAGCACGGCCCTGCGGCGGAACTGCGCCGCCAGCGCCGCGTCACCGCCGCGTGCGGCGTCCTGGCACAGGTAGACGGCCGCGAGGTGCGCGCACGCCAGCACCGCGAGCACGCCGCCGAGGAACGAGGTGGGATTGGCCCAGCTCGTCACGGTGTCTCCCGCCGCGATCCCGGCAGGCACCCGGCCCGAGGCGACGCCGCCCGCCACCGTGCCGAGGAAGAACGGCGTCAGGACGGACGAGAGGGCGAAGCACGCGCCGAACAGGCGCTGCTGCCACAGCTCGACGCTGGCCTTGCGGAAGGCGAACGCCGCACCGCGGGCGATGATGCCGAGGGCCGCCAGCGTCAACGGGATGTACAGCGTGGACAGCACGGCCGCGAAGACGGGCGAGAAGCCCGCCCACAGCAGGACGAGCACGAAGATCAGCCAGACGTGGTTGGCCTCCCACACCGGCCCGATGCTGTGCTCGATGAACCGGCGCTGCGGCAGGCCGCGCTTGTCGCGCCCGGCGAGCAGGTCCCAGAACCCGGCGCCGAAGTCGGCCCCGGCGAACAGGGCGTAGCAGGTGAGACCCGCCCACGTCACGGCGAGCGTCAGGTCTGCGAGCACGGTCGTCTCCCGGTGTGTGCGGGCTCGATGGGGACTGGCGGGACGCGAACGAACCGGGTCAGGCCACGGGGTACCCCTCGACGTCGCTCTCCTGCGGGGCAACGGGCACGGGCGTGTCGCGGGTCATCCGACGCAGCACGTACACCGCGGCGGTGGTCATCGCGGCGTAGACGAACAGCACCAGCCACAGCCCGGTCATCAGCCCAGGGGCGGGATTCACCGCGTCGCGGACACGCATCACGCCCCACACCACCCACGGCTGGCGCCCGAACTCCGTGACGCACCAGCCGCACTCGAGGGCGACGACGGCGGCGGGCCCCGTCACGGCGGCGAGCAGCAGGAACAGCCGCGTGCCCCGCACGGCGAGCGGCGCGGTACCGGTGCGCCTGCCCCACCACCACGCCAGCAGCAGCCAGACGCCCATCAGCAGGAGGAAGCAGCCGAGCCCGACCATCACGTCGAACGAGAGATGGACGCTGGTGACGGTCGGCCAGTCCTCGCGCGGCACCCGGTCAAGCCCCTTGATCACGGTGGACGGCCGGTAACCCACCAGCAGGGACAGGCCGTCGGGGATCTCCAGGCCGTAGCGCAGCCGGTCGCCGTCCGCGAAGCCGAGCACGGTCAGCGGCACGTGGGAGTGCGTGTGGAAGACGCCTTCGATGGCGGCCAGCTTCGTCGGCCGGAAGTCGGCGAGGAACCGGGCTGCCCAGTCCCCGGCGACCAGCTGGAACGGGGTCACCACGGCGCCGAGGACGAACGGGATGAAGAATCCCGTGCGGTGGTAGGTGTCACGGCGGCCGCGCAGCAGCGCCACCGCGTACACGGACGCCGTGAGGAACGAGGCGACCATCAACGCGGCCAGCACCATGTGGACGCTCTGCGGCGGGCTCGCCGGATTGAGCATCGCCGCCCAGGGGTCGACGTGGACGACCCGGCCGCCGCGCAGCGTGTAACCGCGCGGCTGGTTCATCCACGCGTTCGCGCACACCACGAAGAAGGCGGACAGGATGCCCGCCACCACGATCGGCACGCCGGTCAGCAGGTGCATCCGGGGCGGCAGCCGGTCCCATGCGTACAGGTAGATGCCGAGGAAGATCGCCTCGATGAAGAACGCGATGCCCTCCAGCGCGAACGGCAACCCGATGACCTGGCCGAACTTGCCCATCAGCCCCGGCCACAGCAGCCCCATCTCGAAGCTGAGGATCGTCCCCGACACCGCCCCGACGGCGAACAGCACCCCCATGGCGCGCGCCCACCGCCTCGCCAGCAGCCGATGCGCCGGGTTGCCGGTGCGGATGCCGTACCACTCGGCGGCGAGCGTCAGCAGCGGCAGGCCCACGCCGAGGCAGGCCACCACGATGTGCCACGCGAGGGAGAAGCCCATCTGCGCCCGCGCGGCCGAGAGGTCACCCGGCGTCACGGCGCCCGATGCCGCGTAGGGCGGCAGGAGGGCTGCCGCGAGCAGGCTGGCGGGCTGGGACACGGGCGTCTCCTGGATACCGGGGCCTGTGGCCGCCCAGGGGCCGGGCGGTCGGCGTGCTGAGGGCCGCAGTATTCCACCCGAAACACCCCATAGCCGCCCATTGGGCCTGCGGGTCGCTCCCCGAAAGAGCCGAGGCAGGCAGCCGGAAGCAGCTTTGACCTTCAAGCTGCTCGAAGCCCGACAATCACCTGCATGGACGACACAGACGCACTGATGGGCATCGGCGCCTTCGCCCGCAGGGTGGGGCTCGCACCGAGCGCCCTGCGCTTCTACGACGACTGCGACGTGCTGCGGCCCGCCCACGTGGACGACGCGACCGGCTACCGCTACTACGAGCCGGAACAGGAGGCGCGAGCGGTCCTGGTACGCCGGCTGCGCGAGGCCGGCATGCCGCTCACCGAGGCCTCGGCGGTGCTCGACGGCACCCGCGAGGAGGCACGCGCCTGCCTGGAGGCGCACGCCAGAAGGTCCCAGGAGGCCGCGGAGACGACCAGGTCGGCGATCCAGGACCTCCTCCGCGAGGTGACCGGCGGCGAGGCCCGCGGCGAGGCGGAAATCGGCGGCGCGGAGTTCGCCGCAGCCGTGCGCCAGGTCGCCCCGGCCGCCGCGCCGGTCACCGAGCGCGAAGAGTTTCCCGTGCTCGGCGCCGTACTGATCGAACTCGAACACCAGGAACTGCGGCTGGTGGCCACGGACCGCTACCGGCTGGCAGTCCGCGCGCTGCGGCTCGCCTCCGCGCTCGGCGCACCACGCCGCGCTCTCGTCGCCGTACCCGACCTGGAGGACGCCGCGTCCTGGGCCAAGGGCCTCGTGGACGTCACCGTCGAGATGGACGACCGCGGCGTGCGGCTGCGCGGCGACGGTGCCGTGCGTGAACTCGGGTGCGTGGAGGGGACGTTCCCCGACTACCGCACGGTACTCGACGGCCTGCCCAAGGCAGGGCAGCGGATCGTCGCGGATCGTGCCGCCCTCCGCGCGGCGATCCTCGGCGCGCGGGCCGACGGACCGGTGACGCTGAGCGCCGACGGACGCCGGCTCACCCTCGTACTCCCAGGATCGGCCACCACCACGCTCGACGCCGTCTGTCTGGGAGGGGCCGTGCGCGTCCTGTTCGACCCGGCCGTGCTGCTCCCGGCGCTCGACGCCGGGGTCGGCCCCGACGTGCTGCTCGAACTCACCTCACCGGACGAGCCCGTCGTCGTGCGCTCAGCCGACCAGGGCAGTTTCACCACCCTCGTGATGCCCGTCCGCGACGGCGGATGCGGCGTCAGGAGTACTGCTTGATCAGGGACTCGAGGTAGGTGGCGGCTTCCTGCGGCGGGTTCGCCTCGGTGACCAGCCGGTCCATGATCAGCGAGTACTGGTCGATCTCCTCCTGCTTGTCCAGGTAGACCGCGCCCGTCAGGTTCTCCAGGTAGACCTTGTCCGGCAGGTCGGGCTCGCTGAACCGCAGGATCGTGATCGGCGTGCCCGCCGCGGCCATCGCGCCCACGCTGAACGGGGCGATCTGCAGGGTGACGTTGGGCAGTTCGGCGATCTCCATGAGGTGCTCCATCTGGTGGCGCACCACCTCGGGCCCGCCGAACGGGCGGCGCAGCACGGCCTCGTCCACCACGGCCCACAGCCTCGGCGCCCCGTCGCGCGTGAGCAGCCTCTGGCGCTCCATGCGCAGCTCGACGAGTCGGTTGATCTTCGACTCGGGCGCGTCCGGGTAGCCGAGACGCGTGACGACCCGGGCGTACTCGGGCGTCTGGAGCAGGCCGGGCAGGAACTGGACCTCGTACGTGCGGATCAGGGACGCCGCCTCTTCGAGGCCGACGTGCAGCTCGAACCAGCTCTCCAGCACGTCGTTGTACCGGTGCCACCAGCCCGGGAGGCTGGCCTGCCTGGCCATCTCCACGTAGTCGGCACGCTCTGCCTCGTCCACGACGTGATACAGCGTCAGCAGGTCGGCGACGTCACGCTGCTTGAAGCCGACCTGGCCGCGCTCGAGGCGGGTGATCTTCGCGTCCGACGCGCGGATCTCCTTGCCCGCCTGCACGCGGGTGATGCCGCGCTCCTGCCGCAGCCGGCGCAGGCGCCCGCCCAGCAGGACGCGCAGCGCCGTCGGGCCGATCTGGGGCCGGTCCAGGTAGTGCCTCAGCGAGGACTGCTCACCGTTCGGCCGCGGCATGGCGGTCATGACAACTCCCGTATGGCGACTACGTGGACACGAACACCCCAGTGTTCCATCCCGGACCCCGCCGCGTACAGCAGGGGCACGAATCGTCGCTCCGGGTGAGCACGGGCCCGCCGCCGTGAAGGGGCGCGGGCCCGCCGCCGCGGGCGCGCGTCAGCCGGTGAACCCGTCGAACTCGCCGTCCTTCGCACCCGCGACGAACGCGGCCATCTCGGCGCGCGTGTAGACCAGCGCGGGGCCCTGCGGATGGCGGGAGTTGCGTACCGCGACGGCGCCGTCCGGGAGCGCGGCCAGCTCCACGCAGTTGCCGCCTGGAGCGCTGTGCAGGCTCTTCGTCCAGGTGACGCCCTCGATCAGGTCGGACCGCGTCCCGTTGTCGGTCTTCCGCATGCCAGCCGCTCCTCTTGTCTCACGGGCGCCGCCTGGGCAGGCGTCACCTTCTGCAATTGCATCTGCACTTGATGCAGCAATTGCGTTCCCCCGACTGTAATTGCAGATGCAGTTGCGGCACCATCCCCCTCAGGGGGATAGTGGGCGGCGATCACCCGCTTGTGATGAACTGGCCGCTCCACGGAGATCGCGATGACATGCCGCCCGAACGGACCCTCAGGTGCCTTACACGGGGCCACCGTCGACCGTCTGCTGCAGCGCGTGTCGCGCGACGCCTTCCCGCAGGACGGTACGGTCGCGGCCCCGCGCTTCACGGCGCGCGCCCTGCCCGCCGACGGCCAGGCGGTCGGTGAGGGACGGCAGTTCACCGGCTCCACGCTGCACGGCTGGTCACTCGGCCCCCTGGTGGACAACGCCGCGCTCATCGTCTCGGAGCTGCTGAGCAACGCGCTGCGTTACGGGCTCGGCGCGCTCCCGCCGCGGCACGCGCCCGGCCCGCCCCTCTGGCTCGGCCTGCTGCGCCGCCGCGGCACCGTGCTGTTCGCGGTCTGCGACCGCAGCACGGCGGTGCCCGAACTCAGGGAGCCGGACTACTTCGCCCAGTCGGGCCGCGGCCTGCACATCATCGACTGCCTCAGCGAGACGTGGGGCTGGACCACGCCCGACACCGACGGCAAGGCCGTCTGGGCGGCGGTCGCGTGCGGCGATGAGCCGCGCTCCGGGGCCGAGCTTCCGCCCGATCCGGCGCGGGAGCGCGAGGCGGTGCCCGCGCTCGGTGAGCCGGTCAGGGGCGCGCGATGGCGGTAGGCGCGAGGGCCGTTGCGTCGGCCGCCGCACCGGCCGCCGTACGGGCGTGCGGAACGCGGGTGGCTGTCCGAGCGGGCAAAACGGTCTATGGTGCGGGGGAGTTGGCAGGGGAAAGGGTGGGAGTGCGATGCCGGACACACCGGACTGGATGACACGGGGCGAAAGCCGCGCGCCGGTCGATCTGAAGACCGACCGGCCGCACGCCGCGCGCGTCTACGACGTGCTGCTCGGCGGCAAGACCAACTACGAGCCGGACCGCGCCATGGCGGCGCAGGTCGTCGCCAACGTGCCCACCGCGCAGCCGACCGCCAGGGCCAACCGGGACTTCATGCTCAGGGCGACGCGGTACCTGGCGGCCGAGGCCGGCGTCCGGCAGTTCCTCGACATCGGCACGGGCATCCCGACGCAGCCCAACCTGCACGAGGCCGCCCAGTCCGTCGCACCGGACAGCCGGGTCGTGTACGTGGACAACGACCCCATCGTGCTGGCGCATTCGCGCGCGCTGCACACCAGCGACCCGGCGGGCCGTACGGCCTACATCGACGCGGACGCGTCCGATCCGGACGGCATCCTCGCCTCGGCGCTGCTGCGCGAGACCCTCGACCTCGACCGCCCGGTGGCGCTCAGCATGTGCCTGCTGCTGCACTGGCTGCCCGCGACGGCCGACCCGTACGCGGTCGTCCGGCGCCTGGTCGACGAGCTCGTCCCCGGCAGCTTCCTGGTGATCACCCACCTCGCGCGCGACCTCGACCAGGACGGCGTCGGCGGACTCGAGTCGGACTTCGAGTCCTCGGGATCCCAGTTGCAGGGACGCACCAAGGACGAGGTCCTCGGCTTCTTCGACGGCCTCTCGCTCATCGAGCCGGGGCTCGTGGTGCCGCACATGTGGCGCCCGGAACCCGTCGCGGTCGACATCGGCAGCGCGGACATGCGGGTGGACGAGCACAGGGCGCCGATCTGGGCGGGCGTCGCCGCCAAGAAGGACTGAGAAGGCTCTGGGCCCGGGCGGCCGGCGGCCTGCTGAGGGCGGAGCAAGAACCTCACTCGGAAGAGGCAACTCGCCGCCGGATTCGGTACGCGTGCCGCGCGACAGGTGAAGGAACCCCCGTCCCTTTCACCAGCAGGAGGTACCGAATGCGCACGAACATCGCCCGCGCCGCGGCCGTCGTCGCCCTGGGCATGGCCGCCCTCGTCCCCGTCACCGGCACGGCGTTCGCGGACGGCCACGACCACGGCCGCCACGTCCACCACGACCACGGCGTCGGCTTCATCGGCGCGCACGGCAGCTACGCCAACCTGGGCGGCCCCTACGGCATCACGTACGCCGAGGGCGGCTTCCTCGCGGGCGGCGCCCACTAGTCGCGGTCCGCGACCCGGACGTCTGTACGAAGGCCCCGCGGCGCTCCCGTAGCGCCGCGGGGCCCTCGTGTGCCCGGGACGGATGGCCTGGGCCCTCAGAGGCTGTTGTCTTACCCCCTGCGGGGGCCGAGTCGCCTGGCACAGCCATCTCCGGCGTTGTCGTCGGTCGCCGACGCTCCGCGTCGACTCCCTCCTCCGCCTTGGACCTGACAGCGCCAACCCCCTCGGCCTGATCCCACACTGGGTAAGACAACAGCCTCTCACTCCAGCACGCCGAGGTCCCGGTCGGGCCGGCACGACGGGCAGGCGCGCACGCCGTCCCGGCCGAGCGCGTCCAGCGCCTGGACCCGCGTGAGCGGCCGCATGCCGGGGCGCAGGTCCCAGCACCCGCCGGTGTGCAGCCAGACCGTCGTCCCCGGGCGCGGCCCCCTGGCGTCGCTGATGATCCAGTCCCCGGCGGGCGGGCGTGCCTGCTGCCGCTTGAGGTGCTCGCGCCGCTCCTTGTCCGCCGCGCGCTCCTCGTGGGCGATCCAGGTGTCGATCCGGCCGAGCTCCTGCTCCACGTACCGGCGCAGGAACCGCAGGAGGTCGAGGCGCGAGGGCGGCGGTGGGCCGTCCGTCATCCGGCCCGCACCCCGTCGTACCGCCGGGGGAGCGGCGAGACCGCATGACGTCGTTCGTTCATGCGTTCGATATTAGGGTGCGGCGCCCGTCGGCGCCACACCGGCCCGACGCCAACGGCACACCGGCCCGACGCCGACGGCGCCGGACCGGTGCGGTGGATCGGTCAGCTTCCGCCGAGCACCTTCAGGGTCTGGCTCGCCATCGCCCGCTCGCCGAGCGCGTTCGGGTGGACGGGCACGTAGTTGCTGCCGAAGAGCACCGGCTCGATCCAGCGCGTGCCGACGGGCGCGCAGGCGTCGTGACCCTCGGACACGCCCGACATGTCGACGAACGTCGCCCCCGTGTCATGGGCGGCCCGCTCCACCGCCGCGTTGAGGTGCGTCTGGATGTCCCGCACGTACGGCACGTCGCCCGAGGCGATGGGCATCTTCAGGAAGCATGACGGGTCGGCCTTCGCGGGCACGATCCACGGGTAGCCGAGGATGGCCACACGGGCGTTCGGCGCCTTGGCCCGCACGGCCCGCAGGGCCGAGCGCACGGCGGGGTACGTGCTGTTGTCGATCGTCCGGTCGAACGAGTTCCCGTACAGGGCCTTGCACGGGGCGCCGTTGCCGACCGTGACGACCCCCGCGGAGCCGCACGCGAGGAGCGCGTCGATGAAGGTGTTGTTGTCGTTCCCGCCGATCGTCATCGTGACGAGCCGGGTGCTGTCGCCGAGGGCGTCGAGCTGCGGGGCGACCCCCGGGTACTGGGAGCCCGCGAAGTCCTTGGTCTCGGCGCCGCCGCAGGTGACGTCGGTGAGCCGGTCCCCGGTGCGGGAGGCGATGACATGCGGGTAGTCGGCCGTCGAGCGGGCACAGAGCAGCGAGGCGGTGGGATCGAGCGGCAGGATGCCGGAACCCGCGCTGTAACTGTCGCCCATCGCGACGTACGGCAGGGGGGTGGCGGCCTGGGCGGTGGGGGCGGTGAGTCCGAGCGCCACCGCGCCGGCGGCGGCGGTGGCGGCGGTGAGTCCTCGGATCAGGGCGCGCATCGACATCTGCGGTCTCCTCGGGTCAGGCGTGAGGGTGCCCGGCGAAGCCGGGCGTGAAGTGAGCGGCGCCCTGCGGAAGTTACTTGCGAGTTACTTCCCGGTCAACGGTTTGCGCAAGATCGCTCGTGTACGGAGGGAGAACGCCCGCACCCGGGCGGAGGTCACGGTGCCCGGACGGGCCGTCCTGCGGATCGTCCTGTCAGCGGGCCGCGCGCGCCCCGGCCGGCGAGCGGCGCATCACGCGGCGGGCCAGCCGGGCCACGCGCACCCGGTGGCGGCGCCACCACAGGAACGCCCAGGCCAGCTGCCCGCCGCCGAGCACAGCCAGCACGGCCGCCGCGTCCCACCTGTCCCACGGGCCGCGCCCACCCGCCGCATGGCGGACCGCACCGGAGAGCAGCCCGACGTCGGCGGGCAGCGTCACCGCCGCCATCGTCGCGAGGCAGGCGGCCGTCCCGGCCACCAGCAGGACGCTGAACGCCCGGACGGCCCGCCGCTCGCGCACCCCGAAGCCCGCGCTCGGATCCACGGGCGCGGGCCGGCCGCGCAGCCGCCGCCCCGCGCGCGCCACCAGGAAGCGCGCGTACGCCGTGCCGTCGCCGTACAGGTCCTTCGCGCCCGCCAGGTCCTCCAGCACGAAGTACACGTCCGTGCGCATGAACACCATGAACTCGAACGGCAAGGAGAGCAGCGAGACGACGGCGAGCGCCGCCACCAGGCGGCGGGGCGGCCCGTCGGGCAGGGACCCCGCCGCGAGCGCGAGCACGCACCCGGCCGAGACGGTGAGGTTGAAGGCGATGCCCGACAGGTAGACCGTCAGCCGGTGCCTGCGCGGCGCCGTCACGATGCCGCTCACATCGGTGTGCGCGACGAGGAACTGCAGCCGTGTCCCCATCCTGATCCGGCCGGGCACCCCCGCCGCCCGCGCGGTCACCAGGTGGCACAGCTCGTGGAGGAACACCAGCGACCAGCCGCACACGAACTCCACCGCGAGCACCACACTGCCGTGCCGGCTGAACAGCAGGTCGTGGTACGAGGGCAGCAGCGCGGGCTGCCGCGCCACCGCCACCACGGCGGCGAGCACCGCGAGGAACGGCACGGCGAGCAGCGCCGGGTGCAGCAGCCGGCGGACGTGCCCCTCGCGCAGCCACGGCCAGGTCGGCCGCACCGGGGGCGGCGAGGCCACAGGGACGCCGTCGATCGCCGCGACGAACCCCAGCTCGACCAGCGCGGCGACGAACGCGGGCAGGTCCAGGTCGCGTCCCGTGCGGTCCACGAGCCGCTGCCTGGCCTGCTGGACGGTCAGGCCCGCGGCGAGCAGTTCGACCGCGTCGTGACCCGCGTCAGGCAGGGCGACGAAGTCGCCCGTGTCCATCCGGCCCACGATCCACTCCGCGCCGTCCCGCCGGCCGCGCAGCGGATGCAGGGTGACCCGGACGGCCTCCGCGCCCACCGGCGTGCTCACCGTGCGCCGTCACCGCAGGCCGGGCAGTCGGCGAGGCGCGGCCCGTGGTCCCACACCGTGTCGCTCGGCAACGCCAGATTGACACCGAACCCGCTGCCCGACGGCAGCGCGGGCACACCGGTGAGCAGCGCCAGCACCGCGTGGGCGAGCAGCATGCCGGACAGGCCTGCCGAGACCGCGTTCACGGGGTTGTGCGGCAGGTGCGCCGAGGCCAGTTCGGGGTCCTGGCCCGGCGCGAGGCGCAGGTCGGCCTCCGCATAAGCACTGGTGTGCCGGCACTCCCAGCACGCGCCGTCGCCCGGCCGAAACGCCTGCGCACGGACGGCGGGCCCGTGATAGCCCGCCGTGGCCCACGGCGTGCCGCTCGCCAGACACGCCGCGTTGGCGGCGCGACGGATGGTACGAGGCTGGTCGGCGGCGAGCGCCAGGACGTCGAAACCCGCGACCAGCGCGGCGATCCCGGCACTGTCGGACACGTTCCGCCGCTCCGCTGTCACCTCGATGTCGCCGTTCACCGCACGCAGCCGCTCGGCCGCGGCCACCACCTTGGGCCGGCCGATGTCGCCCTCCCCGTACAGCACTTGGCGGTTCAGGTTGGACAGCTCCACCACATCGCCGTCGACCAGGTGCAGCAGCCCCACGCCCGACGCGGCCAGCGCCTGCGCCGCCGAGCCTCCCGTGCCGCCGACGCCGAGCACCACGACGCGCGCCTGGCGCAGCCGCCGCTGCACCTCCCACGCGGAGGCGCGCGCGGACAGGTCGGTCCAGCGGTAGAACGCCACGCCGCGCCCGTACCGCTCCTGTTCACGAGCGGAGAAGCCGTCGGGACGCGCGGCGGCGTCGTCCACGTACCCCGACGACACCAGTTGCCCGAGCGCCGCCCGCACGGCGTCCCCGCCGACGTCGGGGTGGGCGCGGCACACCTCCGCCACGGCGTCGGGCTCCGAGCGGCTGCCGTCGAGCGCACACACCAGCGACCACACCCACCCGCCCGGGTCGGCGATCTCGGCGCCGATCCCGTACACGACACCCCCGATGCGCACATTGCCGTCCACCGTGCGGTACGCGGCGTGCTCGGGCTTGACCCGGGGCCGCGCGAACCGCGGCGCCGGGCCCGGCCCCGTCTCGCACACCACGGCCCCGTCAGGTGCCGTTGGCGTTGCTGTCGCCGGTGGTCTCCTTCTTGTCGAGCTTGCGGATGACGATCACGTCGGCCATGCGGACTCCTCTCGCTCGATGGGCGGCAACGGCCCTGTCAGGAACCGCCGTTGCCGCCGTTGTCGCCGGTGGTCTCCTTCTTGTCCAGCTTGCGGATCACGATCACGTCGGCCATGGTGCCTCGCTTCCGCCGGGCGGTGCCGGCATCGGACCAGGGACACGGGGCGGCCGGCGCCCCGCATCCGATTCCGCTGTGGCTGCGGCAGGCGGCCCGGCGGCGACCGCCGGCGCGCCTGCCGCCACCACTGTCACCGGAATGCCGGCTTCTGTCGAGACCCCGGGCGGCCGCGCCCCGCACGAACGGGCCCTGTTCCCCGGGTCGTTGTCATCCGATGAGGTCGCGCAGCGCCTTCGTTACCTCGTCCGGCGCCTCCTCCGCCATGAAGTGGCCGCAGGTGACCGTCGTGTGGCGCAGGTCGGCGGCCCAGGCGCCCCACAGCGCCGCCGCGTCGTAGCCGAGTGCGGCGCCCCAGTCCTGCTGCAGGACCGCGACCGGCATGGCGAGCCGATTGCCCGCCGCGCGGTCCGCCTCGTCGTGCCGCACGTCGATGCCCGCCGACGCACGGTAGTCGGCCACGATCGACGGAACGGCGCCGCGGCACGCGTCGAGGTAGGCGGCGCGCACATCGGCCGGGAGCGCGGCCGGATCGTTCGTCCAGACGTCGAGGAAGTGGCCGAAGAAGGCGTCGGGGGCCGCGGCGATCATCCGCTCGGGCAGGCCAGGCGGCTGGGCCATCAGGTAGAGATGGAAGCCGACGGCGGCCGCCGCGCCGTGCATCGCCTCCCACATGTCCAGGGTCGGCAGCACGTCAAGGCAAGCCAGGTGGGTGACGGCGGACGGGTGGTCGAAGGCGGCACGGAACGCGACCAGCGCCCCGCGGTCGTGCCCGGCCAGGGCGAAGCGGTCGTGGCCGAGCGCCCGCGCGAGCGCGACGACGTCCTCGCCCATGGTGCGTTTGGAGTAGGTGTCCTGGCCGTCCTCCGCGGGCTTGCCGCTCGCGCCGTACCCGCGCAGGTCGGGGCAGATCACGGTGTGGTCGGCGGCCAGCCGGGCGGCGACATGCCGCCACATGAGGTGGGTCTGCGGGAAGCCGTGCAGCAGGACGATCGCGGGCCCCGCACCGCCGACGGCGGCGCTGAGGGACACGCCGTCCGCGACCGGCACGCGGTGGTACTCGAAGCCTGGGATGACGGGAGCCATTGCTCGCGTTCCTTTCCGTGGGTGACTGTGACCAGGTGTTCCAGCCTCACGGCCGCGGATGAGCATCCGATCAGCACGTCCTACGCTGACCGGCAGGCAGGCCGGGAAAGACAGCACGCGGGCGCGGGAGAGGACGGTGCGGGCATGGGCGTCTCCATCGGGGTCCTCGGGCCCGTGCTGGCGTGGGACGGCGAGGGCGGCCAGGTCGCCCTGAAGGGCCCCCGCCATCGCGCCGTCCTCGCGCGGCTCGTCGTCGCCAGGCGCCGGGTCGTGCCCGTCACGCGCCTCGTCGAGGACCTGTGGGACGAGCCGCCGCCCGACGCGGTCGGGGCAGTACGCACCTTCGTCGCCGTCCTGCGCCGCGCCGTCGAACCCGAACGGCCGCCGCGCGCGACGCCCCGCCTCCTCGTCACCGAGGGGCCCGGATACGCGCTGCGTCCGGAACGCGACGCCGTCGACGCCTGGCGCTTCGAGCACGCCGTGACCGCCGCGGCCGGCCTGGCGCCCGCGCAGGCGGCCGAGCGGCTCGACCGGGCCATCGGCTGGTGGCGCGGCCCCGCCTACGCCGACTTCGCCGGCGATCCCTGGGCGCGCACGGAACGCGCGCGCCTCGCGGAACTGCGCCTGCGGGCCGTCGAGGCACGGGCTCAGGCGCTGCTCGCGCTCGGCCGCGCAGCCGAGGCCGCCGCCGGCCTCGACGCGCACGTCGCCGAGCACCCGTGGCGGGAGAACGCCTGGGGCCTGCTGGCGCGCGCCCTCTACCGCGACGGCCGCCAGGGCGACGCCCTCGCGGTCCTGCGCCGCGCCCGCGCCCTGCTGGCCGGCCGGCTCGGCGTGGAGCCGGGGCCCGCGCTGCGCCGCCTGGAGGAGGACATACTCGCCCAGGCCGGGCATCTCGGTCCCGGCGGCGGCGCCGAGGAAGTGTGGGCCAGGGCGGCGGCCGCGTACGACAGGACCGTGGCGGTGGGCGCACGCGCGCGCCTCGAATCGACGGTGGGACTGCTGCGTGACCTGGCGGTCACCGGCGGGCCCGGCCTCCTGGCGGCACGCGAGCACCGGGTGGCCGCGGCCCTCGCCGCGGAGGAGACGGGCGACGCGGAACTCACGGCCCGCGTGATCGGGGCGTACGACGTGCCCGCCGTGTGGACCCGCGTGGATGACCCCGCGCAGGCGGCCCGCGTCGTGGCAGCCGCCGAGCGCACCCTCGCCGCCCTCCCGGACGACGGCCACGACAGCGCCAGGGCCCGGCTGCTCGCCACCATCGCCGTGGAGACCCGCGGCACCCCGCCCACGCCCGAAGGCGCCCCGCCGTCACGTGGCCGCACGGCGGCCCTGCGCGCCGAGCGGCTCGCCCGCGGACTCGACGACCCCGCCCTGCTGGCGTTCGCCCTCGACGGGCTGTTCATGCAGACCTGCCACCGCACCGGCCTCGCCACCGAGCGCGACGCCATCGGCGCGGAGCTCGTCGGGCTCGCCACGCGGCACGGCCTCGTCACGTACGAGGTGCTCGGCCACCTGATCCGCTGCCAGGCGCGCTCCGCGCTGGCCGACTTCTCCGCGGCCGACCGGCACGCGGACGCGGCCACCGCCCTGGCGCGGCGCAACGAGCTGCCGCTGGTCGACGTGTTCACCCGCTGGTACCGCGCGATGCGCCTCGCCGCGAGCGGCACCGCGCCCGCGGCCGAGGCGGCCGCCGCCTACCGCTACGCGGCGGCCGCGCTGGACGGCGCGGGCATGCCGGGCCTGGAGCGCGGCCTGCTGCCGCTCGCCCTGCTGTCGCTGCGGGTGCGCGACGGACAGCCCGCGGACGCCGGCGAGGCTTCGGGCACCGACTGGGGCCCCTACAGGCCCTGGGCCCTGCCGCTGGTGCTGCTGGCCGGCCACCGCGAAGAAGCCGCGCGCGCCGCACTCCGCGCCCTTCCCGACCCGCCGGGCGACCTGCTGACCGAGGCGATGTGGTGCCTCGCCGCGCGCGCGGCCGTCACGCTGGGGGACACGGAGGTACTGGCGCGGGCACGCGCCGCCCTCGCGCCCGCGGCCGGGGAGCTCGCCGGTGCGGGCAGCGGGCTGCTCGCCCTCGGGCCCGTCACCGCGTACCTGGACGAGATCGACGCCGCGCTCGACGTGCCGAGCGGACGGTAGGCGGCCGCCCAAAGGGCGTCGGCTCAGCGCGCGTCAGCCCAGCGCGCGTCGGCTCAGCGCGCGTCAGCCCAGCGCGCGTCAGCCCAGCGCGCGTCAGCCCAGCGCGCGTCAGCCCAGCGCGCGTCGGCCCAGCGCGCGTCAGCCCGCGTCCGTCAGCCCGCGCCGGGGTGCGGACCGTGGGATTCGCGGGCACCTGCCTCGGGCTCGCCGAGCGGGTACGGCTCCGTGAGGTGTTCCAGCGTGCCCGTGATCTCCAGCATCCGCGTCAGGTGCGGGGGCCGGTCGGCCAGCCGCAGGCCGACGCCGGCGGCCGCCGTGAGCCGGCGGGCCATCAGCAGCGCGGCCAGCCCGCTCGAGTCGCAGGACGTCAGATCGGCGCAGTCCAGGCACACCTCGTCCCGGCCCGGACCGGTCAGCTGCCCGCGGACCGCGTCCACCAGATCGTCCGCCGTGTCGAGGTCGAGCTCGCCCGCGAGCCGCAGCGACACCCCGCGCGGCGCCGTCTCCACGGTCACCGTGAAGCCGGAGGGCGAAAGGGCCGTCATGCGTCCTCACCCGCCTCGGGCAGCGCGCTCAGCGCTTGGGTCAGCATGGCCGTGGCGCGCGGGAAGTCCGCCAGGCGCCCGCCGAGGATGTGCAGGGAGTGCGTCAGGGACACCGCCGGCACGTGCCGCACCGCGAGGATCTCCGCCGTCCAGGCGATGAACCCCGTGAACAGCTCCGCGTCGTCCACGTACAGGGCGGTCGCCAGGAACTCCACCACGTGGGCGATGTCCTCGGCGGTGTGCCGGCGTTGCGCGTCCGTGTAGGAGCGCATCCCGGGGAACCGGCCGGCCAGGACCGTGAGGACTTCCTTCACCAGCTCGGACCTCGTCCGGGAGACCATGGTGTACTCCTGGTCCGCCAGGTGCGGCAGGTCGTCAACCGGCTGGTGCGCCGCGAGGCCCGCGGCCCGGCGCAGCCCCTGGGCGAGCCGGTCGGCGGCGGCGCGGGCGTCGGGCGCCCAGGCGTCCGCGCCCAGCGCCCTCGCGTACCGCCCGTCGGGTCCGAAGGCGGCGCCGCCCACGAGCACCGGCGTACCGGCTGCCTGGCAGGCGGTGATCGCCGCGTGCGCCATCGGCAGCCGCGTCGCGATCGACGAGGACAGGGCGACGACGTCCGGGGCGGTCTTGTGCAGATGCGCCACGAGGTGGGGCGACGGGACCTGCGCGCCGAGGAAGTCGACGCGCCAGCCGCGCAACCGCAGCACCTCGGCCAGCAGCCGGGCCGGCAGCGCATGCCACTCGCCGTCCACGCACGCCACCGTCACCCGTCCGCGTGCCGGCTCCGCCCTGGCGCGCGGATGGTGGGCCAGCGTGCCGATGACGCGGTCGTTGATGGCGCTGGCCGCGTGCTCGGCCGCGACGCTGAGCCGGTTCGCCGCCCACTCGACGCCGACGCGGTGCTGCACCGGGGCGATCAGATCGAGGAGGGCCGATTCCGCGGGGACGCCGTCGTCGAGCGCCGCGAACACGACCTCGACCGCCGCGTACTCGTCGCCCTCGCCGATCGCGTGCCACAACCGCTCGCGTGCCGCCACGATCGCGGGGGCTCCCGCCTCCGCCTGGGCGGCCGCCGCTGGCCGTGTACTCGTCATGCGGTGAACCTGCCCCGTGTGTGTCCGTCCACCGCGCTCAGGTGTGTGGTGCGCGGCGCGGTGATGGCGACGACGGCCATGTCGTCGTGCCTCCTGTCTCCCACCCACTCGGACGCCAGCATCTGGATCCTCTCGACGACCGCCTCCGCCGGCAGGCCCGCGCATTCCGCAAGTGCGGACTTCAGCCGGCCGTCACCGAACAGTTCGTCCCCCAGCGGTCCGCCCCTGGCCTCGGTGATGCCGTCGGTGAACAGCAGGCACGTCTCGCCCGCGGCGAGATCGGCCGTCACCGTCCGTGAGGTGACGCGCGGCAGCACCCCGACCAGCGACCCGCGGGTGTCCGCCTCCTCCACGCCGCCGTCCGCCCTGACGATCAGTGGCGCCGGGTGGCCCGCGCTCGTCAGCCGCAACCGGACGCGCCCGGCGCTCCGTCGCACGGAGGCGAGGACCATCGTCGCGAACCGGGTGTGGTGCGAGTTGACCAGCGCTCCGTTGAGGAGGTCGAGCACCCGCTGGTGATCGCCGGCCATCGGCAGCAGCGCCTGCACGGTGTTACGGATCTTGCCGGTGAGCACGGCGGCGTCAAGGCCCTTGCCGCACACGTCGCCCAGCACCACCAGGGACTCCTCGCCCGGCCCCTCGCCAGGATGCACGTCGTAGAAATCGCCGCCCGCGCGCTCGGCCGCGCCCGAGGCGCGGTAACCACCCGCGAACTCCACGCCGTTCACCTGGTGCAGCGACGGCGGCAGGAGGTCGCGCATCAGCGTGTCGGTGATGCTCGCCTGCTCCGCGTACAGCCTGGCGGCCGACAGCGCGGCCCCGGCGCGCGCGGCGAACAACCGGGCGAACACCTCCTCGCTCTCGTCGAACGCGCGATGATCGTCCCGCCGCAGCAGGACGACGGCGCCGGCCGGCACGCCATGGCCGGGCAGGGGAGTCACCACGACCGAGCCGACGGGCTGCGAGAGCCCCTCGGGTACCGCCCATTCCGGCAGCAGCGACGGGTCGATCCAGCGCGAGGGGACCGGGGGGAAGCCTTGCAGCGCCTCGCTCAGACCCGGCACGGCGGCCGGGTCCGCGTGCACCGACCGGCGCCGCACCACCCCGCCGGGACCCGCGTAGGCCACCGGATAGTGCCGCCGCGCCGCCGGGGCGACGACCACGGCCGCGTCGGCGAGGTGCCGGGCGGCGAGTTCCGCGGTCACCTCCATGCAGCGGTCGACGTTCAGCGAGGTGAGCAGGGTGCTCGACGCCTCGGCGAGGAACGCCGTCCGCTCCTGCTCCGTGCGCAGGGCCTTCTCGGCCAGCCGCAGTTCGGTGTCGTCCACCAGCCACCACACGACCTCGCCCGCCGCGGCCGGCGTCGGACGTGCCTCGAAGCTGCGGCCCGCCAGCTCGCCCCGGACCATCCCGAAGCGCCGCTCCCCGTCCGTGGGCCGTGTCGCGGTGACGAAACGGCGGTGCGCGTCGGCCAGCCAGGCCGGAACCGCGTCCGCGAGCGGCGCGCGCGGCCGGGCGGTGGGCAGCAGCGCACCAGCGGCCGCGTTGACGTCGACCACGGCGCCCGCGGCGTCCGCCCGAAGGGCCGGACAGGGTGCGTCGGCCCAGGTGGTTCCCGGTGCGGGCCGGGTGGTCCTCGATCCGTCGTAGACGTACTCGGATGTTTCCACGTGCATCGGCTCGCGTGACGCGGGCCTCACCACCCTCCGCTCGAACGGAACGTTTCCGTCCGGCAACTGTCCCTCATGGGCCGGGCGCGGGGCAAGCCGCGCCGGAGCCGGCGGCGCGGGCGGACGGGCTCCGCCACGCGGCCGTCATGGGATCAGCGACGTCACGGAATCAGGGACGTCGCCGCGTCAGGACGTGCGGACAGCGGCATGGCCACACGCACCGTCTTGCCCGCGTCCGAAACGGTGACGTCCGGGGTGCCGGCGAGCCGGCGCATCAGGGGCCAGCCGTAGCCACCCGTGCCCGCGGCGCCGCCGGGTGCCCGCGGGACGGGCACGCGCGTGCTCGCGTCGGCGGCCGTGACGACCAGGCAGCCGTCCTCGACGGTCGCGGTGAATCCGGTCAGGCCGCCCCCGTGCCGCAGCGCGTTGGTCACCAGCTCGGAGGTGATCAGCAACGCGTCGGCGACGAGCGTGCCGTGCGGTCCCGGCCCCTCGGGGGCCCAGCCCTCACGCGTCAGGAGCGCGTGCACCCGCCGGCGGGCTTCCGCCGCGGTCCTGGGGACCTCACCGGCGCCCGCGGCTCGCAGTCCGCCGCTCACCGGGAGAGTGCGGCTTCCACGGTCTCCGCGAACGAGAAGGCCTCGCGCGTGCCCGTTACCTCGAAGAGCCGTCCCACCACGCCGTCGAGCGGCCCGGCTATCACCAGCCGCCCGCCGGACGCCCGGCACCTGCCCCGCGCCCGCAGCAGTACGTGCAGCACGGTCGAGTCGGCGAACGTCAGCCCGGAGAGGTCGGCCACGACCAGGGGCGGCGACGACGCGTCCGCCTTGTCCAGGGCCTCCTCCAGCAGATACGCGTTCTCGTCGTCCAGGGAACCGGTCGCGCGCACGACACGGTCACCCCCGTCCGTCGTGTCGACGACGACCGTCGCAGAGTTGTCCACCACGCACGCATGTTCTCATGCCCTTTCGCGGGCCCGCCGAGCCCACCGTGCGGCCGCGCGGTCCCTCGGAGCAGGCGGGCCCGGCCGCGCGGACCCGCCCGCACGGCCGGGACCGCGCGCTCGCATAATGCAGGAATGGCACGTAACGCGAAGCCCGCACGGAAGACCCTTCTCACCAGGGCGGCCACCGCGGTCGTACTGCCCGCCGTCCTCGTGGGCGGCCTCGCCGGGTGCAGCGACGACTCCTCGTCCGGCGCCTCCGCCTCCCCCTCGCCGAGCGGCACGCCGGGCGAGGTCAAGGCGAGCAACAACAGCTCCGTGGTGACCGTCACCGGGGCCGTGGCGCACCTCGACGCGGCGGGCGACGGCACGCTCGCCATGACCGTACGCAACTCGGGAACGGTCACCGACCACCTCGACATGGTCGGCACCCCGGGCGGAGCGCGCGGCAAGCTCACGGGCGCCAAGGGCACCAAGGGCAACGGCGCCCTGAACACGGCCGGCATCCAGATCCTGCCGAACGGCAGCACCACCTTCGGCTCCAGCGGCGGGCCCACGGTGACCTTCCACCACGTCAAGGGCGTGACCGGCCGTCACACCCTGCCGATCATCCTCCAGTTCGGCGTCGCGGGGCTCGTAAGGATGGAGGCGCGCGTCACGAAGTGACGCCCGGGGCCGCCGCCGCGCGTCACTTGATGCGTTTCATCGTGAGGTGCGAGTCGACCCGTGCGAGGCCCGGCACGTCCATCACATGGGTCACGAACTCCTCGTAGTGCTCGATGGACTCGGTGGCGATGCGCACGAAGTAGTCGGGCAGGCCGAACATGCGGCGGAACTCGACGACCTCGTCGAACGAGGCGACGCGTTCCTCGAACGCGAGCACCGTGGCACGGTCCTTCACGACGAGGTCCACGTTGACCAGCACCTCGAAGCCGCGGCCCGTCGCCTCGGGATCCACCCGGGCGTGATAGCCGGTGATCACGCCGTCCTCTTCGAGGCGGCGGACCCGGCGCAGGCACGGGGCGGGGGTGAGGCCGACGCGTGCCGCGAGCTCCGCGTTGCTGATACGGCCGGCCGCTTCCAGCTCCATGATGATGGCGCGATCGAGGTCATCCACAGGTGGATTATTGCGCGAGAGCGCGATGGCGGGCAATTTAAGGCAACCATCGTGCGCGCTCGCCCGCCTAGGCTTGCCGGCATGATGGAAACCGCACGTTCGTTCCGTACGGTCGCGCGCCTGACGCTGCCCTGCGCGTTCGGCATGGTGCCGCTGGGGATCGCCTTCGGCGTACTGGTCGTTCAGTCGGGGCTCGCCTGGTGGTGGGCGCCTGCCTTCGGCGGGCTGATCTACGCGGGCTCGCTCGAGTTCCTGCTGCTCGCCGCGGCGACCGCGGCCACCCCCGTGTCGCCGGCCGCGGTCGCCGTGACCACGCTGCTCGTCAACGGGCGCCACGTCTTCTACTGCCTGACGTTCCCGCTGCACCGGGTGGCCGGGCCGCTCGCGCGGGCCTACGGCATGTTCGCCCTCATCGACGAGGCGTACGCCCTGACGTCCGTGCCACCGGGCCGCGACCTGAGCGGACCGCAACTCATAGCCATGCAGATCCTGTTGCAGACCTACTGGGTCGGCGGCGGGGTGCTCGGTGCCACGGTCGGGGGCGCGGTGGCGGCCCACCTGCCCGACCTCTCCTGGGTGCTGACCGGGCTCTTCGCCGTCCTCGCCACCGAGGCGGTGCGCGCGCTGCGTTCCGCGCGCGTGCCGCTGTACGCGCTCGGGTGCGCGCTGGTGGCCTGGCTCGTGGCGCCGGGGCAGTTCCTGCTCGTGGCCATGGGGCTGTTCGTCGCGGGCACCGTCGGCGCCGCGGCCTACGGGGAGCGCGCGGCGGTGCGCGATGCCTGAGCCCGCCCGCGTCGCGGCGGTCATCGCCGTCGCCGCACCCATCACGTTCGCGCTCCGCGCCCTGCCGTTCACCATCGCGAGCCGTCTGCGCGAGGCCCGCGTCGCGCAGGTGGTGGGGCGGCTGCTGCCCGCGGGACTCATGACGATCCTGCTGGTGTACCTGCTGTGCCCGCCGTCCCACACCGTGCCGGCCGACTGGATCGCCCAACTCGCCGCGACCGCCGTGACGGTGGCCCTCCAGACGTGGCGGCGCTCCACCCTGCTCTCCATCGCGGCCGGAACGACGGTGTTCCTGCTGCTGCACTGACCGGCTGCACTGACCGGCTGGGCAGTTCCCCGCCGCGGCGCGGGGTGCGCGATGTGCTGTGCGCTGTGCTGTGCGCGCAATCCGCCCGTGGCGTAAGCCCCGGCCTGCGACCGGCCCGCGGTGTGATCGCCGGGTAGCGTCACGGCATGGCACTCATCCAGCTCGGCGCGCGGGTCTGGCAACTCCCGTTCCCCGTCGGTCACGTTCACCTCGTACGGTTGGCGAGCGGCGGTTTCGCGGTCGTCGACACGGGCGTGGCGGGCAGCGCCCCCGCGATCCTCGACGCCGTCGCGTCCCTCGGGGGCGAGCCGCGGGACGTACGGCTGATCGTCCTCACCCACTCCCACCTCGACCACACCGGGTCGGCCGCCGACCTCGTGTCCGCCACGGGGGCCCGGGTGCTCGCCGGTGCGGCCGACGCCCCCTACATCAGCGGCGAGCGGCCCGAGCCGCCTCCCGTGCACACCGAGAAGGAGCGGACGCTGCACGAGCAGATCATGGCCGGGCTCGCCTCCACCGGGGCGCCGCCGCACCCACCCGTCCGGGTGGACGCGGAGCTGCGCGACGGCGACAGTCCGGACGACTGGGGCGAGGCGGTCCGCGTCCTGCACGTGCCCGGGCACACGCCGGGGTCCATCGCGCTGTACCTCCCCGACACGGGGGTGCTGTTCCCCGGCGACACGATCGCCACCGTGGAGGGCCGCGCCGTGCTCGGCCCGTTCAACGTCGACCGGGCGGCGGCGGTGGCCTCCTTCCGCAGGCTGGCGGCCCTGGAGCCGGGGACGGTCTGCGTGCCCCACGGCGATCCGCTGACGGTGGACGCGGCGAAGACCCTGACCGCGGCCACCCCGCAGGACGACTGGCTCTGAGACACGGCGGCCGCGCGTCAGGCGTCGGGCTGTACCTCGCGTGCGATCGCCTCAGCGGCCGCCGCCGGGCCGCTGTCGCAGCGGCCGTCCCGTTCCACCTTCACCGTGCCCATGTCGAGCGCGCCGCGCACCGCCTCGCGCACCGCACGCGCGGCGGCCCGCTCGCCGAGGTGGTCGAGCATCATCGCCACGGCCAGGACCTGGCCCGTGGGGTTGGCCTTCTTGCGGCCCACGAGCGACGGGGCGCTGCCATGGAGCGGCTCGAAGCAGGCGGGGCCGTCCCCGACGTCGCCCGACGGGCACATCGCGATGCCGCCGACCGTGCCGCCGCCCAGATCACTGAGGATGTCGCCGAACATGTCCCCGGTGACGACCACGTCGAAGTACTCGGGCGTCATCACCAGCGCCTGCGCCGCCGCGTCCGCGTAGAGGCATTCCGCCTGGATGTCCGGGTAGTCCTCCGCCACTTCGAGGAAGACCTGGCGGAAGAGGTACATGCTCCGCAGGACGTTCGCCTTGTCGACGCAGGTGACCCTGCGCACCCGGTCGGGCCGTGAGCCGGAGCGTGTGCGCGCCAGGTCGAACGCGAACCGCGCGATGCGTTCGCACCCCCGCCGGGTGACGCGCAGGGAGTCCGCCATCGCCGTCGCGGTGCCGACGTCCTTGGCGCGGGAGGCGTACAGGTCCTCGGTGCTCTCCCGCACGATGACGTAGTCGATGCTGCCGGGCCTCGCCCGCAGCCGCGAATGGACCCCGGGGAGCAGCTCGATCGGACGCACGTTGGCGTAGAGGTCGAGTCCGGACCTGAGGACGCCGCCCAGCAGGCCCGCCTCCGTGCCGTCCGGCAGGCGTACCGACGGCAGCCCGACGGGTCCCTTCAGCGTGGCGGCGGCGGCCCGCACGGCGGCCAGTCCCTCGGGCGGGAGCGCGGTGCCGGTCCGCTCGTAGGTGCCCGCGCCGGCGTCGACCTCCGTGATGCCGACGTCGAAGCCGTACGTGTCGGAGACCTTCTCGAGGACGGTGAGCGCCGCGTCGATCAGCTCGGGCCCGATGCCGTCGCCTCTGATCACCGCGATGTCGTGGACGGTCACGATTCCCCCTCTCGCCGCGGGACCGGCCGGCGGGCGGCCGTCGCGGATCCGCGTCGATCGTAGCCGCGGCGCGCGGCGCGCGGCCGCGATCCCTCGGGCCGAGGGCACCGTCCGTCAGCCGTCAGCTCTCAGCCGCCCGCGCCGGCCCCCGTCAGGGCCGCACGCGCCAGCGCGAGCGCCCCGGGCAGACCGTCGGGCACCGGGTGCGGCGCCACCCCGTACGGCGTGAGCCGGCGGCGGAGCGCGGGCAGCAGGACGCCGCCGGGGCCGAGCAACGCGCCCGTCGTGACGAGCGGGTCGCCGGGCCGCGGGCCGAGGGACGCGAGCGTCCCGGCGAGCCGTTTCGCCGCCTCCGCCATGATCCGCCGCGCCACCGGGTCGCCCCGGCGTGCCGCGTCGGCGACGGCAGGGCTGAGGGCCGCGAGGTCGAGCACCGGCCGTTCGTGCACCGCCTGGACGAGCTGCTCCCGCAGGACCTGCGCGCCGGACGGGCCACCGGGCGCCGGCCCGTCCAGGTAGTAGGCGTGGACGGCCGTGGCCAGCAGGGTCGGCGCGCCGCGCCCGTCGAGCTGGGCCAGGGCGGCCCGCACCGCCCTGCGGCCGATCCAGAAGCCGCTCCCGTCGTCGCCGAGCAGCCACCCGTCGCCGTCGGACGTGGCGACCGTGCGCCCGCCCGTGATCCTGGCCGCCACCGCGCCCGTACCCGCGATCAGCACGAGACCGTCGGCGGGCGCGCCCGGAGCGCCGGCGAACGCGATCTCGGTGTCCCCGTGGACGCTCAACCGGTCCGGCCGCACGCCGAGTTCGGCGAGCGCGCTCCCCAGTGCGGCCCTGGCACGGTCGGCGCCCACGTTGCCCGGCAGCGCCGAGCACCCCGCGAGCCCCGCCGCCACCGAGCGCACCGCGGGGCGCAGCGCGGGCGGCACGGCGTCCGCGACGGCCTGCCGCAGGTGGGCGGCGAGCACGTCGGGCGCCACGGACAGGGCGTTGCCAGGACCCGCCGTGCCCGTGCCGAGCGGCGGCTCGTCGCCGCCGGCCGCGGTGGCGACGGCCGCGCGGGTGCGGGTGCCGCCCGCGTCGATGCCGAGAACGAGGTCGTGTGCCGTCACACTGCCGCTCCTGCCTCATGTCTCCGGTGGCGAGCCCGCTCAACGGTCCTGCTTGTACGGCCGCACGGCCTCGCTCGTCGCGGCCATCGCCTCCGTGCTCTGGCCGTACGTGCGTTGCGCGACCGCGATGTAGAGGAGGTCGAGCACGGCCATCTGGGCGTGCCGGCTGAGGATCGTGTGCCCGGCGGGGCCGTCGTCCGTCACGGTCGTCGCGAGTACGGTGTCGACCCGGCGGGCGAGCGGCGACGTACGGTCCCCGACCACGGCGACCGTCGTCGCCCCGCGCGACGCGGCCTCCGCCGCCAGGTCGGTGACCTCGCGTGTGCGTCCGCTGTGGGACAGTGCGAGCAGCACGTCACCGGGGCCGAGGAGCGCGGCGCCGGTCAGTGCCACCTGAGTGTCGGCCGACCACCAGGCGGGCACGCCGATGCGGTACACGCGCTGCTGGAACTCGGCGGCCATGCTGCCGCTTCCGCCCGCCCCGCACACCTCGACACGGCGCGCCCCCGCGATCGACGTCGCCGCGTCCTCCACCGCCGTGAGGCCGACGCGCGCGAGCGTCTCGCCCACGGCGCGCCGCACCCCCGCCGAGATCGCGGCCGCCACCTCGCCGATCCCCTCGCTCTCCGAGATGTCCCGGCCGATGTTGTCCTGCCACGTCTCGCGCTCCGAGCGCCCGGTGTCGGACGCGAGCGCCAGCCGCAGCGCCGCGTACCCGGGCAGCGACAGCGTCCGGCAGAAGCGGGTGACGGAGCCGGTGGAGACCCCGCACGCCTCCGCGAGGTCGACGATGGTCATCCGGGCGGCCGCGGCGGGGTCGTCGAGGACTAGTTCGGCCGTCGTGCGCTGCGCCTCGGGCAGTCCGGGCAGCAGCTCACGAATGCGGCCGACGATCCCGCCGTCCGCGTGGCCGATGAGTGTGTCCATCGAGGGAGCCTCCCGCAACGAAGAATAATTCTTCACAATACGCCTTCCCGTGCACCACGATTCCCCTTCCGCACCCTTGACTTGACGCGGAGGGGCGCGCACAGTCATCCGGCGAAGAGAAAAATGCCATGCGCGAAGAGAAAAATTCTTCACGCCTTGTCCCAGCGACTCCCTAGGAGCCTCGGGTGCCGGACAGTCAGGAATTCCTCGCGGCGGCAGGTGCCGTGGTCGACCGGGTCGTCGCCACGCACACGGAAGCGGTCGCCTCGGCGGCGGAGCTGATCGCGAAGGCGCTGCGCGGCGACGGCGTGGTCCAGGCCTTCGGCACCGGCCACTCCGAGTCGCTGGCCACCGAGATCGCGGGCAGGGCCGGCGGCCTCGTCCCCACCAACAAGATCGCACTGCGCGACCTCGTGCTCCACGGCGGCGCGCCCCACGAGCTGCTCGCCGACCCCACACTCGAACGCGACCCGTCGATCGCCCACCGGCTCTACGAGCTGACGGCGCCGCACCCCGAGGACGTGTTCGTCATCGCGTCCAACTCCGGCATCAACGGCTGCGTGGTGGAGATGGCCAGGATCGTCGCCGAGCGCGGTCACCCGCTCATCGCGCTCACCAGCCTCGAACACACCGCGCGCGTCGACTCGCGCCACCCCTCGGGCAAGCGCCTCACCGACTTCGCCGACGTGGTCCTCGACAACGGCGCGCCGTTCGGCGACGCGCTGCTGCCCCTGCCGGGAGGCGGCGCCGCCTGCGCCGTCTCGTCCATCACCGCCGCCTACCTCGCCCAGATGATCAACGCCGAGGTGGTGCGGCTGCTGACCGACGCCGGGGTGACCCCGCCCGTGTACCTCTCCGCAAACGTGCCCGGCGGGGACGAGCACAACCAGGCACTGGAAGACCGCTACAAGGGCCGGATCCGCAGGACCGCCTGACGCGTTCGCCGCGCCATCCCCTCCCACCTGGAGCACGCATGAACCGTCGCGACCGAACGGACGGCGCACGCCGCCCGCGCGCGAGACACCTCACCTCGCTCCTCACCGCCGTCGGGCTCTTCGCGGCCGGCCTCGCCGGCGCCGCCCCCGCCACCGCGGCGAGCGCCCCCGAGCCCGCCGCCCCCGCCGTGATCCCCGCGCCGCACCAGTGGACGCCGGGCGGCGGCACGCTGCGGCTCGGCGCCCGTACCCGCATCGACACCGACACGGCGGGAACGGCCACCGCGCGCCTGCTCGCCGGCGAACTGCGCGAGTTCCTCGGCCACGCCGTGCCCGTCACGCACGGCAGGTCGAGGCCGGGGGACATCGTGCTCCGCGTCGACCCGGCGAGGCGCGACCTCGGGGCGGAGGGCTACGCGCTGTCGGTCACCGACCGGGTGCGCGTCACCGGCCACGGCAGCGCCGGCGTCTTCTACGGGACGCGTACACTCCTCCAGGAGCTGCGCACGTCCAAGGCGCTGCCGACGGGGCACACCACGGACGTACCGTCGTCGGGCGAGCGCGCCGTCGGCGTGTGCGCCTGCTACACGTACAACACGGACGCCTGGCTGACCCGCCTCATCAAGGACATGGCGTACCTGAAACTCAACACACTGCATCTGGAACTCAAGGTCAAGAGCGTCGAGTACGCCGCGGTGAACACCTTCTCCTACTACACACCGCGTGAGGTACGCGGCATCGTCGCGCTCGCCGCCCGCTACCACATCACCGTCAGCCCGGAGATCAACTCCCCGGGCCACATGGACCCCTACCTCACGCCCTACCCGGATCTCCAGCTCGCCGACACCACAGGCGCCCCCGACCCGACACGGCTCGACATCACCGACCCCGACGCGTTCACCTTCTACACCCACCTGATCGACGCCGACCTCGCCGTGTTCCCCGGTCCTTACTTCCACATGGGCGCCGACGAGTACATGATCCGCTCCGCGTACTCCCACTACCCCCAACTGCTGGCCTACGCCCGGCAGAAGTTCGGCCCCGGCGCCACACCGCAGGACGCCTACATCGACTTCGTCAACCGCGTCGACGCGTACGTACGGTCCAAGGGCCGCACCCTGCGCATCTGGAACGACGGCCTCACCGGCGAGAACACCGTGCCGCTCAACAAGGACGTCGTCGTCGAGCACTGGCTGCCGGAGCCCGTCACCTCCCAGCAACTCCTCGACCAGGGCTACCGGGTGATGAACGCGAGCGACGCGCTGTACTACGTGCGCGGCAGTTACCGGCCGGACGCGAAGAAGCTGTACGACGAGGGCTGGACGCCCTCCGACTTCGCCGACGGCACGGCCACCTCGCACCAGGACGGCATCACGGGCGCCGAGTACATGGTGTGGCCCGACAACTACGGCAAGGAGACCGAGAACCAGGCGCAGCAAGGGATGTTCGACTCGCTGCGCGTGTTCGCACAGGGCGCCTGGGGAGGGCCGAAACCCACCGGCGACTACGCGGGCTTCACCGCCCTCGCCGCCACCGTCGGCCACGCACCCGGCTGGGGACCCGCCTGGACGCAACCGGTGCCCGAGGGCTCGTACGGCCTGCGCTCGGCGACCGGCGCCGGCCTCACCGCGGGCCCGTCTCCGGCGCCCGGCACCCCGCTGAGCGCCGTGCACGGGAAGCAGCAGGCCGCCGCCTGGCGACTGACCAAGACCGACGACGGCTACTACCGCCTCCTCGACACGGCCAGCGGCCTGTGCGCCGACGTGTCGCGCGGCGCATCCAACGCGATGCACGTCGTCGAACGGGCGGGCGCCGCCGCGACGGCCGAGACGTGCTCCGCCGCCGCCTCGCAGAAGTGGCAGCTCGAACCGGCGTCCGGCGGCTACCGGCTGGTCGACGCGATCACCCAGCAGGCCCTCACCGTCACCACCGCGGGCGCCGCCGTCCAGCAGCCGCGTGACACCGCGCGGCACGCCGTCTGGCACCTCACCCCCCAGGCTCCGGCCGCGACACGGCATGGAAGGTGACGTCATGATCAGCCGTCGAGGGATCCTGGCCGCGGGCGCCGTTGCCGGAGCCGCCGCGCTCACCCCCGTCCCGGCGGTGGCGGCGCCCACCCGGCCGGCCGGCCCGTCTCCGTGGCCGCGCTCACCGCATTCGGCCGCACGGTGGCACGGACGTACGGCCGCAACCTCTTGGCCGGCGCCGAACCCGCGCACACGGGAACGCTGGAGCTGCGGCTCGCGTGACACCACGTTCGACCGTGTCCGTCTGGGCGAGGACATCGCCAGGGGCCAGCACGTGGAGCGGTTCGCGTGCGACGCCTGGACGGGCACGGGGTGGACGGAGATCCCGACGGGCACCACCATCGGCTACGCGCGCATCCTGCCCCTGGCCGAGCCGGTGACCGCACGCGCGCTCCGCGTCCGCGTCACCGCCGCCCGCGCACGGCCCCGCCTGGCCACGCTCGGGCTGTACAGCACGGCGGCTACGCCGCCCCCTCGGTCAGGACACGCGTCAGAACGGCGGCCTGGCTGAGGTCGACCTCCTTGGTGGCGGTCAGGAGCGACACGGGGCCGCGCTCGCACCAGGCGGACAGCCGCTCCAGGGCCGCGGCGCGCCCCGGCTCGGCCAGCTCGGCGCGGTAGCGCGCGGTGAACTCCGCGAAGCGCGCGGGGTCGTGCCCGTACCAGTGGCGCAGTTCCGTGGACGGGGCGACGTCCTTGCACCACTCGTCCAGCCGCGCGGTCTCCTTCGAAAGGCCGCGCGGCCACAGCCTGTCCACCAGGACACGCGCGCCGTCGTCCGGCCCGGGCGGGTCGTACACACGGGCCGCACGCACATCGGGTCCTGTCTTCATGCGCCCATTCTCCGGCCGGGCGAGAGGTCGACGCCAGTCGTGTCGCGCACGGCGTGGCGTTCGACGCGTCCGCACTGCCCGCCCTGATGGCCGAACGCGACGGTGCGGTGTGCGGGCTGCTCACCTACCGGGTGTCGGAGCGCGGCCTCGAAGTGGTCTCCCTCGACGCGACCGTCCGCTGGTCGGGCGCCGGCACCGCGCTGCTCGCCGAGGCCGTGCGGCGGGCGCGCGATGCGGGGGCGCCGCGGCTGTGGCTCGTCACGTCCAACGACAACCTCGACGCTCTGCGGTTCTACCAGCGGCGCGGGCTCCGCATCGCCGCCGTGTCGGCGGGCGCGGTGGACGCGGCACGCGAGCTGAAGCCGTCCATTCCGCTGCGCGGCCACCACGGCATCGAGCTGCACGACGAGATAGTCATGGAGTTCGACCTGTCGGGGCCGGGGGCCGGCGCACCGCTCAGAGCAGGACGGGCGTGAGGTCGGGGCCCGTGCCGTCCTCGTACGCGTCGTCGTCGAACGGGTACAGCGGGCGGGCGACCTTGTGGTGGCCGAGGCGCAGCAGGTCCTGGTCGACGCCGCCGGGCGTGAGCGCGAGCAGCCAGTCCGCGGCCATGTCGTACAGTTCGGGCTCCAGGTAGCCGATCTTCACGACGACCAGGTCGAACGTGCGCGGGTCGATGCCGAGGCCGCCCTCGGCCGGGCCCGTGAAGTCGGCCAGCGTGTGGAACGGCTTGCGCCGCTCGGTGACGACGACGGTGAGCCCGCCCGTCGTGATCGCGGCCATGTCGCAGCCGCGGTCGTAGGCGCCGCCCTCGGCCCCGTCCGCCTTGTCCGCCGCCTTCTGCAGCGCGGTGACCTTGCCGGTCAGCTCGTAGGGGCCGCCCTGCGTGGTGTCGACCTTGTTGCCGATGCCGAGAGTGACCTCCGCGCCGACCCCCGCCTCGAAGCAGGCAGCGACCGCCGCCGGGTCCATGATCCCCGGATGCACGGCGGTCACCCTCCCCGAGGCGATCTCCTCGCGCTCCAGCAGCTTGCCGAGCATGTGGGCGAGGTCGCCCGCGCCGCCCGCCGTCGGGTTGTCGCCCGAGTCGGAGATGAGGAACGGGCGCTTGTCCGAGGCCACGGCTCGCTCGATGCACTCGTCCGCCGTGCCCGTCGGGCCCACGAACACGAAGTCGCGGCGCACGTCCCAGTACTCGCGGGCAAGCGACTCGGCCTCGGCCGCCGCCAGCTCCGCGTCGTCCCCGGTCACGACGACGGCGGCACGGCAGCGCGGCTGGTCGGCCCACGCGTAGCCGACCCAGATCGCGGCGTCCACGATGCCGGGCTTGGCCTCGATGCCGGGGAGCCGGCCGTACAGGCCCTTCGCGGGCTCGAGCCGGGTGCTGGTCTTCTCGCCGGGCAGCAGGACGGGCACCTGCACCCACGCGCGGTGCGGGCGGCGCCGCTCCTCCGGCAGCGCGAGCCGCTCCACGAGCTTGAGCGCGGCGCGCTCGCGGGTGTCCCAGGCGTCCTCGTGCGGGGCCATCCGGTGCGCGGTGAGCAGGTCGAGCGGCTCGGCGAACCGGCGGGAGACGTTGCCGTGCAGGTCCATCGCCGCGGACATCAGCGGCCGCCCGTGGTCCGGGTCGCCCGGCGTGCCGACGAAGTCGAGCGCGGCGCGCACGGCCTCCGTGAGGTCGCCCTCGGCGTCGGCGAGGCCGATCACACTCATCGCGCCGTGCAGGTCGTAGACCATGCCGTCCAGGGGGCCGGCCGCGCGCACGCGCTCCACCAGCTCGTCCTTCAGCAGCAGGTAGGAGGCGGCCTCGACGGGGCCGCCGGGCAGCGCGGTCGCGTGCAGCAGCGGCACCCACTCCACCAGGCCCGCGAGGTCGGAGTCCGGCTGCGTCCACGTGTAGCGGTCGAGCAGGTCCTGGCCGCGCGTCTGCCGGAAGTCGTCGGCGGTGGAGCGGTGCGGGCAGAAGGTGGAGGACTCGATGCCGATGCCGCCGATCGCTATGCGCAGCCGGCGGGTGTGGGTGGCGGTGGTCATGGTGGTGCTCTCCGGATCCGGTGTGGAGTGGTGGTGTGACGGAGGTAGGTCGGTGCCCGGTGCATAGCCGTCCGAGCGGTGCGTGCCGGCCGAGCGGTGCGTGCCGGACGAGCGGTGCGTGCCGGCCGAGCGGTGCGTGCCGGCCGAGCGGTGCGTGCCGGCCGAGCCGTGCGTGTCAGCCGAGCCGCGCGTGCGGCAGCGCTCGGCGCAGGACGGTGAGTCCCGCGCCGAGCAGGCCCGCGTCCCGGCCCGTGACGGTGGTGGTGATCTCCAGGCCCGCCGTGGCCATCGGCAGGCAGCGCTCGTAGAGCACCCCGCGCACCGAGGCGACGAGCGGTTCCGCCACGGCGAGCGCGCCGCCGAGCACCACCGCCTGCGGGTTGAAGAAGTTGACGACGACGCTCAGCACGGTGCCGATGTGGCGCCCGGCCGCGCGCACCAGCGTCGTCGCGTACGGGTCGCCGTCGGCGACGAGCCGCAGCAGGTCGGTCGTGCCGTCCACGGCCGGGCCCTGGAGCGACAGTTCGCGCTGGAGCGCGGCCCCGCTCGCGACCGTCTCCAGGCAGCCGATGTTGCCGCAGGAGCACGGGCGCTCCTCGGCCGCGTCGACCCGCACGTGACTGATGTCGCCCGCCGCGCCGTTCGCGCCGCGGTAGACACCGCCCGCGGAGATCACACCGCAGCCGATGCCGCGCCCGACCTTCACGACGACCAGATGGCTGAGGTCCTGGCGCGCGGTGAGGTGCTCGCCGACCGCCATGAGCGTGGCGTCGTTGTCGACGGTGACCGGCATGCCGAGCCGCTGCGAGAGGACCTCCGCGAGCGGGTAGCGGTGCCACCCCGGCATCCTGGACGGCGTCTGGACGCGGCCCTCCGCGTCCACGGGACCCGGGAACGCGATGCCCGCGCCGGACACGGTCCTGCCGGCGTCGCGCTGCCGCTCGGCCGCCGCTCCGAGATGCTCGACGAGCCAGTCCACGGACGGCTCGGGTCCCGCCGTCAGGTCGTGGTGGTGCTCGTCGACGTCCCGGACGGTGCCGTCGAGGGCGACCGCGCCTATCCGGCCGTGGTGCGAGCCGAGGTCGGCGGCCACGCATACGTCGTCGCGCTGGCGGACGCTGAGCAGCCGCGGACGGCGGCCGCCGCGTGAGGCGCCCTCGCCCGACTCGGTCAGGAGCCCGGCGGCGACCAGCTCCTGGACGCGCAGGGAGACGGTCGACGCGGCGAGGCCCAACTCCCGCACCAGGTCGGCCCGTGAGGCGGCCGCGCCCGTGGACACCATGCGGAGGATGTCCTTCGTCGAGGCACTGTCCGTCATCGGGTCCCCTGTCTTATTTCGAATGTTGCATCAAGTCGGGCGGTCTTCGATGCAAGTTACCGACACGGACGGCACTTTCGCCACTGCCTCTGGAAAGATTTTTCGATGATCATGAGGCGCTAAACGGTATGAATGCTCACCAATATGGACAAGTCGGAGCTGTGATCTACCCTCCATCCTCTTGACTTACTTTTCCTCACGGACCTAACTTTCACCCATCCTTGGCCGAACGATGAGTCGGCCTTTCGCCGGACCGATGGAGGCCCCTACATGCGCTCAGGGCGTTCACCCGCGCGGTTTCGCGCCGTCGCCGCAGCGCTTGCCGCCGCACTCGCCGTAGTGCTCTCCGGCTGCACGCGGGAGAGCGGCGCGATCGACATGGCCCCCACCGGCGGCACGCCGGTCAAGGGCGGCACCGTCACCATGGCACTGCCGCCCGCCGCCACGCCGAACTGGATCTTCCCCATCGGTCCGCCCGGTTTCAGCGCGACGTACAACTCCTCGCTCCAGGCCCTGTTCTTCATGCCGGTCTACGACGCGGTGCAGAAGGGCAGCGACCTCGTGCCCACCGGCCCGGGCACGCTGGGCAGGAAGCCCGTGTACAGCGACGGCGACAAGACGGTGACGGTGCCGCTGCGCACCGACATCAAGTGGTCCGACGGCACTCCCGTCACGGCCAGGGACATCGAGTTCTGGTTCAACATGGTCAAGGCCGACAAGGCCGACTGGGCCAGCTACACGGTCGGCACCATGCCGGACGACGTCAAGAAGTTCGAGATCGTCAACGACCACACGATCCGGCTGCACCTCGACCGCTCGTACAACCCCGACTGGTTCACGGCCAACCAGCTCACCCTGATGCGTGCCCTGCCCCAGCAGGCATGGGACGCCAAGACCGACGGCGGCAGGATCGGCGACTGGGACCGCACCACCGCGGGAGCCAAGGCCGTGTTCGCCCGGCTCACGGCACACTCCAAGAACCTGGGCTCGTACGGCAGCGACCCGCTGTGGCAGACCGTGGACGGGCCGTGGAAGATAGCGAGCTGGCGGGACACCGGCCAGGTCACCATCGTGCCGAACCCCAAGTACACCGGCACGCAGCACCCGCACCTGGACAGGGTCGTCTTCAAGCCGTTCACGACCGCCGACTCCGAGTACAACGTCATGCGTTCAGGCGGCGTCGACTACGGCTACATCCCGCCGTCCGTACTCGCGCAGAAGGCGCAGTTCGAGAAGCGCGGCTATCGCATAGCGCCCTGGACGGGCTGGGCCGTCAGCTACATCGTCTACAACTTCAACTCCACCCACGCCGGGCCTGAGATGAGCCAGCTCTACATCCGCCAGGCCATGCAGCACCTCGTCGACCAGAAGGGCATGAGCAACGTCGTCTGGCAGGGCAGCGCGAAGCCCACGCTCGGCCCCGTGCCCGCCTACCCGAAGACGCAGTACCTCTCGCCCGCCATGGCGCGCAACGACTACCCGTACGACGTCGACGCCGCCCGCAAGCTGCTCACCTCGCACGGCTGGACCGACCGAGACGGGCAGGCCGTGTGCACCAGGCCCGGCACCGGCGCCGACGAGTGCGGGGCCGGCATCAAGAAGGACGAGCCGCTGAAGCTCACCCTGCTCTCCCAGTCGGGCTCCACCGAGACGACCAACATGATGCAGGTGCTCAAGTCCTCCCTCAGCAAGGCCGGCATCGACCTGACGGTGCGCCAGCAGCCGCTCAACTCCGTCCTCGGCAACTCCGTGCCCTGCGAGGCGAACGACCCCGGCTGCGACTGGGACATGTCCTTCTTCGGCACGGCGGGCAGCTGGTACTTCCCGCTCAACCCGAGCGGTGAGGAGCTGTTCTCCACCGGCGCCTCGGCCAACTTCGGCAACTACTCGGACCCCAAGGCCGACAAGCTGATCCACGCGGTGCTGTACTCCTCCGACCCGGACGCCATGCACGCCTACGGCGAGTACCTCGCGCGGCAGCTCCCGGTGATGTGGATGCCCAACCCCGCCTACCAGGTCTCGGTCATCCGCAACGACCTGCGCGGTGTCGAGCAGAACCCGACCGCCACGTTCTCGCCGCAGAGCTGGTACTACGTCAAGAAGGGTGCCGCTCAGTGACCGGCTTTCTCGTCAAGCGCCTGCTGCAGGCACTGGTCGTCCTCTTCCTCGTCACGATCATCGTGTTCCTGCTGCTGCACGCCCTGCCCGGCGGCCCGGCACGCGCCATCCTCGGCCCTAAGGGCACACCGCAGCAGATAGCGCACTTCAACGAGGTCCAGGGCTACAACAACCCGTTGCCCGTGCAGTACTGGGACTACCTCGTCCGCCTCTTCCACGGCAACCTCGGCGAGTCGTACAAGCTCAACGAGTCCGTCAGCTCCCTGCTCGGGCAGCGGCTGCCCAAGACACTGATCCTGACGGTCCTGGCGACCATCGTCGCCGTCGCCGTCGCCGTGCCGCTCGGCCTGCTCCAGGCCGTACGCCGCGGCAAGCCCGCCGACTACCTGCTGACCGCGGGCGCGTTCCTCGCGTACGCCACCCCGGTGTTCTTCCTCGGCCTCATCCTCATCATCGTCTTCAGCCAGGCGATACCGATCTTCCCCGCCGAGGCACCACAGGGCACGTCGATCGGCTCCATCTTCAGCGGCTTCTCCGGCATGATCCTGCCCATCGCCACCATGGCGCTCGGCATCATCGCGATGTTCAGCCGGTACATGCGCTCGGCGACGCTGGACAACCTGACCGAGGAGTACGTGCGCACCGCGATGGCCAAGGGCCAGTCGAGCCGGCGCATCCTCGCCAAGCACGTCCTGCGCAACGCGCTGATCCCGCTGGTCACCCTGCTCGGCCTCTACCTGCCGACCCTGTTCAGCGGCGCGCTCGTCGTCGAGTCCATGTTCAACTACCCCGGAATGGGACTGCTGTTCTGGAACGCGGCACAGGGCAGCGACTTCCCCGTACTGCTCGGCGTGACGCTGGTCGTCGGCGTCGCCACCGTCGTCGGGTCCCTGGTGACCGACATCGTCTATGCCGTACTCGACCCCCGCATCCGGAGCGTGTCATGAGCGTGATCTCACCCGCCGTCGCCCCGGGGCACGAGGAGGCCGCGCAGGCCACCCCGTCGCTCGCCCGGCGCACCGTCCAGGTCTTCACCCGCAACAAGCTCGCTCTGGCCGGCGTCGTCGTCCTCGTGCTGCTCCTGCTGTTCTGCTACGTGGGGCCGCTCGTCCACCCGACCGACCAGGTGCACACCGACCTGTCGCAGGCGAGCCTGGCGCCCGGCGCGCCTGGCCACCTGCTCGGCACCACCGACCTCGGCTACGACCTGGTGGGCCGTCTCATGGTGGCCGGCCAGTCGTCCCTCGAAGTGGGCCTCGCCGCCGGTGTGCTCGCCACGCTCTTCGGCACCGTATGGGGCGCCGTGTCCGGCTACTTCGGCGGCTGGGTCGACGCGGTGATGATGCGCGTGACGGACGCCGCGCTCGCCATCCCCGCGATGTTCCTGCTCGTCGTCGTTTCCGCGATCATCACCCCGAGCAAGACCATCCTGATCCTGATCATCGCGGCCGTCGCCTGGCTCTCTCCCGCACGCCTCGTGCGCGGCGAGGCGCTGTCCCTGCGCGACCGCGAGTACGTGCAGGCCATGCGCATGATGGGCGGCGGCGGCGCGCGCGCCGTGTTCCGCCACATCGTGCCCAACGCCATCGGCACCGTCATCGTCAACGCCACCTTCCAGGTCGCCGACGCCATCCTCTACGTCAGCTACCTGGCCTTCCTCGGCCTGTCCATACCGCCGCCCGCCACGGACTGGGGCTCGATGCTGTCCTCCGGCATCACCTACACCCAGAACGGCTACTGGTGGATGATCTTCCCCGCGGGCATCGCGATCGTCCTCGTCGTCGGCGCCTTCAACTTCATCGGCGACGGCCTCAGGGACGCCTTCGAAGTACGGCTGCAGAAGAAGTGAAGGACCGACCCCGCACGACGGCCCCTCGCACGACGGCCCCCCTCGCACTAAGGACCCAGCCATGAGCGAACCCCTGCTCAGCGTCGACGACCTGCACGTCGAGATCGCGAGCCGTGACAGGACCGTCCACGCACTCGACGGCGTCAACTTCGACCTCGCGCCCGGCGAGGCGCTCGGCGTCGTCGGCGAGTCCGGCTCCGGCAAGACCATGACCGCGCTCAGCCTCCTCGGCCTGCTGCCGAGCGGCGGCTCCGTCACCCGCGGCAGCGTGCGCTTCGACGGCGACGACCTGATCGCAGGCGGCGACAGGAAACTGCGCGACGTGCGCGGCAACACGATGGGCGTGGTCTTCCAGGACCCGCTGACCTCCCTCAACCCGACGATGACGATCGGTGCCCAGGTCGCGGAGCCACTGCTGCTGCACCACGACATCGGCAAGAAGGAGGCCTGGGCGCGCGCCCAGGACATGCTGGGCCTCGTCGGCATGCCCCAGCCCGCCGAGCGCATGAAGAACTACCCGCACCAGCTCTCCGGCGGCATGCGGCAGCGCGTCGCCATCGCCATGGCGCTGGTGTGCGAGCCGAAGCTGCTGATCGCCGACGAACCCACCACGGCGCTCGACGTCACCACGCAGCACCAGATCCTGGAGCTCATCGACGACCTGCGTTCCCGCCTCGGCATGGCGATGATCCTCGTCACCCACGACCTCGGCGTGATCGCCAACCGCGTCGACCGGGTCGCCGTGATGTACGCGGGGAAGATCGCCGAGACGGCGGGCGTGCGGTCGCTGTTCCGCGCGCCCAGGCACCGCTACACGGAGGCGCTGTTCGCCGCCCTGCCGGAGAAGGCCGTCATCGGCGCTACCGAGCTGCGCACGATCCCCGGCCTGCCGCCCAACCTCGCGGTGGAGCAGCACGGCTGCCGCTTCGCCGCGCGATGCGCGTACGCCACCGACGTGTGCCGCACCGAGGAGCCGGCCCTCACCGGCGACGACCACGCGTTCGCCTGCTTCCACCCGGTGCCCCTCGATGCGGCGGACCCGCTCGACGACGTGGCACCGGGCGGCCAGCGCCACACCCCGGCCGTCACCTCGGGCGCGCCGCTGCTTGAGATCACCGACCTGCGCAAGGACTTCCCGCTCAGGGGCGGGCCCTTCGCGCGCGGCCGCGGCACCGTCAGCGCCGTCGGCGGGGTCACGCTCACCGTGCGCAAGGGGGAGACCTTCGGCGTGGTGGGCGAGTCCGGCTGCGGCAAGACCACCATCGGGCGCATGGTCGCGGGCCTCGAGGACCCGACGTCGGGCTCCATCACGTTCGAGGGCCGCGATCTCGCGACGATGACCAGGGCGGAGCGGCGCCGCCACCGCAAGTCCATCCAGCTGATGTTCCAGGACTCCACGGCCGCGATGGACCCGCGCATGCGCGTCGGCACGATCCTGCGCGAGCCGCTCGTGATCCAGGGCGCAGGCGACCGCGCCGAGCAGGACAAGATCGTCGCCGAGCTCCTCGACGCGGTGGGCCTGCCGCGCGGCGCGGTCGACCGCTACCCGCACGAGTTCTCCGGCGGCCAGCGCCAGCGGCTAGGCCTCGCCCGCGCCCTGACGCTGTCGCCCGAGCTCATCGTGGCCGACGAGCCGGTCTCCGCGCTCGACGTGTCCGTGCAGGCGCAGATCCTCAACCTGATGCGCGAACTGCAGCGCGACCGCGAGCTGACGTATCTGTTCATCTCGCACGACCTCGCCGTGATCCGCTACCTCGCGGACACCGTGGGCGTCATGTACCTCGGCAAGCTCGTCGAGTGCGGGCCGGCCGACCAGGTGTACGCGCGGCCGCTGCACCCGTACACGCGCGGCCTGCTCGACACGGTCAACGTGCCGGACCCGGAGGCGGCGGGCGACGGTGGTACCCCGCTCGGCGGCGAGACGCCGTCCGCGGCGAACCCGCCGTCGGGCTGCCGCTTCCGCACCCGCTGCCCGATCGCGCAGGACATCTGCGCGAAGGTGGAGCCCGCCGTCACCACGCCGGCCGGCGAGGGACACCAGGTGGCGTGCCACTTCCCGCTGGCCGGAGGGGCCCTGCAGGACGCCGCGTGAGCGCTGCGAGCGCCTGAGCGCGGCGTGCTCCCCGGCGCGGCGAGCGCCTGAGCGGCGCCGGCCCCGCAAGCCCCGCCCTCACACCGTGCCAAAGGGCCGGTGTGAGGGCGGACTTCACGCGTCCTGTACGGCGCCGCCCGCGAGCAGCGCGTCCGCGTCCCGCACCGACCACTCAGCGAGGACGCGGCGCCCGTCGCCGCCCACGGGCCCCGGTGCCTGGGCCGTGTGCGTCGGGGTCGCCGAGAAGCGCGGTGCGGGGGAGGGGACGTCGCCGCCGTCCACCGTGTCGTGTGTCCCGCGCGCCGCGAGGTGCGGGTCGCGCACCGCCTCCGCCCAGTTCAGCACGGGCGAGGCGCAGGCGTCCGAGCCGTCGAAGACCTCCTCCCACTCGGCGCGGGTACGGGAGGCGAACACCGCGGCGAACGCGGCGCGCATCGCGGGCCAGCGCTCGGCGTCGTACTGGCACCCGGCCCACTCGGGCAGGCCCAGGAGCTCCACCAGGCCCGCGTAGAACCGCGGTTCCAGCGCGCCGACCGCGAACCAGCCGCCGTCGGACGTCTCGTAGACGTCGTAGAACGGCCTGCCGGTGTCGAGGAGGTTCGTCCCGCGCTCGTCGGTCCATCCGTGGTAGCGGCGCTGCGCCCACACCATCGAGGAGAGGTGTGTGAGGCCGTCCACGATCGCCGCGTCGACCACCTGCCCCTGCCCGGTCGACCGCGCGTGGTGCAGCGCAGCCATCACACCGACCAGCAGGTACATCGAGCCGCCGCCGAAGTCGCCCAGCAGGTTGACCGGCACCTGCGGAGGGCCGCCCGCGCGGCCGATCGCGGACAACGCTCCCGTCAGCGATACGTAGTTGATGTCATGTCCCGCCGTCGACGCGCGCGGCCCCGACTGGCCCCAGCCCGTCATCCGCCCGTACACCAGGCGCGGGTTGCGGCCCAGCGCCTCGACGGGCCCCACGCCGAGCCGCTCGGCGACGCCCGGACGGTACGCCTCGATCAGGACGTCCGCCCGCTCGGCGAGCCGCAGCACGGCCTCGGGGCCCTCGGGGTGCTTGAGGTCGACCACCACCGAGCGCCTGCCCCGGTCGAGGCCGTCCGTCACCAGCGAGGGGACCGGCCGGTCCACGCGGACGACGTCCGCCCCCAGTTCGGCCAGCGTCATAGCGGCCATCGGAGCCGGGCCGATGCCGGCCAGCTCCACCACCCGGATCCCGGCCAGCGGGCCGGTGCGCGGCGGGGCGGCCTGCGGTGCGTGCGGGGTGCGGTCGGCGCTCACGTGACCTCCGTCGTCGTACGGTCGCTGCTCCGCCGCATGTTACTGACGGGTCCGCTCCCTGTCGGCCCGGCCGCCCCGTGAACCGGCACGGAGGGGCGCCCCGCTACCCTGGCGCACCTGAAGGACAGCGGCGACGGCGAACGCAGCACAGGGAGGGCGGCCCAATGGCCCGGCGGGGCGGCGGGAACGAGGCGGTGCGGGACATGCGGGACATCCCCGGGCGCGACGGCGAGCGCGTACGCATCGAGGAGGCCGCCCACCGCTGCCTCGCGGCGAGCGGCGGCGAGTCCGCGTCCGTGGGAGAGATACTCGCCGAGGCGGGCCTGTCCACCCGCGCCTTCTACCGCCACTTCGGCTCGAAGGACGACCTGCTGCTCGCCATGTTCCGCAGGGACGCCGAGCGCTTCACGGCCGAGATGCGCGACGTCACCAGGGCCGCCTCGTCGCCGACGGACGCGCTGCGGCGCTTCGTGCGTGCCACGCTGCGGCTCACCTGGGACCCGCGGCGCCGGCGGAACGTGCTGCTCATGGTCTGCGAGCAGGCCGTGCGGGCCAAGGGGTACGGGGCGGAGCGAGCGAGGGTCGACGCGGTCGCCGACGGGCTGCTCGCCGGGATACTTCAACAGGGCAGGGAGCGGGGCGAGTTCCCCTGGGTCAGCGACGCGTCGGCGGACGCGGGGTGCATCGGCTCGCTGCTGCGGCAGGCCTTCGACGAGCAGCTCGCCGCCCCCTCGCCCGACGGCGCGCGCGCGGCAGGCGACCGCGTCGTCGACTTCGCGCTCAGGGCGCTCGGCGGCCGCGGCGGCCTCGCACGGTGACCGACGGCGCGGGGGCCCGCCGCTGTGCGGCGAGCCCCCGGCCGGTACTGCGGTGCGGCGCGGTCAGTGCAGCAGTTCCACCTCCGCCAGGGTGCTCTGGTGGTCGGCCACCAGCCGGTAGTGCGTGTAGGAGCCGGGGTGGGCGATGGTGAACGGGCGCGTCTGCTTGTCCCAGCTGAACGACTCGTTCGACCGCTTGTCGAGCGTCGTCCAGTGGCTGTTGTCCGTGGAGCCCTGGAGGACCCAGCCGTCCGGCGCCTTCGTGCGGTCCGAGGACGTCAGCGTGTACTGGACGCCCTTGACCGCGTCACCCGACGTGCCGAGCGGCAGGTCGATCGACGTGAACGTGGCGTTCGTGTCCGACGTGTTGTCGAAGAGCGCGCCTTCACCCGACAGGGCGTCGGTGCGCGGCGCCGGCGCCTGGTCGCCCTTGGTGATCGATGTCGGGCCGTCCTTCTCGCCACTGCCCCACGACGAAGGCTTCAAGCCCATCGAGAAGTCCAGCGTGCCGCCCTTGGAGAGCAGGTCGTGGGGGAGCGAGGTGGAGTTCCACCGCTTCCCGTTGAACTTCACACCCTGGATGTAGATGTTCTTGGAGCTGTTGCGCGGGGCGTTGATGGTCAGCTTGTGGCCGTTCTCCAGGTGGATGGTGGCCTGCTTGAACAGCGGGGAGCCGATCGTGTAGTCGCCGCTGCCCATCACCATCGGGTAGAAGCCGAGCGACGAGAAGATGTACCAGGCCGACTGCTCGCCGTTGTCCTCGTCACCGTGGTAGCCCTGGCCGATGTCGGAGCCCTGGTAGAGCCTGGAGAGCACCTCGCGGACCTTGGCCTGCGTCTTGTACGGCTGGCCTGCCGCGTCGTACATGTACGTGATGGCGTGGGCCGGCTGGTTGTTCTGGCCGAGCTCGCCCATCCGGGTGTCGCGGGCCTCGATCATCTCGTGGATGACACCGCCGTAGGCGCCGGTGAACGTCGCCGTCTCCGGGGTGGAGAAGAACGTGTCGAGCTTCTTCGCCAGCCCGGCGCGGCCGCCGTACACGTCGGCGAGGCCCCTGGTGTCCTGCGGCACGGTGAAGGAGTAGCCCCAGCCGTTGCTCTCCGTGTAGTCGCCACCCCATTCGCGCGGGTCGTACTGGCCGGGCGGCAGGTGCCAGTTGCCCTGGTCGTCACGGCCCTGGAAGAAGCCGACCTGCTTGTCGTAGAGCTTGACGTAGTCCTGGGCACGGTTGAGGAAGTACGCGGACTCCTCCTTGTACCGCTTCTTGCCCGTCTTCGCGTACAGCGCCTTGCCCATCTGGGAGATGCCGTAGTCGTTGACGTAGCCCTCCATCGCCCAGGAGAAGCCCTCACCGGTGCTGGTGGTGGTGTATCCCAGGAACGGGGAGGTGTTCATGCCCTTGCGGCCGACGCCCGAGGACGGCGGCACCACCGTGGCGTTCTTCACCGCGGCGTCGTAGGCCGCCTCGGCGTCGAACTTCACGCCCTTGACGTAGGCGTCGGCGAACGCCACGTCGGACGACGTGCCCGTCATCAGGTCCGCGTAGCCGGGCGACGACCAGCGCGAGGTCCAGCCGCCGTCCTTGTACTGCTGCACGAACCCGTCGACCATCTCGCCCGCCTTCTTCGGCGTGAGCAGCGAGTAGGCCGGCCAGGTGGTCCTGTACGTGTCCCAGAAGCCGTTGTTGACGTACACCTTGCCGTCGACGATCTTCGCGCCGGTGTGCGTGGCGGTGTCCTGGCTCTTCATCGGCGAGAAGGGGCTGGCGTACTGGTAGACCGGGTGCCTCTTCGTGCCGGTGTTCTCGTAACCCGAGTTGGGGTACAGGTACAGCCGGTACATGTTGGAGTAGAGCGTGGTGAGCTGGTCCTCGGTCGCGCCCTTCACCGTGATGCGGCCCATGAGCTTGTCCCACTGGGCGCGGGCGTCGTCGCGCACCTTGCGGTACGGCGTGCCCGCCGGGATCTCCTGCTCGAGGTTGGCCTTGGCCTGGTCGACGCTGATCAGCGAGGTGGCCATCCGCAGGGTCACCGTGTGGCCGTGCCGGGCGTGGAACCTCATCCAGCCGGTGACACCGCTCGAATCGGCGTCGGTGGCGGCCGAGTCGAAGCTCCCGTACACGAACAGCCGCGTGGCGCCCGTGGACAGGCCGCTCTTGACGTCGGAGTAGCCGGTGAACGTGCCGTTCGACTTGTCGAGGGTCAGGCCGCCCTGCTTCGAGACGTTGTCGAAGATGACCGACGCGTCCTTGCCCGGGTAGGTGAAGCGCATCATGGCGGCGTGGTCGGTCGGTGCCACCTGGGCCTTCAGCCCGTTCTCGAAGGTGACGCCGTACTCGTAGGGCCGCGCCTCCTCCTTGGCGTGGCTGAACGGCAGCGCGCGCCCGGTGCGCGAGGTGTCCGGCGTGCCGGAGGCGGTGGACGGCATCAGCTGGAAGGTCTGCCGGTCACCCATCCAGGGGCTCGGCTCGTGGCTGAGGCCGATCGCCTGCATCTCGGGGAGGTTGTCCGCGTTGTTGGTGCTGGCGTAGTTGTAGAGCCAGCTCGTGGAGCCCGCGTCGGTCTCCGGCGTCCAGAAGTTGAAGCCGTTGGGCACTGCGGCCGCGGGGAAGTTGTTGCCGCGCGAGTAGTTGCCGCTGGAGTTCGTGCCCCGGGTGGTCAGCGCGTAGTCCGCGAGGTGGGCCTTCGGCCTGGCGGGCTTTTTGACGGCGAGGCCGATGTCGTCCACCCAGCCCTGGAACTTCTGCGGCCCCTTCGGCGCGTCGTACGCCACCAGGATCCGGTCGACGGTCTTGCCCGCGGCGACGTCACCGATGCTGGAGACACGGTGGTTCCACTGGTTGACGTACAGGGACTTGGAGGCGCCCTGTGCGCGCGGGCTGACGCCGAAGCCGTTCTGGTCGACGGCGCCGAGGTCGCTGAGGTACGTGCCGTCGGTGAAGGCCAGGTCGACGGAGACGTTGGTGGCCTGGTAGCTGAGGTCGCCGCCGGGCATCGCCGGGAAGATCTCGTACGAGAGCTGCGTGTCGCGGCGCACGGCCACGTTCACGTCGAAGACCTTGTTGTACGAGTAGCCGCGGTCCTTCGCGGTCTGCGAACCGGCGTAGCGCAGCGCCTTCTTGCCCGTGAAGCCCATGCCGACCTTGGCGGTCGGCGAGGACGTCGGCCCGCTGTCGACGCGGGTGAGCATCTGCGGGGGCGGCGGCGCGTCGGTGGCGCCGGAGATCAGCTGCAGGCCGGCGAGCTGGGTGGCGTCCGTGGCACCGTTGTTGGCGGTGACCTCGAGGCGGTAGTGGGCGTAGGCGGGTTGCGAGCCGCCGAGGTCGTAGTTCTTGAGCTGGAACCTGTCGGAGAAGGACTGGTCGCTCTGCGTGTCGAGAGTCTTCCAGTCCTTGCCGTCCGTGGACCCTTCCAGCTTCCAGGACTTCGGGTCGCGCTCCGCGTGGTCGTTGGCGGACGTCATCGCGTAGCCGGTCAGGGTGACGGGGGCGTCCATGTCGTAGGTGACCCAGGCGGTCGGGGTGAACGCCAGCCACTTGGTGGCGGAGTCGCCGTCCGTCAGGTTGCGGGCCACCTCGCCGCCGCCGGTGTTCTCGTTGCTGGCGGTGATCGCGGCCACGTGGTCGTTCGTGTTGCCGGGGGCGCCGCTGTTGTACTTGCCGTTGACGCCGGAGACCCGCGGCGCGCCGCCCCTCCCGGTCTCGGCCGTGTCCGTCCAGGTGGGAGCGGGGTCGTTCGCCTCGAACGAGGAGCTGAAGGACGTCTTCGCGTGGTGCCGGCCCGCTGACGAGGCGGAGGCGGCCAGAGCCGAGCCCTGTGCCGAGGCCACGAGAGCCAGAGCCGCCAGGCCGACGGTCAGCGACCGTCTGCGTCTTGGCCGCCCGCTGGGGGGATGGGGGTGCTGCATGCGTACGCTCCCATGAGGGTTGGTCAGATACTGGACAACGTTGTCAGGTTCCTGCCGGGTCACGTTATCCGGGGAACTGTAGGGACCGTCAAGGGTGTTGCCGAGGTTACTCACGGGTGGTCAGCCCGCTGTCGCCCGGCGCGCCCGAAGATCACCGGGTTGCGCGTTGTCGTCGCCACAACCGTTCATTACAGTGAACGAAAAGTGTGCGTTATAGCGAACGCTTGGAGAGGTGCCACGGTGAGCGCTGACCCCCGCGAGAGATCCGTGCGGGACGTCCTGGCCGCCAACCTGAAGGCCGCGAGGGCCAGGAAGAGCATGTCGCTCTCCCGGCTCGCCCGGCTCTCGGACCTCAGCAAGGCGACACTCTCCCAACTGGAGTCAGGGGCGGGCAACCCCACCATCGAGACCGTCTCCAGCCTCGCGCGCGCCCTCGGCGAGCCCCTCGCGCGCCTCCTCGAACCGCCCGCCCGCCGGGACATGGCCGTGGTCAGGGCCGGCGACCTGGCCCCGCTCACCGGTGAGGGCGCGTGCCTGCGCCACTACGGGAGGATCGAGAGCGGTGGGCTCGTCTGCGACCTCTACGAACAGCGGATCGGCGCGGGGGAGCGCGGGGAGTGCCCCGTGCGCGAGGGAACCGAGCACGCGGTGGTCCAGGCCGGGCGCCTCGACGTGTTCGTCGACGGGGACCGCGTCAGCCTCGGCCCCGGCGACTACGTGTCGTTCGACGCCGCCCTCCCGCACGCCTACGCCGCTCCCGGCGAGCCCGTACGGTCCGTGCTCCTCGTCAACCTCCCCCGTGAAGTCCCTTAGGTGAGACCATTGACACCCCCCAGGAGGTGCCTTAGTTTCTGGGTGTTCGCTGTATGGAACGTAGACAGTTCGGTTCCATGTGTGACATCGCGTGCGGGGGAGAACTGATCGTCCGCCACGGCAGCCCCCGAAGGACCACTGCACCGAAGGGCGGATCCGGCATGAACGAATCACTCTCCACCGCACCTGCCCGCCTTCCCCGGCTGGGCGAACTCCCCTCGTTCGTCGAGCTGATGGGAGCCGGCTGGGCGGACGCGGACCGTACGCCCGGCCTGGTGCCGGGCGCCGTCGCCGCGGCCGCCGCGCACCGGGAACTGCTCGGCGCGCTCCATCCGGGCAGGGCGCTCGTGGTGGGATCGGGCAGCGCCCCGGTCCGCAGCAACGACACGTACTACGACTTCCGTCCGGACAGCGACTTCCTGTGGCTGACCGGCGCGCCCGTGGAGCGCGCGGTCCTGGTGCTCACCCCGGCGGGCGCGGGACACGACGCCGTGCTGTACCTGCCGGAGCCGGCACGCCCGGGCGGTCACGCGTTCTTCACCGACGCGGCGCGCGGCGAACTGTGGGCAGGACCCGTACCGGGCGCGGCCGACTGGCGCGACGCGCTGGGCATCGACGTGCGCGACACGGAAGGACTCGGCACCGCACTCGGCCGGCTCCGCGACCCGCTCGTCGCCGGGACGCTCGACGGGAACACGCTCGCCGCACACGGCCTCGCGCCGTCGGGCGAGCTCGGGCTTCGCGGCCGTCACCGCCGAGATACCAGCCGCCGTGCGGGGCGGCGGGGAGCGCTGGCTCCAGGGCACCTTCGACCGCCACGCGCGCACCGTCGGCAACGGCCCCGGCTACGCCACCATCGTCGGCAGCGGCAAGCACGCGCCGACCCTGCACTGGGTGCGCTGCGACGGCCCGGTGGCCGAGGACGACCTCCTCCTGCTCGACATGGGTGTGGAGACGCGCAGCCACTACACGGCCGACGTCACCCGCACCTTCCCCGCCGGCGGCACGTTCTCGCCGGTCCAGCGCCAGGTGCACGACCTCGTCGAGCGCGCGCACCGCGCGGGCCTCGCCGCCGTCGGCCCCGGCCGCCCCTTCACCGACTTCCACCACGCCTCGATGGAGGTGATCGCGCGCGGCCTGCACGACTGGGGGCTCCTCCCGGTCTCCGTCGACGAGGCGCTCGGCGACCGGGGCCAGCACCACCGCCGCTACCTCATCTGCGGCATCGGCCACCACCTCGGCCTCGACGTCCACGACTGCGCACGCTCCACGTACGAGGCCTACCACGGCAGGACGATGGCGCCCGGCATGGTCCTGACCGTCGAGCCCGGCCTCTACTTCCACGCCCACGACCTCACCGTCCCGCCGGAGTTGCGCGGCATCGGGGCGCGCATCGAGGACGACGTCCTCGTCACCGCCGACGGCTCGGACGTCCTGTCCGGCGCGCTGCCGCTCGACGCGCCAGGCCTGGAGCGCTGGATGCGGACCCCGCAGTCCTCCTAGTCCGCCCCACCGCCGCACACGCCCCCCACCCCGCCGCACACGTCCCCCTCCGCCCCGCCGCACACGTCCCCCACTCCGCCCACGCGCAACCCATCGAGGTCCCATGCGCCCACGTACCCTCGCCGCGGGAGCCGTCGCGGCCTCGGCGGCACTCCTGCTGACCGCGTGCTCCACACCCGGCGGCGGCGCCATCGCAGGCGCCGGCTCCGACACGCTCGTCATCTCCACACCCACCGAGCCCGACAGCCTCGACCCGACGTTCGCCGACACCTTCGCCGCCAGGATGGTGTTCACCAGCTTCTGCGAGAAGCTCTACGACGTCGACTCCCACCTCAAGATCGTGCCGCAACTCGCCGCCGGCATGCCGAAGATGTCCGACGGCGGCAGGACGATGGACATCCCGCTGCGCAAGGGCATCAGGTTCAACGACGGCACACCGCTCGACGCGGCCGCCGTCAAGACCACACTCGACCGCGACCTGACGGCGAAGGCCTCCGCCCGCGCAGGCGAGCTCAACGCGGTCTCCCGGGTCGAGGTCAAGGACCCGGACACCGTGCGGCTCGTGCTCAAACACCCCTCGGCCCCGCTGCTCTCCCAACTCGCCGACCGGTCCGGCCTCGTGATGTCGCCCACCGCGCTGAAGAAACTCGGCGCCAGGTTCGGCACGGCCCCTGTGTGCGTGGGCCCCTTCTCCTTCAAGAGCCGCGTCTCGGGCAACCAGATCTCCTTCGCCAAGTCGCCCTACTACTACGACCGCGCCAAGGTGAGGCTCAGCGGCATCGTCTACCGGTTCATCAAGAACTCCAGCGTGGCCACCGCCAACCTGGAGTCGGGCGACATCCAGGCCGCCGAGCACCTCGACGCCAGCGACGCCCTGAACCTGGAGAACGAGGGGCGCGAGAAGGTCCTGCACTCCGACACCATCGCCTACCAGTCGATCTCCATCAACGTGCGCAAGAACGCGAAGACCGCGCTCAGCCACTCGTCCGGCCTGCGCAAGGCCTTCGAGATGAGCATCAACAGGAACGCGCTCAACCAGGCGGTGTGGAACGGGCAGATGGTCCCCGACTGCGGCCCCCTGCCGGTGCAGAGCCCCCTGCGCACCGCTCCCCACTGCACGCCGTTCGACCCCGGGGCCGCGCGCGCCCTCGTCAAGAAGTCCGGTGTGAAGACCCCCGTCCCCGTCGAGCTGATGGTGCCCACGGGCGCCGCCAGCCAGCGCGAGGCGCAGGTCATCCAATCCATGGCCGAGGACGTCGGCTTCAAGGTCAGTGTGCGCCCGATCGACCTCGTCTCGGGACTCGACCTCGCGCGCAAGGGCCAGTTCGACACGTTCCTCGAAGGATGGTCGGGACGCGTCGACCCCGACGGCGACACCAACGACATCATCACCACGGGCGGATCGAACAACTTCTCCGGCTCCGACGACAAGACCGTCGACCGGCTGATCGCCCAGGCCGCGCAGACGAACGACAGCGAGAAGCGTGCCGCGCTCTACGCCGCCGCCGTACGCCGGGTCGGCCAGAACCGCTCCCTGCTCTACCTCTACCACGACCGCTGGTTCGTCGGCACGAGCGACAAGCTGCACGGCGTCGTCTACCCGCCGGACGGCATCCCCCGGTTCAAGACCGCCTACCTGTCCCGCTGACCTGCCTCCATCCCAGGAAGATCCGCATGTCTCATGATTGAGTTCATACTCCGTCGCACAGGCGCCGCCGTGATCACGCTCTTCCTCGCCAGCATCGCGGTGTTCCTCGGGGTGCGTGCCCTGCCCGGCGACCCGGCCACCGTGCTCGCGGGCGAGAGCCCCACACCGCAGGTGGTCGCCGCGATCCGCAAGCAGTTCGGGCTCGACCAGCCGCTGCCGGTCCAGTACCTCCACTACATGGGGCAGGCGCTGCAGGGCAACCTCGGCTCCTCCACCCAGGACAAGGCCCCCGTCACCCAGGTGCTCGGCGAACGGCTCCCCGTCACACTGGAACTCACCTTCCTCGCCATCCTCGTCGGCGTCCTGGTCGGTGTGCTGGCCGGCATCGTCTCCGCGGTGCGCAGGGGCACGGCACTCGACTACGCGGCCAACGGATTCGGCCTGTTCGGCCTGTCCGTGCCGCACTTCTGGCTCGGACTGCTCGGCATCGTCGTGTTCTCCGTGCACTGGCACATCCTGCCCGCCTCCGGCTTCGTGGGGCTCGCGGACGATCCCGTCGGCAACCTCGAACGCATGGTGATGCCCGTCCTCGTGCTCGGCCTCGGCCTCGCCGCCGTCGTGATGCGGCAGACCCGCTCGTCCCTGCTCAGCCAGCTCGGGGCCGACTACGTGCGCACCGCACGGTCCAAGGGGCTCTCGCGCGGCCAGCAGATCAGGCACGCGCTGCGCAACAGCCTCACCACCGTCACCACCGTCGTCGGCCTCCAGCTCGCCGGGCTCATCAGCGGCGCCGTCATCACCGAGCAGATCTTCGTCATCCCCGGCTTCGGCAAGCTCATCGTCGACGGGGTCTCCTCACGCAACTACCCCGTCATCCAGGGCGCCGTCCTGGTCACCGTCGCGGGCTACGTCGTCATCAACCTCCTCGTGGACGTCGCGTACGCCTACCTCGATCCACGCCTGCGCATGGCTGGAGGCTCGCAGTGAACGAAACAGCCGTCGACGAGACGGGCCTCGCCGCCGGCCAGGCCGCCGGGGCCGAGGCGGCCGCCCTGGGCACCGGGTGGCGGCGCAGCCTGCACAGGCTGCTCGGCCGCAGGATGGCCGTCATCGGCGCGGTCATGGTCGTCGTCTTCCTCGGCGTCGCGCTCATCGGGCCGTACGTCGCGGGCAGTTCGACCAGGCTCGGGCTGACGGACATCCTCGCGGGACCGTCGGGCGCGCACTGGCTCGGCACCGACGACCTCGGCCGCGACGTGGTCGCGCGCATCTGCAACGGCGCGCGCGTGTCGCTGCTCGCCGGAGTGGTGTCGTCCGCCCTCGCCATGGCCGTCGGGGTGCCCGTCGGCCTCGCCGCCGGCTACTTCAGGGGCTGGACCGACTCCGTGCTCATGCGGATCAACGACGTCGTCCTGTCGTTCCCGTACCTGATCTTCGCCGTGGGCATGGCGGCCATCCTCGGCCCGTCGCTGCACAACGTGATCATCGCGCTCGCGGTCGCCGAGGTCCCGTCCGTCATCCGCGTCGTCCGCGGCGAGACGCTCGTGCTCAGGCAGCAGGACTTCGTCCAGGCGGCCGTCGCCGACGGCACGCGCGACCTCGCGATCATGTGGCGGTCCATCCTGCCGAACATGACGAACACACTGATCGTGAAGGCCACCGTGGCCGTCCCCGCCGGCATCCTCGGCGAGGCGGCGCTCAGCTTCCTCGGCCTCGGCGTTCAGCCGCCCCAGGCCTCCTGGGGCGTCATGCTGACGAGCGCCCAGCAGTTCCTCGCGCAGGACCCGCTGCTCGCCGTCTTCCCGGGCGTCGCCATCGCCCTCACCACGCTCGGCTTCAACCTCCTCGGTGACGGCCTGCGCGACGTGCTCGACCCCAGGGAGCTGTGATGCCACTCCTCGAAGTGACGGACCTGCGGGTCCAGTACCGGACGGAGGACGGCCCCGTCCACGCCGCCAAGGACGTGTCCTTCTCGCTGGAGCGCGGCGAGATCCTCGCGCTCGTCGGGGAGTCGGGATGCGGCAAGACCGCCACCGCCATGGCCGTGCCGCGGCTGCTGGACGGCGGCAACGCGACGATCGGCGGCAAGGTCGTCCTCGACGGCACCGAGCTGACGCGGCTGCCCGAGAAGCGCATGCAGGACATCAGGGGCAAGGATATCTCCGTCGTCTTCCAGGAGCCCATGACGTCCCTCAACCCCGCCTACACGATCGGCAAGCAGATCGGAGAGGTCATCAGGCGCCACACCGACATGAACCGCGGGCAGGTGCGCGAACGCGTCGTGGAGCTGCTGGAACTCGTCGGCATGCCTGACGCACGCCGGCGGCTCGGCGCCTACCCGCACGAGCTCTCCGGCGGCATGCGGCAGCGCGTGATGATCGCCACCGCCGTCGCCTGCGACCCCAAGGTCCTCATCGCCGACGAACCCACCACCGCGCTCGATGTGACCATCCAGGCAGCCGTGCTCGACATCATCCGCAGGCTGCGCGAGGAACTCGGCACGGCCGTCATCCTCATCACCCACGACCTCGGTGTCGTCGCGGAGGTCGCCGACCACGTCGTCGTGATGTACTCCGGGCGCCACGTCGAGCACGCCCCCACCGCGGCCCTCTTCGACAAGCCGCAACACCCCTACACGCTCGGCCTGATGGACGCACTGCCCGCACGCGCCGCGCGCCGCGGCGGCCGGCGCCGGCTCACCGAGATCCCCGGCATGGTGCCGCCGCCCACCACCGACCCCGACGCCTGCCAGTTCGCGCCCCGCTGCGCGCGCGCCGACGCGGGCTGCACCGCGAAGCGGCCCGCCCTGAGCCGGGTCGACGACGGCCACCTGGTCGCCTGCTACCACCCGGGCCCTGGAGGGACCGCATGAACGACATACCCGAGCAGCCGGGCGCCGCGGCACAACCACCCGGCCCCGGCGGCCCAGCGGCCGACGACCCGGTACTCGACGTGCGCGGGCTGGTCAAGCACTACCCCGGCAGGTCGCGCGCCGCCCGCAGGAACGGCCCGATCCGCGCCGTCGACGGCGTCGACCTGCGCATCGGCAGGGGAGAGGTGCTCGGCCTCGTCGGCGAGTCCGGCAGCGGCAAGTCCACCGTCGGCAAGTGCGTCGCACGCCTCACCGACCCCACCGAGGGCCGCATCGAACTCCTCGGCCGCGACATCTCCACCATCAACCGCCGCGCGATGCGGCCCCTGCGACGCGACGTCCACGTCGTCTTCCAGGACGCCTACTCCTCGCTGGACCCCCGGATGAAGATCGGCGACATCGTGGGCGGGCCGCTGCGCCAGCACGGCGAGGGCGACGCGGCGCAGCGCCGCCGCAGGGCCCTCGACATGCTCGAACGTGTGGGTTTCCGCGCCCGGATGGCCACGCGCTTCCCGCACGAGCTCTCCGGCGGCCAGCGCCAGCGCGTCGCGCTCGCCCGCGCCCTCGTCATGGCGCCACGGCTCGTCGTCGCCGACGAACCGGTCTCCGCACTCGACGTGTCCGTCCAGGCGTCCATACTCAACCTGCTCCTCGACCTCCAGGCCGACATGGGCTTCTCCTGCCTGTTCATCACCCACGACCTGTCCGTCGTCGAGTTCATCAGCGACCGCATCGCCGTCATGTACCTCGGCAGAATCGTCGAGACCGCGACCCGCGAAGAGCTCTTCGCACACCCCCAGCACCCGTACACGCAGGCGCTGCTGTCCGCGGCGCCCGTGCCGGACCCGCGCACCACCAGGGCCGCCGGACGTGTCGTCCTGCGCGGCGACCTGCCCAGCCAGGCCACCCGCATTCCCGGCTGCCCCTTCCACCCCCGCTGCCCCGTCGCCGTGGACCGCTGCCGCACCGAGGTGCCCCCGCTCGCCGGTGTCACCCGCGCCGACCACCCCGTCTCCTGCCACCTCGTGGACCCGGCGACCGGCGGCCCCGACATCACCCAGGGAAGGAACGGCGTTGTTCACCACACGTCCTGAGCTCGTCGGCGACTTCGGCATGGTCGCCTCCACCCACTGGCTCGCCTCCGCCACCGGCATGAGCGTGCTGGAGCGCGGCGGCAACGCCGCGGACGCAGCCGTCGCCGCGGGGTTCGTCCTCCAGGTCGTGGAGCCGCACCTCAACGGCCCCGGCGGCGACGTGCCGATCCTGTTGTGGGACCCGCGGGAGGAGAAGGTCTCCGTGGTCTGCGGCCAGGGCGTCGCGCCTGCCGCCGCGACCGGCGACGCCCTGAGCGCCCTCGGGCTCGACGTCGTGCCTGGCACCGGCTTCCTGCCGAACGTCGTGCCCGGCTCCTTCGGAGCCTGGCTGCTCCTGCTGGAGCGCTGGGGCACCTGGTCCGTGGCGGACGTACTCGCGCCCGCCATCCGCTACGCGGACAAGGGCCACCCGCTGCTCGGGCGCGTCTCGTCCGCCCTGGAGACCGTGGCGGACATGTTCCGCACCCACTGGCCCACCTCGGCCGCCACCTGGCTGCCCGGCGGCGCGGTGCCGCGCGCCGGCAGCCGCTTCACCAACCCCGCGCTCGCCGCCACTTACCGGCGCGTCGTGGACGAGTCCGAGGCCGCGGGCGGCAGCCGCGAGCACCGCATCACGGCCGCGCGCGACGCCTGGTACCGGGGGTTCGTCGCCGAGGCGATCGGCGCGTACTGCCAGGGCACGGAGGTCATGGACACCTCCGGCACCCCGCACCGCGGCCTGATGACCGCGGACGACCTCGCCGCGTGGAACCCCACCGTCGAGGACCCCGTCACCTTCGACTACCACGGCCACACCGTCTGCAAGAGCGGGCCGTGGGGCCAGGGGCCCGTCTTCCTCCAGCAACTCGCCCTGCTCGAGGGGTACGACCTGACGGCCATGGGCCCGGGCTCGGCCGACTGGGTGCACACCGTCGTCGAGGCCGGGAAGCTCGCCTTCGCCGACCGCGAGGCCTGGTACGGCGACCCGCGCTTCACCGACGTCCCCGTCGCCGCACTCCTCAGCCCCGCGTACAACCAGGAGCGCGCGAAGCTCATCGGCGACACCGCGTCCCTCGATCTGCGGCCGGGCGCCCCCGACGGCCGCGCGCCACGGCTGCCGCACTACCCGGGCGCCCAGGACGGCGCCGCCGCCGGCACCGTGGGCGGGGCCGCCGCCGGCG
>NZ_JAGIQL010000190.1 GCF_017813245.1 Streptomyces montanisoli
CCGCAGGGCGGGGCCCGGCCGCCTCCCACCGGCCCGCGGCGCCACGCGAGGACACGGCACCGGCCCGCCCCGCGGGACGTGCCCCTTGTCGGGACCGCACAGCGAAGGCGGCACCGCGCGGCGCACCACGCCGCCCCGCACGGCCGCTCACCCCGGAACCGCCCCGGTCCTCGCACTCCCCCCGGTGCGACGGGCCGGGGCTCCGTGGTGAACGGGCCCACGGCGCCGACAGACCCCCACAGGCCCCCACAGGCCCCCGTCCGGGCGTCAGCGGCCCGGACTCGTGGCACGGCGACTGCCCGGGGGCCCGTCCCGGCGCCCGCGCCGGATAGGCTCTTGCCGCAAGGACCACAGGCGCAGCGCCGCGCTCCACGTGTCACATACGAGAAGGAGATGCTCGTGCCGTCGATCGACGTCGTCGTAGCCCGGGAAATCCTCGATTCACGAGGCAACCCCACCGTCGAGGTCGAGGTCGGCCTCGACGACGGCAGCACAGGCCGTGCCGCCGTCCCCTCCGGCGCCTCCACCGGCGCCTTCGAGGCGCTCGAGCTGCGGGACGGTGACCAGAACCGCTACCAGGGCAAGGGCGTGGAGAAGGCCGTGCTCGCCGTGATCGAGCAGATCGGCCCCGAGCTCGTCGGCTACGACGCCACCGAGCAGCGCCTGATCGACCAGGCGATGTTCGACCTGGACGCCACCCCCGACAAGTCCTCGCTCGGCGCGAACGCCATCCTCGGCGTCTCCCTCGCCGTGGCGCACGCCGCGTCCGAGGCGTCCGACCTGCCGCTCTTCCGCTACCTCGGCGGCCCGAACGCGCACCTGCTGCCGGTGCCGATGATGAACATCCTCAACGGCGGCGCCCACGCCGACTCGAATGTCGACATCCAGGAGTTCATGATCGCGCCGATCGGCGCGGAGTCCTTCTCCGAGGCGCTGCGCTGGGGCGCCGAGGTGTACCACACGCTGAAGAAGGTCCTCCAGAAGAAGGGCCTGTCGACCGGCCTCGGCGACGAGGGCGGCTTCGCGCCGAACCTGGAGTCCAACCGCGCCGCGCTCGACCTGATCCTGGAAGCCGTGAACGAGGCCGGCTACGTGCCGGGCCGCGACATCGCGCTCGCCCTGGACGTCGCCGCCTCCGAGTTCTACAAGGACGGCAGCTACGAGTTCGAGGGCAAGACGCGCTCCGCCGAGGAGATGACGGCGTACTACGCGGAGCTCGTCGACGCCTACCCGCTGGTCTCCGTCGAGGACCCGCTGCACGAGGAGGACTGGGCGGGCTGGAAGACCATCACCGACCAGCTCGGCGCCAAGGTGCAGATCGTCGGCGACGACCTCTTCGTCACCAACCCCGAGCGGCTCTCGCGCGGCATCGACGAGGGCGCGGCCAACGCGCTGCTGGTGAAGGTCAACCAGATCGGCTCGCTGACGGAGACGCTCGACGCGGTCGAGCTGGCCCAGCGCAACGGCTTCAAGTGCATGATGTCCCACCGCTCGGGCGAGACCGAGGACGTCACCATCGCCGACCTGGCCGTCGCGGTGAACTGCGGCCAGATCAAGACCGGCGCCCCGGCCCGCTCGGACCGTGTCGCCAAGTACAACCAGCTGCTGCGCATCGAGGAGATCCTCGACGACGCCGCGGTGTACGCGGGCCGCAGCGCGTTCCCGCGTTTCCGCGGCACGGAGAGCTGACGCCGGTCCGTGTCACGCCGTCCCCGGCCGCGGTCCCGTACCGTGTCCGGGGACGCGCACGTACGTACGCAGGTGACAGGGGAGTGTGGCGATGGCACGGACCGGGAACCGGGACGACCGCTTCTCCACGGCGACGCGGCTGCGCGTGCTCGGCGAGCAGACGGCCGCCCGCGTCTACCGCTCGCAGAACCGCAGGCAGGCGCACCGCTCGCGGATGACGGGACGCGCGGCGTTCCTCGCGCTCGTGCTGTGCACGCTGGTCGTCGCGCTCGCCTACCCGATGCGCCAGTACGTCTCGCAGCGGGGCGACATCGCCGACCAGCGCAGGACGGCGCACGACGCCAAGCAGCAGGTCGAGAAGTTGCGCGACGAGAAGGCCAGGCTGCAGACGGACGCGTACATCGAGCGGCTCGCGCGCGAGCGCCTGCACTACGTCATGCCGGGCGAGAAGGGGTTCACGATGAACGCCCCGACGGCCGTCCAGCACGAGCAGCAGGCGGTCGGCGTCGCGAACAGGCCCTGGTACGCGAACATGTGGGACGACGTGGACCACGCGGACGCGGCCGCCGCACGCGCCGGGACCGCCAAGCACTGACCGGGCGGCGACGGCCCCGGACCACGAACAGCTACGAGCAGCAAGGCAGCGCACCAGGCAGTCATGGAAACCCCTCCTCCGCAGACAGAACGCACCGAGCCGCCGACGGCAGAAGACACCGCGGCCTTCGCCGCCCAACTGGGCCGGCCCGCGCGCGGCCTGCGCGCGATCGCGCACCGCTGCCCCTGCGGCCTGCCCGACGTGGTCGAGACCGCGCCGCGCCTGCCCGACGGCACGCCGTTCCCCACCACGTACTACCTGACCTGCCCGCGCGCGGCCTCGGCGATCGGCACGCTGGAGGCGAACGGCGTGATGAGGGAGATGACCGAGCGCCTCGCCACCGACCCCGAACTCGCCGCCGCCTACCGGGCGGCGCACGAGGACTACCTCGCGCGTCGCGACGCGATCGAGGTGCTGGCCGGGTTCCCGAGCGCAGGCGGCATGCCGGACCGGGTGAAGTGCCTGCACGTGCTGGTGGCGCACTCGCTGGCGGCGGGCCCCGGCGTCAACCCGCTGGGGGACGAGGCGATCGCGATGCTGCCGCAGTGGTGGCTCAAGGGGCCGTGCGTGCAGACACTCACCGACACGGGAAAGATGACGGGAACGGGGGCGGACGCATGAGCAGGGTGGCGGCGATCGACTGCGGCACCAACTCCATCAGGCTGCTGGTGGCGGACGTCGACACGGCGACGGGCACGCTGCGCGACCTGGACCGCCGGATGAGGATCGTCCGGCTCGGCCAGGGCGTGGACCGCACGGGCCGGCTCGCCCCCGAGGCGCTGGAGCGCACGTTCGAGGCGTGCCGCGAGTACGCGGAGGTGATCGCCCGTCACGACGTGCCGGCCACCCGCTTCGTGGCGACCTCCGCCTCGCGCGACGCCTCCAACCGCGACGACTTCGTGCGCGGGGTCGTGGACATCCTCGGGGTGCGCCCCGAGGTCATCACCGGCGACGAGGAGGCGGCGCTCTCCTTCACCGGCGCGACGCGGGAGCTCGCGACGCACGAGACGGCCCTGGTGGTCGACATCGGCGGCGGCTCGACCGAGTTCGTGCTCGGCGACGACCGGGTGAAGGCGGCGAGGTCGGTGGACATCGGCTGCGTCCGCCTGACGGAGCGCCACCTCCTGCACGACGGTGAGCTGACCGACCCGCCGACGCCTGATCAGATCGCAGCCGTGCGCGCGGACATCGAGCGTGCGCTCGACGAGGCGGAGAAGACGGTCCCGCTGCGGCGGACGTCGACGCTCGTCGGCCTCGCGGGCTCCGTGACGACGGTGGGCGCGATCGCGCTCGGCCTGGCGGAGTACGACTCGGCGGCGGTCCACCGCTCGCGGGTGACGTTCGAGCGCGTCAAGGACATCACGTCCATGCTCCTGACCTCGACGCACGAGGAGCGTGCGGCGCACGCGGTCATCCACCCGGGGCGGGTGGACGTGATCGGGGTGGGTGCGCTGATCCTCCAGACGATCATGGAGCGGACGGAGGCGGCGGAGGTCGTCGTCAGCGAACACGACATCCTGGACGGCATCGCCCACAGCGCGGCCGGCTGAGGCCCGGCGCGGGCGAAGCCCGCCGAGCACCCCCCGGCCCGGGCCCCGGCCCGGGCCCCGCCCGCCGGCCGAAAAGGGCTCGCGGCGTGGCTCGTGCGGCGTGCCGGGAACGTCCGGATGCGGGCCGGTCCGGAAAGTTCGTGAAGTTCTTCACAAGGAATTCCGGGCCGACGCGCCCGGCGGGTGGGCCGACGGGGTGGAAAGGATCTCCCCCGAGCGGGGCCTTCCACGAACGAGCGGTTATTGTGCGCCGGGGCGGGAAACGGCGGTGCGCCGCCGCCCGCCGTCCGCGAGCGCGGACCGGCAGCTCAGCGCCGGTGAGGCCGCCCCGCGTACCGTCCGGTACGCATGCGGGGCCCCGCATGCGTCGGGTGAGGTGCCGCGCAGGGTAACACATAGTGGGTAAGTTCTTGTGAAGGGGCTCACGAGTACCCCCCTCGGGGCGGGTGGATACTCGATGCCATGAGCACCACGGAGCGTCCCAGGATCCTCGTTGTAGGCGGTGGGTACGTTGGCTTGTACGCAGCTCGTCGCATTCTGAAGAAGATGCGCTACGGGGAAGCGACCGTCACGGTCGTGGACCCGCGCTCGTACATGACGTACCAGCCCTTCCTTCCCGAAGCCGCGGCCGGGAACATCTCGCCTCGGCACGTCGTCGTCCCGCTGCGGCGCGTGCTGCCCAAGGCCGAGGTACTCACAGGCCGCGTCACGACCATCGACCAGGACCGCAAGGTCGCCACCGTCGCGCCGCTCGTCGGCGAGGCGTACGAGCTGCCCTTCGACTACCTGGTGATCGCGCTCGGCGCCGTGTCGCGCACCTTCCCGATCCCCGGCCTCGCCGAGCAGGGCATCGGCATGAAGGGCGTCGAGGAGGCCATCGGCCTGCGCAACCACGTCCTCGAGCAGCTCGACAAGGCCGACTCCACGACCGACGAGGAGATCCGCCGCAAGGCGCTCACCTTCGTCTTCGTCGGCGGCGGCTTCGCCGGCGCCGAGACCGTCGGCGAGGTGGAGGACATGGCACGCGACGCGGCCAAGTACTACACCAACGTCAAGCGCGAGGACATGCGTTTCGTCCTCGTCGACGTCGCCGACAAGATCCTCCCCGAGGTCGGCCCGAAGCTGGGCACCTGGGGCAAGGAGCACCTCGAGTCGCGCGGTGTCGAGGTCTACCTCAAGACCGGCATGGACTCCTGCGTCGACGGGCACGTCCAGCTCAACAACGGCCTCGAGGTCGACGCCAGCACCATCGTGTGGACCGCGGGCGTCAAGCCCAACCCGGTGCTCGCGCGCTACGGCCTCCCGCTCGGCCCCCGCGGCCACGTGGACTCCTCCGCGACGCTCCAGGTGCAGGGCACCGACTACGTCTGGGCCGCGGGCGACAACGCCCAGGTGCCGGACATGGTCGGCCGCCGCGCCGGCAACGAGAACGCCTGGTGCCCGCCGAACGCCCAGCACGCGCTGCGTCAGGCCAAGGTCCTCGGCGACAACGTGATCTCCGGCATGCGGGGCTTCCCGCAGAAGGAGTACAGCCACGCCAACAAGGGCGCGGTGGCGGGCCTCGGCCTGCACAAGGGCGTCGCGATGATCGTCTTCGGCAAGACGAAGATCAAGCTGCGCGGCCGCCTCGCCTGGTACATGCACCGTGGCTACCACGGCATGGCCATGCCGACGTTCAACCGCAAGATCCGGGTCATCGCCGACTGGACCCTGGGCATGTTCCTCAAGCGCGAGGTCGTGTCCCTGGGCGCCATGGAGACGCCGCGCGAGGAGTTCTACGAGGCCGCGAAGCCGGCCCCGAAGCCCGCCGCCGTGGCGGCCCCCGCGGAACCCGAGAAGGCCAAGGCCAGCTGACCCCGTCCGGGCGGGAACAGCCCGGGGCGCGAGGTCGCCACAGCCCGGCTCAAGGACGCGCCGGAACAACCCCAAGACCGAGAAGGCCGCTCGCCATCCGTGGTGCGGGCGGCCTTCTCCATGTCCGCGTACCGGATGTCCGTCAGGGCGTGCGCGCCGCGTACGCCCCGGCGCCCGCGCCGCCCGCGTCGCCCTGACGGGCCAACAGGGCGCCGCGCGTGCGGCGGACATGGAGCGCCGCGCCCCGCCCGGCCTCCGCACCCCCGCCGCAGGTGGGACGGACCCCGCACGGCAAGGTACGTGGTGATGCCAGGTATTTTGCCGTCCCATTGCGTTCCGCTGGTATCGCAGTGGCACGTCGACGGTGTTTACGTGGTGTGGGAAAGACTGGGATACGAACACGGAGGTGTGCGCCATGGCCGACGCCGCGTCGCGGCTGTCCGCTCTGACCGAGGAGCTGATCGGGGCGCCGCCCCCGGTGCGCATCCGCGCCTGGGACGGCAGCACAGCCGGCCCCGCCGAGGGGCCGACCCTGGTGATCCGCCACCGGCGGGCCCTGCGCCGCTTCCTGTGGAAGCCGGGCGAGCTGGGTCTCGTACGGGCGTGGGTCGCCGGCGAGATCGACGTCGAGGGCGACCTCTACACGGTGCTCGACCGGCTCGCCCAGTTCATCTGGGACCGCGGCGAGGAGGCCGAGGCCGCCGCGAAGCACCCGGCGCTCGACCCGAGGCTGCGCTCGGCGGCGAAGTCGCTCGTACGGATCGCCGGCGCGTGGCCGCCGCCCCCGCCGCCCGCCGAGGAGATCCGCGGCCGGCACGGCAGCCGCCACACCAAGCGCCGCGACAAGCAGGCCATCAGCCACCACTACGACGTCGGCAACGACTTCTACGAGATGGTGCTCGGCCCCTCGATGGTCTACTCGTGCGCCTACTGGGACGACGCCCCCGGCTTCACCCTGGAGGACGCCCAGCGCGCCAAGCTCGACCTCGTCTGCCGCAAGCTCGAACTGAAGGAGGGCGAGCGGCTCCTCGACGTCGGCTGCGGCTGGGGCAGCATGGCGCTGCACGCGGCCCGCGAGTACGGCGCACGCGTCACCGGCGTCACGCTCTCGCGCGAGCAGGCGGTGTTCGCGCGCAAGCGCATCGCGGAGGAGGGGCTCACCGACCGGATCGACATCCGCGTCCAGGACTACCGGGACGTCAAGGACGGACCGTACGACGCGATCTCGTCCATCGGCATGGCGGAGCACGTCGGCATGGTGCGCTACCGCGAGTACGCGGACGACCTCTACGCCCTGCTCAAGCCCGGCGGCCGGCTGCTGAACCACCAGATCGGGCGGCGCCCGATGGTGAACGACGAGGCGTACGAGATCGACGCCTTCATCGACTCCTACGTCTTCCCCGACGGTGAGCTCGCCCCGGTCGGCAAGACGCTCGCCACGCTGGAGGAGGCCGGGTTCGAGGCGCGGGACGTGCAGGCGCTGCGCGAGCACTACGCGCTGACGTTGCGGCGCTGGGTGGCCAACCTGGAGGCGCACTGGCGGGACGCGGTACGCGCCACCTCGCCCGGCCGCGCCCGTGTGTGGCGGCTCTACATGGCCGCGTCGGCGCTCTCCTTCGAGCACAACAAGATCGGCGTGAACCAGATCCTCGCGGTCAAGCCCCCCGAGGGCGGCCGTCCGGTGACGGCTCTGCGCGAGCTCAACTGGCGCTGACGCGCACGGCGGCGGGCCCGGAGAGATCGGTCTCTCCGGGCCCGCCGCCGTCGCCGTGGACCGGTACTTCGCCGGGCCGGCGCGCCGCACGCGGCCTCGGCGGGGAAGCCCCGGCCTCCCGCCGGGCTACTCCGTCTTGACCGCGCCGAGCACGTCGAGCCTGGCCGCGCTGCGCGCCGGCCACAGCGACGCCAGCACGCCCACGAGCCCCGAGAGCACCAGGAACAGCGCGATCCGCCCCCACGGCAGCACCAGCTCGTACCCCGGCAGCTCGCCCTTGATGGTCTGGCCGATCGCCCAGGCGAGGAACGTGCCGAGCACGACGCCGAGCACCGCGCCGAACATCGAGATCACGACCGCCTCGACGCGGATCATCCGTTTGACCTTGGCGCGGTCGAGGCCGATCGCCCGCAGCATGCCGATCTCGCGCCGCCGCTCGAACACGGACATCGCGAGCGTGTTGACGACCCCGAGCACCGCGATGATCAGCGCCATCGCCAGCAGTGCGTACAGCAGCGCGAGCGCGGTGTTCACGAAGCCGCCGTAGCTCTGCCTGATGTCCTGCCGGTCCTGGAACGTGAAGGCGGGGCTGTCGCCGAGCGCGTGCACCAGCGCCTTCTCGTGCGCGGCGCTCGCGCCGCCCGCCGTCTTGACCCACACCTGGGGGATGTACGGCTCCTTCTCGTGCGGGGCGACGACCGCTGTGGACACGACGAGCGGCGACAGGAACTGGTTGTCCTCGTACGTGGCGCCGATCGTGAGCGTCCCCTCGCGGTCGTCGTCGTAGGTGACCCGCAGCCGGTCGCCGACGTGCCAGCCGTTGGACGCGGCGGTCTTCCGCGCGACCGCGATCTCGCCCTTGGCGAGGGTGCGCAGCGAGCCGTCGACGGTGTCCATCGTGAGAACGCGCTCGACGGCGCCCGGCGTGACGGCCGAAGCCGAGTGGTAGTGGCCGCCCACCCGCAGATCGACGGCCTGCTGCGGGGAGACGGCCGTGACGCCCGGCACCTTGGCGAGTTCGGACGCGACGGACGGTGCGAGCGTGGAGCCCGAGGCCATGGAGACCATGTAGTCGCCGCGCACGCTGTCCGTCGTCATCCGGTCGACGGCGCTGCCGAGCGTCACGCCGAGCACGGTGAGGCCCGTGACGAGGGTGAGGCCGATGGCGAGCGCGGAGGCCGTGGCGCCGGTCCTGCGGGGGTTGCGCACGGCGTTGCGGCTCGCCAGGTTGCCCGGAGTGCCGAACACCGCGCGCAGCAGCGGCCGCACCAGGGCCACGGCGGGCCGCGACAGCAGCGGGATCAGCACGATGACGCCGATGAGCAGCAGGAAGGCGCCGCCCGCGATCAGCATGCGGCCGTTGTCCTTGCCGACGGACGCGCCGCCCGCGATGCCCACGGCGCCGACGGCGGTCAGGGCCGCGCCGATGCAGTTGCGCACGACCAGGGAGCGCGTGCCGGCGGGCGCGTGCGCGCTGCTCATGGCCGCGACCGGCGGGATCTTCGCGGCGCGGCGCGACGGCAGCCAGGCGGCGAGGAGCGTCACGAGCACACCCACGCCGAGCGCCGCGGCCACCGCGTCGCCCCCGACGACGAGCGGGCCCGCGGGCACGCGCGCACCGAACGAGCCCATCACGGAACGCAGCCCGACGGCGAGCCCGATGCCCAGCACGAAGCCGGCGACGGAGGCGGCGAGCCCGACGAGCGCCGCCTCGACGATGACCGACCTGCGCACCTGCCGCCGCGACGCGCCGATGGCGCGCAGCAGCGCCAGCTCCCGGGAGCGCTGGGCGACCAGCATGGTGAACGTGTTGGAGATCAGGAAGACGCCCACGAACAGGGCGATGCCGGCGAACGCCAGCAGGATCTTGTTGAGGCTGGACAGGCTCTGGGCCGCGCTCCTCGCGTCCTGGTCGGCGAGCGCGGAGCCGGTGTCGGCGGTGGCGCCGTGCGGCAGCAGCGGCTTGACGGCGGCGAGCACGGCGGCATCGGACGCGCCGGGCGACGCGGTGACGGTGGCGTCCATGAACCGGCCCGCGTGGCCGCCGGGCAGGTAGAGGTGCTGGGCCTGGGCCGTGTCGAACAGGACGAGGCTGCCGCCCGCCTGGACGGCGCCGTCGTGCGTGGTGAAGACGCCGGAGAGCGTGTACGTGCGTACGGGCCCGTCGGTGGCGACGCGCACGCGGTCGCCCACGTGGTAACCGCCGGCGGCGGCGGAGTGCGCGTCGAGCGCGATGTGCTGCGCGTCGCGCGGGCCGTGACCCTGACCGTGGCGGAAGGCGTAGGACGGATCGCGCCCGTGGGTGCCGGGCGCGAAGTTGCCGCCCTTGTTGGACCAGCCGGTCCCGATGAGCTTGCCGTCGGGTCCCGCGACCCCGGCGAACCCGCTCACCCGGCCGGTGACGGTGGCGACACCCGGGGCGTCCCGGATCGTGTCGAGGTCGTGGGCGGTGAGCCGGTGCTGGTCCTCGGTGGACACGGCGACGGCGACGCCCTTGTAGTCCTTGGCCGACTGGTCGGCGTAGGCCTTGCCGAGCGTGTCGGTGAAGACGAGCGTGCCCGACACGAACGCGACGCCGAGCAGGACGGCGAGCACGGTCATGAGGAGGCGGGCTTTATGGGCGAGGACGTTGCGGAGCGACGTACGGAACATGAGGGGTCCAGGTGGTGGGGTGATGGGGTGAGGGTGGGGGAGTGAGGTGGTTGGGGAGCGGGGCCGCGCGGCCCCGCTCCCCAGGCGGGGTTGCGGCTTGGCGCCGCGGCCGTGGCACGGCCCCGTGCCGCGCGTGGCGGCCGAGCGCGCGGGCCCTCCGGGGTGAGGCCACGGCCTGTGAGGCCACCGCCTTGCGCTGCGGTCAGGGCCAGGGCCCCGGGCGGGGTCACGGCCTCGCGTTGCGGTCAGGACCTCGGCCTGGGGGCGGGCCGTGCCCCGTCTGGCGGACGGGGCCAGGGCCGCGCGTGGACGTCGGGACCCCTTCCCTGTGCCCCGGGTGGGACCAGGGCCCCTGACCGTCGGTGGGCCGTGCACCGTGCGGCCGGCGAGATCACGACCCCGCGCCGCCGAAGAGCCACGGCCCCCGCGTGGCTGACAGGACGCGTTTCCTGTGCCGCCTGCGGGGCCAAGGTCGCGTGCGTGGTGCGGGGCACCGCACCGGCTCCGGGCGTGACCCGCGCGTCGCGGGCCGTGCCTAGGGACACGTGAGCGGGACACCCCCGGAGGCAGAGCCCAGATGCGGGGACCGGATCACGGCCGCCCCGCGAACGGGATCACGGCCCCGCCCCGTCGACCGGGCGCGGCCGGCGTGGGGCCGGGGGGCGGGGTCGGAAGAGCACACGGCCGAACTCCAGGCACCGGTGGATCGCGGAGGCCGGCCGCGGCCGGGGGGAGGGGGGGGGGGGGGGGGGGGGGGGG
>NZ_JAGIQL010000191.1 GCF_017813245.1 Streptomyces montanisoli
CGCCTGGCTCCCGGCGCCCGGCAGCGGGCCGCCCCGGCCGGGTGCGGGACAGCGCGCGGGCCGGCCGCCCGGCGCCCACCTCGTACGGCGGGACACCGGCCCGGGGTAGGCGTACTCGACCGAAGGACCGAGGGCCGTACCCGCCCGGGCAGCGGACCGGGCCGTGGCCCGCGAGCGCCGACCCCCGGACCGCGCCCCGTCCGGGCACGGGTGCCGAACCGATGACACCCGTACCAACGCGACCGGCCCGGAGCCGTCTCGGCCGGCGGAACGGGGCGAACTGGGCGAAGCCCGAAGCGAGGGCCGCCGCCCGGGGGCCGGGCCGACCCGGGGCAGGCGTGCTCGACCAGGGAGCCCGGGGCCAGGTGCCCGGCGGTTGAGCGACGGCAGTGGAGCTGAACGGGCCCTCCGGCCCGGGTCCCTCCGGGACGGGACGCCGGGGCGAAGGCACGCGTGCCAACGCGACCGGCCCGGAGCCGCGGCGACCGGCGGGACGGGGTGAAGTGGGCGGAGCCCGAAGGCCGGGCCGGGCCGGGCCCGACGATCGGGCCGGCCTTCGGCCGGCCGGTCAGCTGTGGCCCAGGTCCTCCGTGTCGTCGGGCTCGGCCGCCGCCGCGACGGAGCCCTCCTCGCGGGACGGGTGCAGCGGGAACTCGTCCGAGCCCACGGTGTCGAGCACCGGCGGCGCCGGGACCGGGGGCTTCGGCATGACGGCCGCCTCGGAGTGGCCGCCGCAGCCGTACGCGAGCGAGACCACGTGCCCGTCCGCCGACGAGAACTCGTTGGCGCAGATGCCGAACGCCTGCCGCAGCGACCCGCCGAGCGGCACGAGGAAGCCGCACGAGGCGCACGGCGCCGGCGCGGCCTGCGCCATCGGGGTCTTCGGGCCGTACTGCTCCTCCCAGCGGTCGGCGCCCACGTGCAGCCCGTACCGCGAAAGGACCCGCGGCCTGCCCATGCCGAGCTCCTCGGCGACCGAGGCGATGCGGGCGCGCGCGGGCACCGTCGTCGGGAGGTCGGGCGTGTTGAGCTCGGCGTCCTCGGACTCGACGAGCTCCGCGACCGCTTCCGACGCCATCACGGAAGCGGGCGCAGGCGCGGGCTCCGGCAGGACCGGAGCCGGACCCGGGGCCGAAGCCTCGGGCCCTGCGGGCGCCTCGGGATCCGCTTCGCCCTCCTCCACGGCCTCGCGCACGGCCACGGGCCCCGGCGCGTTCGGCGGTTCCTGGTCCTCGCCCGTGTAGCCGGGTTCGAGCCGCAGGTCGTCCGCCTCGGTCGGCAGCAGGTCGCCGGGGCCCATGTCGCCGGGGCGCAGCCGCTCGCTCCACGGCACCCATTCGGGGGCGAGGAGCGCGTCGGAGCCGGGGAGCAGGACGGCCTCGTCGACGGTGACGGCCTTGGCGCGGGACGCGCGGGCCACCGTCACCGCCCAGCGCCAGCCCCGGTAGCCGGTCTCGCGGCACTCGAAGAGGTGTGTGACGACCCGGTCGCCGTCGGCGACCACCGAGACGTGCTCGCCCACGATCCCGGGAGCGGCCACCTCCTCGGCCACAGACCGCGCGAGGTCCACCGCCTCTGCGCACAGGCGGTCGGGGGTACGGCTTCGCATCGTCGCAGCACTCACAGGTCTCGCTTCTCTCCTACGCCGTAGCAGCACGGGTGCGCCGACCGGTGACGGTGTGCGGGCCGAAGGCGGAGCGGACCAGGGGGCCGCATCGACGTCCTTCGCCCGACCGGCTTCCCGGGCGCACCTCGACGTTGTCCACAACCATTCTGCGGGACGACGACAGGGCGCGCGGCCGCGAGCAACCGCCGGTGGCGCGCTACGCACGCTACCTCCTCCTTCGCCCCCGGCCCACCTGCACGCCGCCATTCCCATACTTCGGGCCCCGTCGCAACACAGCCGTGACCCGGCCGCGCACCCGGCCGCGCGCCCGCCGACGCGCCCGTCCCGCCGCGCTGTCACGTACGAGATCGGTTCGCTCACCCGGAGCGTGGGGCACTATGACGGAGTGGCAGCCGTCAGGTCGTCCGACGCGTCCCGCCCGCTCCGCAGGACGGCGCGGGTGATCGGTCATGCCCTGTACATGCCGATCACGGGGCCCGCGAAGGGCGTCAGGAAGTTCTCCAACGCCCACGGGGCCGGCGAGTCTGGCCTCGGCAAGCTGATCGAGCTGCACGCGGTCAACGGCGCGGGCGACGTCATGATCACCGTGGCGCTCGCGTCGACCGTCTTCTTCTCCGTCCCGACGGACGAGGCGCGCGGGCGCGTCGCCCTCTACCTCGCCATCACGATGGCGCCCTTCACGCTCCTGGCGCCCGTCATCGGCCCGCTGCTCGACCGGCTGCCGCACGGGCGCAGGGCCGCCATGGCGATCGCGATGCTGGCCCGCGCGGTCCTCGCGATCGCGATGTCGGGGGCGGTGGCGACGGGCGGCATCGAGCTGTACCCGGCGGCGCTCGGCTGCCTCGTCGCGTCGAAGGCGTACGGGGTGGTGCGCAGCGCGGTCGTGCCGCGCCTGCTGCCGCCGCAGTTCCCGCTGGTCAAGGCGAACTCCCGGGTGACGCTCGCCGGGCTGCTCGCGACCGGCGTGGCGGCCCCCATCGGGGCCGGTCTTCACCAGGTCGGCGTGCAGTGGCCGCTGTACGGGGCGTGTGTCATCTTCCTCGGCGGCACGTACCTGGCGTTCTCCATGTCGCCGAAGGTGGACTCCGCGAAGGGCGAGCGCACCGCGCACCTGGTGGAGTACGGGCACCGCCCCGAGCCGCGCCGCGAATACACCGGCGGGTTCCGTGACGCGAAGAGCACGCGCACGGGGAAGGCGGCGGGCACCGGGAAGACCGCGCGCGCCGGGAAGACCGCGCGCGCCGGGAAGAGCGGGAAGTACGGGCGGTGCGGGCGGACGGGCAGGCCGCCGCGGCCCACGCTGCGCACGGTCGGGCCCTCCGTGCTGCACGGTCTTGAGGCCAATTCGGCGCACCGCGCGCTCTCCGGGTTCCTCACCTTCTTCCTCGCCTTCCTCCTGCGCGACCATCCGCTGCCGGGGCTCGGCGCGGCGATCTCCCTGGGCATCGTCGGCGTGTCGGCCGGGGCGGGCAACGCGATCGGGACGGCGGTGGGCGCGTGGCTGAGGTCACGGGCGCCGGAGCTGATCGTCATCGCGATGCTGCTGCTCGCGCTGACGGCCTCGGTCTTCGCCGCGCTGTTCTTCAGCACGGTGATGGTCGCGCTGGTCGGCGCGGTCGCCGGCTTCTCGCAGGCCCTGTCGAAGCTGTCGCTGGACGCGACGATCCAGCGTGACGTGCCCGAGGAGGTCCGCACGTCGGCGTTCGCACGCTCCGAGACGGTCCTGCAGATGTCCTGGGTCGTCGGCGGCGGCATCGCGATGGCGCTGCCGCTGAACGCGTCGCTCGGCATGTCCGTCGCGGCGGCGGTGATGGCGGCCGGTGTCATCGCCGCCGTACGAGGGCTGCTGAGGGCCGCACGGCGCGGCGCGGCACACCCCCGCGCGGCCTGACACGGACGGACCGATAATCTTCGCCCATGACCGTTGCGCTCATTCCCGCCAAGGCCCGCAGGGCCGGCGTCGTCCTCGGTGCGGTGTCCGCCGGGCTCCTCGCACTCTCCGCCTGTGACAAGCCGACGCCCCTCGCGACCGTGACGGTCGGTTCCGGCTCCGTCCACACGGAGGCGAGCTGCTACAACGACGGCAAGGCCATCTCGAACAGCACGGCGCAGAAGTGCCTGGCGAAGAAGGCCGACAAGGTCATCACCGTCAGCACCGACGACACGGTCGGCTTCGGCGTGGACCCGGGTCTCGTGGACGACGGAAACGGCTGGGCGCTCTTCCTCAACGGTCAGCAGGCCGAGGCGCAGCCGTCCACGGCCACCTACCGTTCGATCCCGGCCGCTTCGTTCTTCCAGCCGGACCAGACAACCGGTCAGACGCCGAAGTCGGTGCAGGTCGCGATCGTCGAGAGCAACAAGACCAACCCGTCGATCCGGGGCATCTGGCACTTCGAGCTCAAGATGAAGAGCTCCGACTGACGGTCCGACCGACGATCCGGCTGACGAGTTGAACGCGTTGGAGCCACCGGGCGCAGCCACGGACGGACCGGGCGGGCGCGGCCGCGTGCCGCGCGTGCTCGTCGTGACGGCCGTGGCGGTGGAGGCCGAGGCGGTCGCCGCCGGAGCGGCGGGGGCCTCCGTGGCCAACGGCGGGACGCGCGTCGACGTGCTGGCCGGGGGTGCGGGCCCCGCGGCCGTCGCGGCCGCCACCGCGACGGCCCTGGCCAGGGCCTCGGCCGCCGGCGACCCGTACACGCTGGTGGTGTCCGCGGGCATCGGCGGCGGGTTCGCCCCGCGCGCGCCGCTCGGCTCGGTGGTCGTCGCCGACGAGATCATCGCCGCCGACCTCGGCGCCGACACCCCCGACGGCTACCTGGCCGTCGAGGAGCTCGGCTTCGGGCGCAGCACGCACCGCCCGCCCGCGGCGCTCGCTGCCGCGATGGCACGCTCCCTCGCGGCGTCCCCCGACTTCCCCTCGCTGCTCGCGCCCGTCCTCACCGTGTCGACGGTGACCGGCACGGCACGGCGTACGGTCGAACTGGCGGCGCGCCACCCGCGTGCCGCCGCCGAGGGCATGGAGGGCTTCGGCGTCGCGGAGGCGGCCGCCGTGCACCGCCTGCCGTGCGCGGAGGTGCGCGCGATCTCCAACACCGTGGGCCCGCGGGACCGCGCCGCCTGGCGCATCGGCCCGGCGCTCGCCGCGTTGAAGGGCGCGTTCTCGCTGCTCAACCCCGTATTCGAGGAGACGTTCGATGACCGCCGACCGTGACAAGCCGCTGCAACTCGCCTACTCACCCTGCCCCAACGACACCTTCACCTTCGAGGCGTGGGCGCACGGCCGCGTGCCGGGCGCGCCGGAGATCGACGTCACGTTCGCGGACATCGACATCACGAACGGCATGGCGGAGCGCGGCGAGTTCGACGTGCTCAAGGTGTCGTACGCGGTGCTGCCGTGGGTGCTCGGCGAGTACGCGCTGCTGCCGTGCGGCGGCGCGCTCGGCCGTGGCTGCGGGCCGCTCGTGCTGACGAAGGAGCCTGGCACGGACCTGACGGGCAAGGTCGTCGCCGTGCCGAGCGAGCGGTCGACGGCGTACCTGCTCTTCAGGCTGTGGGCCGCCGCGACCGTGCCGGGCGGCGTGGGCGAGATCGTCGTCATGCCCTTCAACGAGATCATGCCGGCGGTCAGGGACGGCAAGGTCGACGCGGGGCTCGTGATCCACGAGGCGCGCTTCACCTACCAGAACTACGGGTTGCACTCGCTGGCGGACATGGGCGAGCACTGGGAGTCCACGACCGGGCTGCCGATCCCGCTCGGCGCGATCATCGCGAAGCGGTCGCTGGGCGCCGAGACGCTGCGCGCGCTCGCCGACGCCGCGACCGCGTCGGTACGGATGGCGTGGGACGCGCCCGAGGTGTCACGGCCGTACGTGCTGGAGCACTCGCAGGAGCTGGAGCCGTCGGTCGCGGACCAGCACATCGCGCTCTACGTCAACGAGTTCACGGCGGAACTCGGCGACGAGGGGTACGCGGCGATCCGCGGCCTGCTGGAGCGGGCCGCGGCGGAGGGACTCGTGCCGCCGGTCGCGGAGGACGCGCTGCGCTTCGTGTGACAGTGGTGGTGGGCCGTCCCGCTGTGCCGGACGGCCCACCGTGCGAGCTCGCGGTGCGGGCTCGCGGTGCGGGCTCGCGGTGCGGGCTCCGGCTCAGACGTCGAGCTGGTCGGCGACCGCGCGCAGGAGGCCCGCGATCTTCTTGCCGTGGGCCTTGTCGGGGTAGCGGCCGCGCTCCAGCATCGGGGAGATGTTCTCCAGCAGCGTGGTCAGGTCCTGCACGATCGACGCCAGCTCGTCGGGCCTGCGGCGCTGCGCCGCCGCCACGGACGGCGCCGGGTCGAGCAGGGTCAGCGAAAGCGCCTGGTCGCCGCGCTGGCCGGCGACGACGCCGAACTCCACGCGCTGCCCCGGCTTGAGGGCGTCGACCCCGGCAGGGAGCACCGACGAGTGCACGAAGACGTCACCGCCGTCGTCGCGGGAGAGGAAGCCGAAGCCCTTCTCGCCGTTGTACCACTTGACCTTGCCGCTGGGCACGTCTGTCCTCATCCTCGAACTCGTCGGGGCGCCGGGCCGTGTCCGGCATGTGCCGCCCGGTCGGCGGCGCCTGGCGCGCGAAAGAAAAAGAAGGGGAAGCGCTCCGAAGAGCACCGCAGAGCACTGTGGCGGGCCTTGACCCGCCGCGCCCAAGGCTAGTGCCTCCCGTCCGGATCTGGTCGGGCGCGCGTGCCCCGGGACGCCGCACGGAGCACCCGTTCGCAGGGAACTACCCTGGTGCCGTGACTGCTACTCCTGCATCCGCCACCGCCACCGCCGGTCCCGGCGACGGGCTCGTCCGGGCCGGCGGGGTCCTGTTCATCGTCGGCGCCGTGGCCACGCTGGTCACGGTGGCGCCGCTGTTCCTGGGCACCAAGCCGTTCCCGACCGCCGCCTACCTCGTCTGCATGCTGATGGCGGTCGGCTTCGTGGTCGCGGCCGCGGGGGTCATGCGGTCGATCGGCGCCCAGCGGCGTCAGGCGAAGTCCTTCGTCCCCGCGGCGTCCGCCGCCAGGGTGGACGCGACGGCCCCGGCGGCCCCGGCTGCCTCCGGCGAAGGCGCGGACGCGGGCGACGGCACGGCCGCTTCCGCGTAACCGCGCTCGCCCGCGTGGGCGGTGAGCCACGCGGGGAACGCGCCGAGGCCGTCGAGCACGACGTCCGCGCCGGCCTCGCGCAGTTCGTCCGCGCCGCACGGGCCTGTCGCCACGGCGACCGACAGCGCGCCCGCGGCGCGTGCGCCGCGCACGTCGCCTGTGTGGTCGCCCACGTACACCGTCGCGCCGTACGCGCGCAGCGCCTCGGCCTTCGCCTCGGCCCACAGCCATCCGACGACGGCGTCCGGCGTGAGGCCGAGGTGCGCGAGGTGGAGCTCCGCGTTCGGCTGGTGCTTCGCCGTCACCACGATCGCCCGGCCGCCCAGCGCCTGGACGGCGGCTATCGCCTCGCGTGCGCCTGCCATCGCGAGCGTCGGCTCGATGGCGAATGTGGGATACATCTCCCTGTAGCGGTTGGCGACGGCCTCGATCCGGTCTGCGGGGAACCACTCGGCCAGCTCCTCGGCGAGCGGTGGGCCGAGCCGCGTCACGGCGAGGTCGGCGTCCACGTGCACCCCGGTCTCGGCGGAAAGTGCCCGGTAGGTGGCGTGGATGCCGGGCCGTGAGTCGATCAGCGTCATGTCCAGGTCGAAGCCGACGGTGAGCGGCCGCGCGGTGAGCGGGTGGGTCTGGGAAGCCATGACTCCCATTGTGCGGGTGCGACTTGTGCGGGTGCGACGGGTAAGGCTCGCGGAGGGCCTCTTGATCGGGCTGGCTAGACTTAGGCTCACCTAACCACGACCCGCGCGTGTCCCTGGTCCGTCCGTCCTGATGTTCCGTCCCGGCGGCCCGTCCTGATTGGTTGCGATGTCTGCCGTTGCCCCTGCGACCCCGGGCGGGTCCGACGACGAGGCCTCCACCGCGCCCGCGTTCAGCGCGCCCGCGGGCGGCGGGCGGCGGGCTCCGGTCGCGCGGCGGGTCGCCTGGACGGCGGTGGCCGTGGTGGCGCTTGCGGCCGCGGTCGTCCTGAGCCTGGCGGTCGGCGCGCGGGCCGTGCCGCCCACGACCGCCGTCGACGCCCTGCTGCACGGCGGCCACAGCGCCGACGCCGAGGTGGTGCGGCAGCTGCGGGTGCCGCGCACGGTGCTCGGGCTGATGGTCGGCGCGGCGCTCGCCCTCGCCGGAACGGTCCTGCAGGGCATCACGCGCAACCCCATCGCCGACCCCGGCGTGCTCGGCATCAGCCAGGGCTCGTCGGTGGCCGTCGTGCTGGCCATCACGTTCGCGGGCGTGCACACGCTGGACGGGTACGTCTGGTTCGCCTTCGCGGGCGCAGGGGCCGCGTCGGTCGCGGTGTACGCGATCGCGTCGCGCGGGCGCGGCGGTGCGACGCCGGTGAAGCTGGCGCTCGGCGGCGCGGCGATCAACGCGCTGCTCGTGGCGGTCACCCAGGCCGTCCTCACGACGAACGCGGCGACGCTTGAGGAGTTCCGCTTCTGGCAGGTGGGCTCGCTGACCGGGCGCGGCGGCTCGGTCGCGGGCGAGGTCTGGCCGTTCCTCGTGGCGGGCACGGTGCTCGTCGTGTACGTGGCGCGCGGCCTGGACGCGCTGGCGCTCGGCGACGACATGGCGGTGGGGCTCGGCCAGAACGTGGCGGTCGTGCGGATCGTCGGCGGGATCGGCGCGACGCTGCTGGTCGGCGCGGGTGTCGCGGCCGCCGGGCCGATCGCGTTCGTCGGTCTCGCCGTGCCGCACATCGCGCGGGCCTTCGTGGGCACCGACCACCGCTGGGTGCTGCCGATGGCGGCGCTGATCGGGCCCGTGATGCTGCTGGTCTCCGACGTGATCGGGCGGATCGTCTTCCCGCCGGGCGAGGTGCCCGCGGGCGTGATGACGGCGCTGATCGGGGTGCCGTTCCTGGTGGCGCTCGTGCGCAGGAAGGCGGTACCGGCGTGAGCGCGCCCACCACGACGGCGCGGGCGGGCGCGGAGGAACCGGGCCGCGCCGGTGGCCCGCGGCGCGCGACGCGTCCCGCGGGCTACCGGGTGGTCCGCCGCGGCCGGGGCTCGTTCCTGCTGCACCGGCGTTCCGCGCTCGTGGCCGCGGGGCTGCTCGTGCTGCTCGCGCTGGTCTGCGTGGCGTACCTGTGCGTGGGCGACAGCTTCGTGTCCCCGGGGCGCGTGGTGCCGGTGGTGTTCGGCGGCGGGCGGCCGCAGGACCAGCTGATCGTCGGCACGTTGCGCGAGCCCCGGATGGTGCTCGGGCTGCTGGTGGGCCTGGCGTTCGGGGTGGCGGGCGCGCTGGTGCAGACGGTGGCGCGCAACCCGCTGGCGAGCCCGGACATCATCGGCATCAGCCAGGGCGCGGGCGTCCTGACGGTGGGCGCGCTGACGTTCGGGGTCACGTCGTACGCCGTCCTGCCGTACCTGTCGATCGCCGGCGGGCTCGTGGCGGCGGGCCTCGTCTACGCCTTCGCGTGGCGCGGCGGGCTGCACGCGACGCGGTTCGTGCTGATCGGCATCGGGTTCTCGATCGCCCTGAAGTCCGTCATCACGCTGCTCATGACGAAGGGCGACGTGCTCGTCGCGCAGCAGGCGCAGGTGTGGATGACGGGATCCCTGAACGGGCGGGGTTACGACGAGGCGGTGCCGGTGGTGATCGCGCTGGCCGTGCTGGCACCCGCGGTGGGATGGGCGGCGTACGCGCAGCGGACGGTGTCCATGGACGACGACACGGCGACGGCGCTCGGCATCCGGCTGAACCGGGTACGGCTGGGGCTCGTCGTGACGGGCGTGATCCTCGCGTCGGTGGCGACCGGCGCGGCGGGCCCGGTGGACTTCGTGGCGCTGATGGCGCCGCAGATCGCCCGCCGGACGACGGGCACGGCGCAGATCCCGCTGCTGACGTCGGCGCTGACGGGGGCGGTGATCGTGGTGGCGGGCGACCTGCTGGCGAAGACCTTGTTCTCGCCGACGGAACTGCCCGTCGGCGTCCTGACGGCGGCGGTCGGCGCGCCGTATCTGATCTGGCTGCTGATACGGCGAAGCGGCGCCGGCAGGCGCGCGACGGGAGGCACGGCATGAGCGACGGCGTAACAGCCGCGGACCAGGACACGCGGGCGGCGGGGGCGGGTGCCGCGGAGGCGGCGGGAGCCGGTGTCCGGCTCGCGGCGCGCGGGCTGACGCTCGCGTACGACGACCGCACGGTGGTGCGCGAGCTCAGCCTCGCCGTCCCGGACGGCAAGGTGACGGTGATCGTCGGGCCCAACGCGTGCGGCAAGTCGACGACGCTGCGGGCGCTCGGGCGGCTGCTCAAGCCGCGGTCCGGGTCGGTGCTGCTGGACGGCGAGGAGCTGGCGTCCCTGTCAACGCGGCGCATCGCGCGCTCGATCGGCCTGCTGCCGCAGTCGCCGTCGGCGCCGGAGGCGATCACGGTCGCCGACCTCGTCTCGCGCGGCAGGCAGCCGCACCAGCGGTGGTGGCAGCAGTGGTCGGACGAGGACGAGCGCGCGGTCACGGCGGCGATGGAGCGCACGAACGTCACGGACCTGGCGGAGCGGCCCGTCGACGAACTGTCCGGCGGCCAGCGCCAGCGCGTGTGGATCGCGATGGCCCTGGCCCAGGAGACGGATCTGCTGCTGCTCGACGAGCCGACGACGTTCCTCGACATCGCGCACCAGGTGGAGGTACTCGACCTGGTGCGCCGCCTCAACCACGAGCGCCGCAGGACGGTGGTGATCGTCCTGCACGACCTCAACCAGGCGGCACGCTACGCGGACCACCTGGTGGCCATGAAGGCGGGCAGCGTCGTGGCGGAGGGCGCACCGGCCGACGTCGTGACGGCGGAGCTGGTGCGCGACGTCTTCGGCCTGACCGCGGTCGTCATAGACGACCCGGTCACGGGCGGCCCCCTGGTCGTCCCGAGCACCCCGTACGCCCCACGGGAGGCCGACGCGCCCGAGCGCCGCCCGAGCTGACACGGGCTCCCGCGCCGCTGCGTCGGGGCCGCCGCGCAGGGTCGGCTCCCGCCCCGGCGCCCCCCGACGCCCCGGGAGACCCGAAGAGCGCACGTCTG
>NZ_JAGIQL010000192.1 GCF_017813245.1 Streptomyces montanisoli
AGGCCCGCGCACGCCGCGCCGGCGGCCGCCCGGTCCTGCGCCGCTGCTCCGCCCCCTCCCGAGGCCGAGCCAGAGCCTGATCTCCGTGCCGCCGAGCACCGAGCGCCCGACCCGCACGTCGCCGCCCGTCGACTCGGCGGCCCGGCGTGCGATGTCGAGGCCGAGCCCCGTGGAGCCGTCGCGCCCACCGCTGTTGCCGCGTGCCAGCGCGGCCCCGGGGTCCTGGATGCCGGGCCCCGCGTCGGAGACCAGCACGATCACCGCGTCACGCGCCCGGTGCACGTCGACCGCGAAGGACGTGCCCTCGGGCGTGTGGCGGAACACGTTGCCGAGCAGCGCGTCGAGCGCCGCCACCAACTCGGCGCGCGCGACCGGCACGCGCGCGGGCTCGTCCGCGCCCGCGACCCGCACGGTGCGGCTCTCGTCCTCGGCGAGCGCCGACCAGAACTCCATGCGCTCCCGCACGACCTCGCTCGCGTCGCAGCCGGTCACCACCCTCGTGGCGGCCGTACGCGGCTTCGCCTCGCGCGCCGTCCTGATGACGGTGTCGACCTCGCGCTCCAGCTGGGCGACGGCCTGCCGCGTCTGCTCGGCCGCGGACCCTTCGCCGAGTGACGCCGCGTTGAGGCGCAGCACCGTCAAAGGGGTGCGCAGCCGGTGCGAGAGGTCGGCCGCGAACTCGCGCTCCGCGTCGAGCAGCTGGACGACCTGGTCGGCCATGGCGTTGAACGCGGCGGCCGCCGAGCGCAGTTCCGGCGGCCCCTCCTCGGGCACACGCGCGCCCAGCGCGCCTTCACCGAGCGCCTGGGCCGCGCCCGCGAGCCGCCTTGCGGGCTGCACCGTGCGGCGGCCGAGCCGGTCGGCGAAGGCCACAGAACCCACCACGAGCGCGCATCCCACCCCCGCGAGCACCAGCCACGCCGTGGCCACGCCCCGGGTGACGTCGGCCTCCGGCACGTAGACCTCCACGACGGCGGTGACGCCCGTGGACAGCGCGGTCGGCTGGAGCAGGGCGAACCCGCCGCGCACCGGGGAGATGGAGGCGCGGCCCACGCGTTCCACGGTACGGACGTCACCCGCCGCCGCCCTGCCCGTGCCGAGTTCGAAGCCGGACGCCCCGTGCGCGCCGGGCACGTGGACGGCCATGCGGCCGTCGGACCCGGCCTGCGTGGAGAGCACGGCGCGCTCCAGCCTGCCCCGGTCGGTGGTGATGGCGAGTGCGGGCCCGAGGGCCGCGGCCTGCCGCTCCGCGTTGGTGAACACGCGGTCCCTGGCCATCTCCCTGACGACGAGGCCGAGGGGGACGGCGAACGCGAGCACCACCATCACGCTCACCGCGAGCACCACCTTGACCAGTGCCCACCTCATCGGGCGGCGGCACCAGGCAGTGGCGGTTCCAGCTTCACACCGACCCCGCGCAGCGTGTGCAGGTAGCGCGGTCGCGCCGCGGTCTCCCCGAGCTTGCGCCGCAGCCACGAGAGGTGGACGTCGATGGTCTGGTCGTCGCCGTAGGACTGCTGCCACACCTCGGCCAGCAGCTCCTTGCGCGGGACGACCACGCCCGGTCGTCCCGCGAGGAACGCGAGGAGGTCGAACTCGCGCCGTGTGAGGTCGAGTTCGGCGCCGTCCAGGGTGGCGCGGCGGCGCAGCGGGTCGACGCGGAGGCCGCCCACCTCGACGGCACTGTCCCGCGGCGTCTCGCCCGCGGGCGAGACTCGGGAGCGGCGCAGCACCGCCGCCATGCGGGCGGACAGCACGTCCACCGAGAACGGCTTGGTGAGGTAGTCGTCCGCGCCGGCGTTCAGCAGCCGGACGATCTCCGTCTCGTCGTCGCGCGCGGTGGCGACGATCACCGGCACCTCGGTGATGCCGCGCAGCATCTTGAGCGCCTCGGATCCGTCCAGGTCGGGCAGGCCGAGGTCGAGGACGACGACGTCGAACGTGAAGTGGGCGACCTCGCGCAGGGCTTCGAGGGCGGTGCCCACGCTGCGCACGGTGTGGGCCGCCTCGGTCAGGTGCCGGATCAGCGCGGACCGCACAAACTGGTCGTCCTCGACCACGAGCACTCGTGCCATGGCCCGCACCGTACGCCATCGCTACGCCATCCGGGTGAGACAGGCCGCAGGCCGGTGGTGCACCATGTCCGTGATGCGCCAGGCACTCGTCCCCGTCGTCGCGTGGTCGCTCGCCACGGGCGCGGCGGTCACGCTGTCGTGGTGGGGCGTGCACTCCGTGATGGCGGGCACCGCGTACGACCCGCCGCGCGCCGTGCCGATCGCCGCGGGCGCCACGTCACCCCCGCCGCCGCCGCTCGTCCCGGCGACGCGGCGGCCGCGCTCCCCGTCGGCCACGCCCGCCGGCTCGCACGCCCCGGGCCGTCACGGGACGTCCGTTCCCTCACGCAAGCCGTCGCCCTCCTCGCCGGCTCCGTCCCCCTCGGCGACGGGCGGGCAGGGTTCCGGCACGGTGAAGAGCTACGAGATCGCGGGCGGCCGGGCGGTCTTCGACGTCAGTGCGGACGCGGCGTCGCTGGTGTCGGCGACGCCCGACGCGGGGTGGCGGATGCAGACGTGGACGCAGCCCGAGTGGGTGCGCGTGACGTTCACGAAGGGGCGGCGGGAGTCGTCGGTGTTCTACACCTGGAACGGCCATGCGCCGGCGGTGGCGTTCGACAGCCGGTAGGTCGGCCGCCCGCCGCGGCTCACCGCCGCGGCTCACCGCCGCGGCCGCCCGCTCAGTCGAACGTGCCGGGCGGCGGCAGGGGCGACGGCTTCGCGTCCGCGTCCCTCACGACCGCGGCGCCCCCGGTGAAGTCCGCGAGGTCGCGCCCGTGTTCGACCCGGCCCGCGTGCGGGTCCGTCGCGACGCGGCGGGTCAGCTCGGCGACCGGCAGGGCGGTGTCGGCGGCGAACAGCACCGCGTTGCCGAAGCGCTTGCCGCGCAGGACGGCCGGGTCGGCGGCGAGCGCGAGGTGCCCGAACGCCGAGGCCGCCGTGGCGATCTGGCCGCGCAGGTACGCGAGCGGCGGCCCGTCAGCCACGTTCGCCGCGTACCAGCCGCCCGGCGCGAGCACGCGCCGTACCTCGGCGAGGAACTCGGCCGAGGTCAGGTGGGCCGGGGTGCGGGCGCCGGAGAAGACGTCCGCGATCACGAGGTCCGCCCAGCCGTCCCTGGTCTTCGCGAGCCCTTCGCGGGCGTCGGCCGTGCGCACCTTGACGCGCGCGGCGGGGTCGAGCGGCAGGCGGGCCCTGACGAACGCGACGAGCGCAGCGTCGGCCTCGATCACCTGCTGGGTCGACCTGGGTCTGGTCGCGGCGGCGTAGCGGGCCAGGGTGAAGGCGCCGCCGCCCAGGTGCAGCACGCGCAGCGGCTGCCGCGCGGGGGCGATCAGGTCGACGGCGTGCCCGAGCCTGCGCTGGTAGGCGAAGTCGAGGTGGCCGGGTTCCGCGAGGTCGACGTGCGACTGGGGCGCGCCGTCGAGCAGCAGCGTCCAGGCGCGGGGGCGTTCGCGGTCGGGCACGAGTTCGGCCGTGCCGCCGTCGACGCTCTCCCGGGCGGGCAGGGCGTCCTTGGCGGGAGCGGCGTCCTTGGCGGACGGGTTGCCCTTGGACGGACGGCTTGCCTTGCGTGCGTTCCTGGCCACGGCCTCATTATCGCGGAGGCACAGGTCAGCTGTGCCCGTCGGCTCAGCTGCGGCCGTCGGCTCAGCTGCGGCCGTCGGCTCAGCTGCGGCCGTCGGCTCAGCTGTGCCCGTCGGCTCAGCTGCGGCTGTCGGCCGCCTCGATGGTGCGCGCGGCCTCGTCGAGCGCCTCGCGCAACCGTGCGGGGTCGGTGAGCGGCCCGTCGGAGGCACCGGGCGGCAGCAGCCAGCCCGCGCCGACGGCGGGCGGCTCGGACGGCAGGCGCAGCCCGCGCCCGTCGGTCCCGGTGCAGGCGCTGCCCGGCACGTCCCACGCCTCGGCGGTGCCGGGCGGCACGAGGAAGCCGACCGTGTCGCAGGGCCCGTCGTGGAGGACGGGCCCGACTGCGGGGTCGTCGCCGCGGCGCAGGATGTCCACCGCTTCGAGGCCCCGGCGCACGGGGACCGTCACGAGGTCGGGGGCCTGTTCCGCGGTGTCCTGTTCCGCGGTGTCCCGTTTGACGGTGTCCTGTCTGACGGTGGCCTGTTTGGCGGTGGGGCCTCCACGGCCCGGAGGGCCCGACCACAGGGCGCCGCTCGTCACGGCGGCGCACGGCGCGCCGGTGTCCTGCCCCGGCCGCCGGCCGGTCGTCGTGTGCGGCCCATGGCTGGCTTCCATGCCGACCTCCACCTTCACCTCAAACAAGGCAGACCCTCCTCGTCGAGTCGTCGAGCGAGACACATCGCACGCCTACGGAGGGTTCAACGCGCGGCGGCGTCAACGGCTACGGCGGAACGCCGCCGCAAAGGATGGCACTTCATGGCAGATCACGGGTGAGATATCCCGTTTGTGGTCAAACGCTGTGTGTGCGGCCCGTCACAGCGGGTACGTTCTTGCCCCGCGCGAAGAGAGGCTCGGCCATGGCAACGTCACCGGCAGTCCCCAATACCGCCTTCCGGCGGATGAGGGGCTCCCGCTCTCCCGGGGAGTTCGCGGCGGCGGTGCGCAGAGCGGCCCGGGACATCGGCGAGCAGGTGGCCTGCGACGCGCGGTACGTGGGGCGCGTGGAGTCGGGCGAGATCCGCTGCCCCAACTACGCGTACGAGCGGGTCTTCCTGCACATGTTCCCCGGGAAGTCTCTTGCCGACCTGGGCTTCTTCGCTCGCGAGACGGTACGGGGCAGGGGCGCGGCCACACGCACGGCGGCCCGCGACACGCCCGCCGCCGAGGGCGCCCGCGATGCGGGCGGCTCCCCCGGCACCGGCGGGCCGGAGGAGAGCGACATGCTGCGTCGGGCGTTCATGGCGAGCGGCAGCGCCGGTGTGGCGTGCGTGACCCTCGGGGTTCCCGGCCCCCGCGACGGCGCACGCGCGGGCGGCCACTCCGGCACCTCCGGCCGCGCCGGCCATCCCGGCGGCCGCATCGGCGAGCCCGAGGTGCGCGCCGTCGAGGAGGAGGTGCGCAGGATCCGCCTGCTGGACGACCGGCATGGCGCCGACGGGCTTTTCCGGCGCGCCACGGAGCCGCTGCGCGCCGCGTACGCGCTGCTCGACTCGGGCCATGTGGCGCAGCGCGCGCTGTCGGACCGGCTGCACGCAGGCGCCGGCGAACTGGCCGTCTCCGTCGGCTGGCTGGCGCACGACTCGGGCCGCTTCGACCAGGCGAGGTCCCACTACGCGGAGGCCCTGGCCACCGCGCGCGTCGCCGACGACCCCGCGCTGGAGGCGCACGCGTTCTGCAACACGTCGTTCCTCGCGCACGACTGCGGCAAGCACCGCGAGGCGGTACGCGCCGCGCAGGCGGGCCGCAGGGCCGCACAGCGGCTGGGGACGCCGCGCCTGCTCGCGCTGCTCTCGATGCGGGAGGCGGCGGGATGGGCGGGTCTCGGCGACCGGAGCGCGACCGCGAGCAGCCTCGCGCGGGCGCACGCCTACTTCGAACGCGGCACGTGCGACGACGATCCCGAGTGGATGTCCTTCTTCGGCGCGCCCGAACTGGCCTGGCAGGAGGCCCGCTGCCACGCGGCCCTGGGCGACTGGCCGAGGGCGGCGCGCCACGCGTACCGGGCGACGGCGATCCAGGACGGGCACTTCGCGCGCAACCTGGCGCTCTACCGCGTTGAGCTCGCGATGGCGCTGGCGCACTCGGGGTCGCCGGACGAGGCGGCCGCGGCGGGCCACGCCGCGCTCGACCTGCTCGACGGGGACTCCGCGTCCGGCGTCCGCTCGTCCCGCGTCCAGGGGATAGTGACGACGACGGCACGGGTGCTGCTGCCGCAGCGGCGCGTGCGCGGCGTGGGCGACTTCCTCACACGCTCCGGCGCGGGCACGGGCCGCCCGGTCTGACGGCCGCGTCCGGCCCGACATACCGTCCGGCCACCCCGGGTGCTGGTCACGGCCTCACTTGCCCCAGCCGCCCCCGTACGCCCTGCTCGACCCGACCGAAGCGCGCAGTGCGGTGCGCAGGCCGGGCACAACACCGTCGAAGTACGTGTCGAGCGCGCCGAGCGCCCGCCTGTGCCTGAACCGCTCCTTCAGGCCGAACACGCTGAACTCGTCGCTCGCGGCGGCGAGTACGGCCATCACCACGTCGTCCAGCAGGAGGGACGCCGGGTCCGCGCCCGACAGCGCCGTGTCGCGGACGCGGTCCCGCAGCGCCTTCACACCGTCCACGTCGTTGACGGTGACCTGGTGGGTGGAGAGCGGGTTCAGCGACCTGCCCTCGGCGGGCGTGACGGCCCCTGCCGCCGCCAGCTGCTCGCGGACCGCCGACTCGGCCTCGTACGCCTTGTGGTGGACGAGCGTGAACCAGCTCCGCGGCTTGCCCGCCGTCACATCGCCCCACACCTCGGCGAGGAAGGCGTCCCCCGGCGGCGAGCCGGCGCTCGGCACGGCCTTGCCGTCCTCCTCGCACAGCAGCCCGCCGACGGCCATCTCGGCCAGCGCCCCCGCACGCAGCAACTGGCCCCTGCCCTGCAGGTCCACGGCCCTGAACGTGCCCTTGTCCACGTCGTAGCCGAGCAGGTAGAGCCGCTGCGGCAGCGTCTCGTTCATGGCCCTCCTTCAGGATCGCCCCACCGGCGGCCCGTGTCGCGGCCTGCCGGCGTCCGTGCACTCCACACTCCCGGCAGGGGGCCGCCGGATCGAGTGCGGTCCGTCACCGATGCGGATGACACTTGTCATGCGAGGCCCGCCGCGCTACGGCGCGGTGACCCGGTGCTCCCGCAGGTGTGCCAGCACCGCGTGGTTGGCCTCCCAGCCGTCCGGGAACTTGATGCTCACCCCGAGTTGCACGGGCTCCGTGGAGGGGTGGTCGTCGAGCAGTTCGGCGACGCCCTCGCGGCACACCACCACGCACGCGTGACGGTGGCGGGACGTGAGGACGCACAGGCGGCCCGTCTCCAGGTGGAACGCCGTGGCGTCGGGGCGGCCCGAGAGCGGGTGCAGGACGACCGTCACGTCGAACTCCCGCCCCTGGAGGCGGTTGGCCGTGTCCACCGCGACACCCGTCACGCCGAGCTCCGTGAGCGCCGCGCGCACGGCGGCCGCCTGGTCGCGGTGCGCCGTCCCCACGGCGACGCGGTCGGCCGTCACCGGCACGGGCTCACCGGCCCGTTCGCTCGTCGCCACGCAGCCGCGGTCCAGCAGCCTGCGCACCACCGCGGCGACCGCGTGCACCGCCTCGGGGTCGGTGCGCGGGGTGCGGCGGGCGGGCAGTTCGAGCAGGCCCCAGCCGGACGCGGCCGCCTCGTCGAGCACCCGGTCGGTGCCCGAGCCGTCCGACGCGACGCCGAACGCGAGGGTGCGGTCACCGGCTTCCGTGCCGCTGCGGAACGGCGTGTACGGGTAGAACGCGGCGGACACCAGCGGCGCCGCCGACGCCGACAGCCGCCACGACACCGGCAACCGGTGCTGCGGCAGGTCCGGGTTGTGCGCGAGCAGCGTGGACACCGCGCTCGCCGACGGGTCGTACGAGAGCCCCGCCCACTGCTCGGCGCCGACGACGCTGAACGGGTCGAGCTGGCCCGGGTCGCCCACGAACAGCGCACGCTCGAACAGCCCGGCGACGGCGAGCAGCGCGTCCGACCTCATCTGGTACGCCTCGTCGACGATCGCATGGCCCCAGGGCTCGACGCCCTGCACGTGCGCCCACTTCGCGGCCGTCGAGACGACGACGTCGAGGCCCGCGAGGTCGGCGGCGCGCGACGACTTCCGCACGTGTTCGAGGGCGTCGAGCGCCGGGTCGTAGGCGTCGGGGTCGCTGCTGTGCAGCCGTCCGACCGGCAGCTCGGGGTCCTTCTCCGCGAGGCGCAGCACCAGGTCGTCGACCTGGGCGTTGGTCTGCGCGACCACCATCAGCGGCCGCCCGGCGGCGGCCAGTTCGCGGGCGGCGCGCACAACGAGCGTGGACTTGCCCGCGCCCGGCGGGGAGTCCACGACCACGCCCCGCGCGGTGCCGTGCAGGGTGTCGTGGAGGATCGCGTCGGTGGCGCGCGCGGCAGCGGCGGCGGGGTCGGTGCCGTCCACCGCGTACATCGCGGGCGTCGCGGTGGCGGGGCCCGTCATCGTGGTGTCCTGTGCGAACGGGCGGACGCGGCGGCACGGTTCACAGGAAATCCTCCTCGGTCACCCGGTCGGGTTCCGGCCATGCGGCGTCCGGGCCCGAGCGGCCTTCTTCGCGGGCGGCCGGGAGCGCCGGGCGGCCGGCCGTCTCGGGCGGGCCGCCGTGCGTCCAGGGCGTCTCCTCCGGGTCCGGCAGCTTCGGGCCGCCGCGCACGTCGTGCTCGAACAGCGTCCACGCGATCACGTCGCCCTTCTCCGGCACCGATCCCTCGGCCGGCACCTTGGCCCTGCCCATGCGGTCGGTGATGCGCAGGACGACCGCGTCCGCCTCGTACCGTACGAACACCGCCGTCTGCGGTTTGCCGCCGAGCGAGCGGTACACCTTCGCGCGCTCCCCGAGGCGGGGTCCGTCGTCGCTGCGCACCGTCACCAGCGGGCGCGGCGCCGGGCGTTTGCCCTCGCTGTACTCGAGGACGACGTCCGTGACCTCGCCGACGAACGCCTGGCCGGCCAGGCGGTGCCCGGCGAGCACCAGCGGGTCGTCCAGCGCCTCGGCGGCTTCGAGACGTGTCTGTGCCGCCTCGCGCGAGGCGAGTTTCCGTGCGGCCGTGACCGCGTCGTCGCGGCGCGGCTGCGGCGGCTCGCCGGCGCGCACCCGGTCCCGGTGCCCCGTGTACGACCAGCGGTCGCCGGTCCAGCGGTCCTTGACGCGCGCGCCCGCGGGAAGCGCCCGCAGCAGGTCGATGCCGCGCCACACCGCGTCCCACGTGGGCCGCATGACCTCGGCGAGCAGCCCGCGTACGTCGCGCTCGGCGGCCGCCGCCCTGGCGAGCTGCTCCTCCGCGTACGCGCCGTCCTCGGCGGCGGCGAGCTGCCGGCGCGCCAGGTCGTAGCGGTCGACGGCGGGCGCGAGCAGCCTGTTGTCGAACGCGGGGTCGGTCGCGGGGCCCGCCGGCGGGCACAGCAGCTGCCCGCGCGCGTCCCTGCCCGTCTCGGCGCGCAGCGCGGCCTGCGCGCCGTTGAGTCCGTCCGGGGGGTCGATCCACGCGAGCAGGGCGCCCAGGTGCTGGTCCTCCAGGTTGGACTGGCCGCTCGCCCAGTGGCGGTTCAGCAGGTCCGTCATCGCGAGCAGCAGCGCGGAGCCGGGGACGCGGGCGCGCTCGCCGTAGTGCGTCAGCCAGCGGCCGAGCAGCGGCACGCGCGGGGGCGCGGGGTAGGGCGCGTCCGGGTCGTCCTCCGCGGTGCGGCGGAACCGCATGGACCGGCCGAGCAGGCGCACGAAGTCGATGCCCGGCCTGCTGGGCACGATCAGCTGCGGCGCGTCGGCGCACAGCTCGGTCTCGACCTTGACGCGCTTGCCCGTCTCCGGGTCGGTCTCGGTGCGCTCGGCCGCCTCCACGTCGTCGGCGTATGCCTCAAGGACGGGCAGCACGGCGTCCGCGAGCTCGGCGAGGAACGCGAAGCGCAGGTCGCGGTCGCGCGGCTGCGCCACCGTGAGCAGCCGGGGCGCGTCCCTGTCGGTGCCGACGAGCGCGCCGAGCGGCGCGCCGGCCTCGCCCGCCGTGGTCAGCGGCACGAGGACGAGGGGACGGTCCGCGAGGTGGCGGTGGCGCACGGTCGCAAGCGGCTCGGCACGCCCGCCGGCGACCGCTTCGAGCCTGGCCAGCGTGGACATCAGCGACATGGGCCGGCCCCTTCCGCGCCGGGCGCCTCACGCGCGCCGTCTTCCGCGCAGGCCGCCTGCTCCGCGCCAGGCGCCTGCTCCACGCCTGGAGCCTCGCCCGTGCCGCGTCCCGCGCCGGGCCCCTGCTCCACGCCAGGAGACTCGCGCAAGATGTCCTCCCCGCCGGACGCCTCGCCCGCGCCGTGTCCCCCGCCGGACGCCTGCCCCACACCAGGCGCCCCGCGCGAGATCTCGTACCCGCCGGCCGCCTCGCGCGCGGCCCCTTCCGCGCCGGGTGCGTCACCGGCCGCCTGCCCCACGCCCGGAGCCTCGCCCGCACCGTGTCCCCCGCCGGCCGGGCGTCTCAGGCCGCCGGCCGGCCGTCTCAGACCGGCGGCCGCGGGTCGTACTGGATGCCGCGCCGCACCTCGCGCGCACGCTCGGCGGAAGCGAGCCGCGCGACGAGGTGGAGAG
>NZ_JAGIQL010000193.1 GCF_017813245.1 Streptomyces montanisoli
CCCCCCCCTCTCCCGGGCAGACGACGGCACCCGGGGTGCATCGGCGGCTGGAGTTCAGTCGTGTGCTCCTCCGATCTGGCGGGCGGGCCCGCGTCGGGGGCTGGAGGGCCGCGGGCCCCTCCGCCGTGCCGGCGGAGGGGGCTGTGGCATACTCGCGTCCCAGGTCATGAGTGACAGCGACTTCGGCCCCGGCCCGCTGTCCGGCAACCCTCCGTCCGTGGCGGGGTGCCCCGGGTGAAGACCAGGCCGTGGGCAGCGAGGTCCGCGGCAAGCGCGGGCCCTGCGTTTCCCTGGGGTCCAGGTCCTCAGAGGGAGCTGTCCGTGATCAAGCGAATGCGATAGGCGCCGCGCGCCCCTCCGTGTCCCCTCACCAGAACCGCCACGAAGGAATTCGCCATGTCCGTCAACCTGGACACCCCCGCCGTCGAAGCCATCGTCACCTCTGACGTCACCGTCCCCGCGCCGCTGCCCGTCCTCGGGACCGACGTCGCCGTGCCGCTCGCAGACGGCACCGAGATCCCGTACGCGGCCCTCGACTACGCCGCCAGCGCCCCCGCGCTGCGCCGCGTGTGGGACGACGTCGCCGCGTACGCCCCCTACTACGGCAGCGTCCACCGCGGCGCGGGCCACCTCTCGCGGCTGTCCACCGACCTCTTCGAGGAGAGCCGGCGCACCGTCGCCGGCTTCCTCGGCTGCCGCGAGGACGACCAGGTCGTCTTCACCCGGTCCACCACCGACTCGCTGAACCTGCTCGCGACCGCGCTCCCCGCCGGCTGCGAGGTCTTCGTCTTCGAGACCGAGCACCACGCGGCGCTCCTGCCGTGGGGGCGCACGGCGGACGTCACCGTCCTCGACGCGCCGCGCACGCCCGTCGCCGCGGTGGCGGCCCTGGAGGCCGCGCTTGCCGCGCGTGACGAGACCCGGCACGCGCTGGTGTGCGTGACCGGCGCATCGAACGTGACCGGCGAACTGTGGCCCGTGCCCGAGCTTGCCGCCGCGGCGCACCGCCACGGCGCCCGCATCGTGCTGGACGCGGCGCAGCTCGTGCCGCATCTGCCCGTCGACGTGGCCGCGCTCGACGTCGACTGGGTCGCCTTCTCCGGCCACAAGCTGTACGCGCCGTTCGGCGCGGGAGTGCTCGCGGGACGTGCCGACTGGCTGCGGGCGGCCGAGCCGTACCTTGCGGGCGGCGGCGCCACGCGCCGGGTCGCGCGCGACGGCGACGGCGGCGTCACCGTCGACTGGAACACCGACGACTCACGGCACGAGGCCGGCTCGCCCAACGTGATCGGCGCCTACGCCATCGCCTCCGCGTGCCGTGCGCTGACCGACGCCGGCTTCGAGCACCTCGCCGGGCGCGAGCAGGTACTGCTCGGCCGTCTGACGGCCGCGCTCGGCGAGCTGCCGCGGGTGCGGGTGCTCAGCCTGTTCGGCGAGGGCGCGCACCGCGTCGGGGTGCTGTCCTTCGTCGTGGACGGCTACGACAGCGCCGACTTCGCCGCCGCGCTCTCCGACCGGTACGGGATCGGCGTGCGCGACGGGCTGTTCTGCGCCCACCCGCTCGTCCGGCTGCTGACGGGCGCGGACGGCGGTGACGGCTGCGGCGAGGGTCCGCTGAACGCGGTGCGCGTGAGCTTCGGCGCGGGCACGCCGCAGGAGCACGTCGAGCGGTTCGTACGGGCCGTGCGCGAGCTGGCCGCCTGACGGCCGCCGCGGCCGTGCGCCGCGGCCCGGCGCCCGGATCAGGCGTCGAGGCCGATCGAGAACGCCGCTTCCAGATCGTGCTGCGAGTACGTGCGGAACGCGACATGCGTGTCGGTCGCCTCGACGCCCTGGATCCTGCTGATCCGGCCGGGGATCACGTCGGCCAGGTCGTCGTGCTGGGCGACGCGGACCATCGCGATCAGGTCGTACGTGCCCGTCACCGAGAACACCTCGCTGACGCTCTCCAGCGCCGCGATCGACTCGGCGATCTCGGGGATCCGGTCGACGCTGGTCTTGATGAGCACGATCGCGGTGATCACGGCTGTCGTTCTCCCTCGGTGGCCACGGCTTGACCCCTCACTCTACCGGGCCGCCAATAGCATGCCGCCGCGTACAGGAACCCGGCGGTGAAGCCCACCAGGTGCGCCAGATAGGCGACCTGCGGCCCCGCCTGGGCGCCCCCCGCGCCGTAGCTCTGGCGCTGCGCGAACCACTGGAGCGCGAACCAGAACAGCAGCACCGTCCAGGCGGGGAAGCGCAGCGGCAGGAAGAAGAGGAACGGGAAGAGGCTGGTGACCCGCGCCCCGGGGAAGAGCAGGAGGAACGCGCCGAGCACCCCGGAGATCGCCCCGGACGCCCCCACGAGCGTCTCGGCGCTGTCCGCGTTGGCCACGGCGTACGCGGACATCGCCAGCGCGCCGACGACGAGGTAGAACACGGCGAAGTGCACGTGCCCCATGCGCTCCTCGGCCATCCCGCCGAAGACGTAGAGGAACAGCATGTTGCCGAGCAGGTGCAGCCAGTTCCCGTGCACGAACAGCGCGGTGACGGGCGTGACCAGGGCGTGCGGCGCCCACGCGACGAGCTGGTCGGGCACGATGCCCCACCGCTCGAAGTAGGCGCTCTGCGCCGACAGCAGGGCGTCCGGCTTCCCGTGGGCGGGACCGAGGCCCGACACTGGAGAGACGAGGAACGCCAGGCAGCACAGCCCGATGATGCCGTAGGTCACCACCGGGCCGTCCGCCGTCCGCCGTTTGATCACGGACAGAGCATGACGCACCGGGACGATCCGGCACGGCCCGCCTCGCCGGACGCACGCGTTCCGTAGGCCGCGGTGGCCGCTCGTCATCGCGCGTGAGGCCGTAAGGTTGCCGGACCGAACGTGTTTTTCCGGGAGCGGTGCACGAGGGCAGCGAGGTAGTGGGGTGACGGATCGTGGAGCAGCCCGCGGGCGGGGCTGAACCGGACGGCGCGGCCGCCGGGGCCGCGGAGGCCGGCGACGAGCCCCGGGAGGAGCTCGACCGCCCGCTGCCCGAAGGCGTGCGGCGCAAGGTCGTCGCCCTGTGCTCGGACGCCTTCGGCGGTCTGACCGTCGCCGAGCTGCCCGGCCAGCTGCGCCAGTACGCCCGCTTCACGCCGACCCGGCGCGCCAGGTTCGGCGGCAACGCCATGGCCGCGGCGCTCGCGGGCGACGCCGCGTTCCGGCAGCGTGTCGGGGAGCGGCTGGCCGCCGCGGAGCCCGAGATGGCCGCCGCGCTCGAGACGGGGGCGCCGCCCGCAGCGGCCGATCCGGTGGACGTGGCGGCGGCGGCATACGTCCTGCGGCCCCCCGGATGGGTGAAGTTGGTGGCCGCCGCCGGCGAGGAGGCCGAACGCGCGGACGCGGAACGGGCCGGTGACGAGGCCAGGCGCGAACTGGAGCGGCTGCGCGAGGAGCTCGCCGCGGCGAAGGCGCTCACCCGCACGGAGACGGAGCGGCTGCGCGCCGACCTCGACGCCGCGCGCAAGGAGGCCGACGTACTGCACCGCAAGCTGCGCAGCGCGCTCAGCGACGTCAAGCGCGGTGAGGCCGCGCTGCGCAAGTCCGCCGCCGAGACGGAGGCGGTACGGGCCGAGGCCGCCGCGCAGGTGTCGGCGGCGGAGAGCGAGACCCGCAGGGTCAGGGCGCGGCTCGCGGAGGCGGAGTCCGCCGTGGAGTCGAGCAGGCGCGCCTCCCGCGAGGGCCGCTCGGTGGCGGACATGCGGCTGAGGCTGCTGCTCGACACGGTCCTCGAATCGGCGCAGGGGCTGCGCCGCGAGCTTGCGCTGCCGCCGGCGTCCGGCCGGCCCGCCGACCTGGTGGAGGCCGTGGAGCCCGGGCGGATGTCGCCGAAGGACGTCGCCGCGCGCGCCCTGTCCGCCACCGACCCCGCGCTGCTCGACCAGTTGCTCGCGCTGCCGCAGTCGCACCTGGTGGTGGACGGCTACAACGTCACGAAGACCGGCTATCCCACGATGCCGTTGGAGAAGCAGCGCCTGCGGCTGCTCGGCGGGCTCTCGCTGCTGGCCGCCCAGTCGGGAGCCGAGGTCACCTGTGTCTTCGACGGGGCCGAGCTGGCGGCGCCCGTCCTGCTCGCACCGCCGCGCGGAGTGCGGGTGCTGTTCTCCAAACCGGGTGTCACGGCGGACGAGTTGATCCGCCAGCTGGTGCGCGCGGAGCCGTCGGGACGTCCGGTCGTCGTCGTCTCCACCGACCGTGAGGTGGCCGACGGGGTCGCCGCGGCGGGCGCGCGGCCTGTAGCGTCCGCCTTGTTGCTGAAGCGGCTTTCGCGCTCCTGAGCAACTCCTGTGCGCAATGCCCGATTTCGTCCTTCACGGAGCGCGGCGGAACGTCAGGTGGCGGTCACCGGCTGTGCAAAGTCCGGAATTTATGCCCTCCTGACGAAGATTTTTCGCGCTGGGATTTGAACTGATCACAAGAAGGTCACTAGGGTCGGGTCGAACCTTCGCGCGGTTGATCACCCACCCGGGGTGAACAGCGAAGGAACCGCCGAATTCGCGTAGTTCAGTTCAGCACGGGGGTGCGGGACGCGCGGAGCCGGAACCGACGCCCCGCGCATGCGGAGAGACGGGCCCCGGCAGGCGGCTGAGGAAGAAGGAGCTCGCCTCCGTGGCGTCCCACCGTCGTCCCAAGCAGCCGAACCGCGCCCGTGTCTCGGTGCTCACCGCTACGGCCGCCGCCGCCGTCGCTCTCACCTCGCAGGCCGCGCACGCGGACCCGAAGCCGAGCGTCAAGGACGTCAAGTCCAAGGTCGACGACCTGTACAAGCAGACGGAGCAGGCGACGGAGAAGTACGACGGCGCCAAGAGCCAGGAGTCCAAGCTCCAGAAGGAAGTCGGCAACCTGCAGGACAAGGTCGCGCGCGGCCAGGCCGAACTCAACAAGATGCGCGACGCGCTCGGCGCGATGGCGACCGCCCAGTACCGCACCGGCGGCATCGACCCGTCCGTGCAGCTGTTCCTCTCCTCGAACCCGGACAGCTACCTCGACAAGGCGTCCACGCTCGACCAGGTCAGCGCCAAGCAGGCCGACCAGCTCCGCGAGATCCAGGCCAAGCAGCGCGAGCTCGCCCAGGAGCGCAAGCAGGCCCAGGACAAGATGAAGAGCCTCGCCGCGGCCCGCAAGGAGCTCGGCGGCAAGAAGAAGGAAATCCAGGGCAAGCTCGCCGACGCGAACAAGCTGCTCAACACCCTCACCGCCCAGCAGCGCGCGCAGATGCAGCAGGACGAGCAGCAGGCGGCCAACCGCTCGAGCAGCCGCGTCTCTCTCGGCAAGGGCGTGCCCGCCTCCAAGCGCGCCGCGGTCGCCTTCGCCGCCGCGCAGACCAGGCTCGGCAAGCCGTACGTCTACGGCGCCACAGGACCCAACTCGTTCGACTGCTCGGGCCTGATGATGTGGGCGTACGCGCACGCCGGTGTCTCCCTGCCGCGCACCTCGCAGGCCCAGGGCACCGTCGGACCCCACCTCGGCAGGAGCCAGCTCGAGATAGGCGACCTCGTCATCATGGACGGCGGCAGCCACGTCGGCATGTACGCGGGCAACGGCCAGGTGCTGCACGCGCCTCACACGGGCACGGTCGTCAAGTACGAGGCCATGTCCGACATGATCTTCGACTACGGCGTCCGCGTCGGCTGACGCACCCGCCGCACAGCTGCCGCACACCTGCCGAACCGCGAACCACACCGCCCGAACGGGCGATTGTGCGAACGCCGAGCTGACACCGCGCCCCGCCGGTGACCTGTTGGTCTCCCGCGGGGCGCCCGTGTGTCGCGTGGGGCGGGTCGCTGGCCGGTGCGTGATCGTCCGGCTACTGTCTGCTGCGCGCGGCACCGGCCGCGTGAGCGCGCACCGCGCGCGTCCAGCGGAAGGGAGTGCGGCTCCTGTGGTGTCCCATCGCCGTTCACCGGTGTCAGGCCAAGGACCGGCGTCTCCTCAAGGACCAGCGTCGTCCGGGCACGCGGCACCGGCGCGGCACCGGCGGGAGGGCCCCGGCGCGGGCGGCAGGGCCGGCGCCGTCATCGCACTGTCGGCCGCTGCCGCCTCCGCCGCCGCGGCACTCGGCGCCGCCCCGGCGGACGCACAGCCGGCGAACACTCCCGAGGCCACCCGGGCACGGGTCGACGCGCTCTACCAGCAGGCGGAGCGCGCCACGCAGAGTTACGACGCCGCGACCGAGCGGGTCGCCACCCTCACCGACCGCGTCCGCGGCACGCAGAGCGACGCGGCGCGCGGCCAGGCGCGCATCAACACCATGCGCGGCGCCCTCGGTTCCGTCGTGGGCGCCCAGTACCGCTCCGGCGGCGTCGACCCGTCGCTCGCGCTGCTGCTGACGTCCGACCCGGACACGTACCTCGAACGCGCCACGTTCCTCGACCGGATCGGCGAGCACGAGTCCGGCACCCTGCACCGGCTGCGGCAGGCCCAGCGCGGTCTCGACCAGGAACGGGCGACCGCGGCGCACGAACTCGCGCAGCTCAAGCAGAGCAGGGCCGAGGTCGCCCGCCACAAGCGCACCGTCGAGGCGAAACTCGCCGAGGCACGCCGCCTGCTGGCCGCGCTGCCCGCCGCCGACCGCGTCCCCTACGGCCGCGCCTCGCGCGGCGGCGGCCGCCCCGGCGGTCCCGGCGGTGTGCTCGGCGCCCTGGGCGGCGGCTCCTCGCCCGCGTCGTCGCGCGCCGCCGCGGCCCTCGCCGCGGCACGCAGCGCGCTCGGCAGGCCGTACGCGTGGGGCGCCGAAGGGCCGAACAGCTTCGACTGCTCGGGGCTCATGCAGTGGGCCTACGCGCAGGCCGGCGTCGCCCTGCCGCGCACCTCGCAGGCCCAGCGGTACGCGGGGCGCCGCATCCCGCTGTCCGAGGCGCGCCCCGGCGACCTCGTCACCTACCGCGCCGACGCCGGCCACATCGCCATGTACGCCGGCCACGGGCAGGTCATCCACGCCCCCTATCCCGGCGCCTCGGTGCGCTACGACCCAGTCGGCATGCTGCCCGTCTCGTCGGTCACCAGGGTCTGACCCGCGTCCACCGCCCGATCCGGGCGAGGAGCCCTGACGCGCCCCCGCAACCCCTACGATCAGCACCGTGGCAGATCCGTACGGCACCCCCGGCCGGCGCGGCGGCGCCGTGGGCGTGCGGCACGCGCCGGCACGGCTGCTCGCACTCGTGCTCGCCCTGGTCTGCCTGTGCGCCGCCTGCTCGACGGCCGGACAGCGGGTCGCGGCCGACACCACAGAGCAGCAGGTGCGCCAGGTCCTCGACCGGCGCGCGGCGGCCGTGCTGCACCGGGACCGGGGCGCGTACCTCGCCGCGATCGACCCGCGGGCGACCGCCCTGCGCGCCGCGCAGCGCGCCGAGTTCGCGAGCCTCGCCGCCGTACCGCTGCGGTCCTGGCAGTACCAGGTCGTCAGCGTGGCCCGTACGGGGAACACGGCCACCGTCCGCGCCCGGTTGCGCTACCGCGTCAGCGGCTACGACCGTGCGCCCGTCTCCACACCGCGCTTCCTCCAGCTGGACCGGCGCGCGGGCCGCTGGTACGTGGCGCTCGACCGGCCGGGCGACGGCGGCGCGCGGCAACTGTGGCAGCAGGGCAGGGTCGAGGCCGTCAAGGGCGCCCGCAGCCTCGTGCTCGGCGTCGGCCAGGACAGGGCGAGGCTGCGCATGATCGCCGCGGCCGCCGACCGCGCCGTGCCCGCCGTGGACGCCGCCTGGCCCGGGGCCTGGGAGCGCCGCGTCGTCGTCTACGTACCGGCGTCGCTGAACGCGATGGCCGAGCTGCTCGGCCGCCCGGCCGCCGCGTACCGGGACATCGCGGCCGTCACCACCGGCGAGACCGGCGGCGCGGGCGCGGCGCCCGCGGACCGGATCATCGTCAACCCCGACGCGTTCGGCACCCTCAGCGACTTCGGCCAGCAGGTCGTCCTCACGCACGAGGCCACGCACGTCGCGACCAGGAGCGCCACCTCGGCGGCCACCCCGACCTGGCTGTCCGAGGGGTTCGCCGACTGGTCCGCGTACCGGGGCACCTCACGCACGGCCGGTGACCTCGCGCCCGAACTGGGGGCCGCGCTGCGCCGCGACGGGCCGCCCGACGCGCTCCCCGCCGACGGCGACTTCGCGTTCGGCTCCGACCCGGCCGCGCTGGCGAGCGCGTACGAGGAGAGCTGGCTCGCCTGCGAGCTGATCGCACGCAAGTGGGGCCCGAAGAAGCTCGACGCCTTCTACCGCGAGGTCGGCGCCCACCACGGGCGCGAGGGCGCCGTCGCCGGCGCGCTGCACGACGTCCTGTCGCTCACGCCTGACGCCTTCACCCGGCTGTGGCGCGCGTACCTGACGGAGCGTCTGGGCTGACCTCGGGGCGCCCGGCCGCGGCCCCCGCGCCGCGTGCCACCGCGTGCCGGCCCGCCGTGCCCGTCCACAGCAGCCTGCAGGCCATCACGGTGGTGGCGACCAGCAGCGCGTTGCGCAGCACCAGCAGCGTGACGCCGAGCGTGTCGCTGGCCACCACGTGCCCGAAGCCGAGCGGGAACTCCAGCAGCGTCACCGCGGTCGCCAGCAGGACGAATACGGCGGGCACCGCCATCGCGCTCTCGCGCACCACCATGCAGACCGCCGCGAGCCCCACCAGCCACAGCATGTACTGGGGGCTGATCACGCGGCTCGTCGTCGTGAAGACCAGCACCGCGACGAACGCGGCGTCGCAGAGCGTCGCGGCCGTGAAGACCCGCGCCCGCAGCCGCCACCACAGCAGCCAGCAGAAACCCAGCGCGCTCAGCCCCATCGCGGCGTCGGACACGACGGACACGTAAGGACCGACGAACTCGACCGAGCCGTAGTTCAGCACCACCTGGCCGTCCCAGCCGAAGTGCCGCGCGATGTGGAAGACGATCGACCCGAGCGACTCCACCTCGGTGCCGCGGTCGCGCTGGAAGGCGAGGAACGCGAACGCGCCCGGCCCGAACAGCACGCACACCAGCGTCACGACCGCGCCCGCGACCGCGGCGGACGCCCAGGAGACCCGGGTCCAGCGGCCCCGCGGCGTCCCAAGGAGCAGCAGCACCGGCCACACCTTCAGCAGCGCGCCGAGCCCCGCGAGAGCGCCCATCAGCCCGGGCGCGCGCCCGCCGGCGGGGCCCGCGTCCGCCGCGCGGCCACCTGCGCGGCCGCCGGCTCGGCGGCGGCCGATCCCGGCGAGCAGGGCGGCGACCGCGACGGCCGTCACCATCACGTCGTAGCGCGAGTACGAGGTCGGCCCGAGCAGCGCGACGCCCACGACCCACACCCACGCCCCGCGCAGCGACCGGCCGGGACCGGTGCCGGCTCGCAGCAGCAGCCCGAAGCCGATCGCGTCGAACAGGCACGCCAGCACGAAGAACGCGGAGGTGTAGTCGAGGAACGGCAGCACGGCGGGGGAAAGGATCGCGAACGCGGCCGCGGGCGGGTACTGCCAGGTGACGTCCGACAGCGGGTACGTGCCCGTCCTCAGCACATCGAACCAGCCGTGGTAGATGCCGGAGACGTCGCTCGTCACGTCAGGGCCCGGCAGGTGCGGGAACCACGCCACCCTGAACACCAGCAGGAGCATCACCGCCCTGGTGAGCACCCAGACGGCGACGGCGATGGCCGCCTTCCCCCGTGAACCGTGGCCGCCCTCGCCCGCCATTGACCGTCCCGTCGCGTCGTCCGCACGTGTCGTCCCGCACGTGTTTGCGAGAGTCATGATGCCGGGCGGAGCGGCGCCGGGGCCAACGGACACGGCCGCGCGCGCCCGGCACTGCCCGGGCGGCGCACCGGGAAGGTACTGTTCGGCCCGATGCGCAAGACCCTGATCGTGACGAACGACTTCCCGCCGAGGCCCGGCGGCATCCAGGCGTTCCTGCACAACATGGCGCTGCGGCTCGACCCCGACCGCGTCGTCGTCTACGCCTCCACCTGGAAGCGCGGCGCCGAGGGCAGGGACGCGACGGCGGCGTTCGACGCGGAACAGCCGTTCACCGTGGTGCGCGACCGCACGACGATGCTGCTGCCCACCCCGCGGGTGACGCGGCGCGCCGCGGGCCTGCTGCGCGAGCACGGCTGCGAGGCGGTGTGGTTCGGCGCGGCGGGCCCGAGGTCGGAAGAGCACACGGCCGGACTCCAGACACCGATGGATCTCGTGCGCCGCCCCGTGCACGGGGAGAGGGGGGGGGGGGGGGGGGGGGGGGGGGGGGGGGGGGGGGGGGGGGGGAGGGGGGGGGGGGGGGGGGGGGGGGGGGGGGGGGG
>NZ_JAGIQL010000194.1 GCF_017813245.1 Streptomyces montanisoli
ACCCCCCCCCCTCCCCCCCCCCCCCCCCGCCCTCCCCCTTAATTAAAGCAAAAAACAGAATACAAAATACATCGGAGACAGAAGTTGAGACGAGTGCTCTTCCAATTAACCCGATGGGCAAGCCGCCGGAAGGCAGCAGCGCCTGGGCCTTCGGGGCCGCCCCGGCTGCCGGGCCGTCAGGCCCACCGGACGGTCGTGCTGCGAGGCCGCCACGGCGCCGGACCGTGGGCCGCGCGGCTCGCTCGGGGCGGGATCGCGCGGGGCCCGCGCCCCCGGTGGGGTTACGGCGCCGGGGGCGTCGGGAGGCCCAGGCGGCGGTCTTTGAGTGCCGGGAAGCGCTCGCGCGTCGCGCTCACCGCGTCGACGTCCAGGTCCACCGTCAGGACCTCCTCGTCCGTGCCGCCCTCCGCGAGCACCTCGCCCCACGGGTCCACGACCATGCTGTGTCCCGACTGCTCCACGCCCGCGTGCGTGCCGGCCGTCGCGCACGCCAGCATGTACGACTGGTTCTCGACGGCCCGCGCCCGCGCCAGCAGCGTCCAGTGCGCGCGGCGGCGCGCCGGCCAGCCCGCCGGGACGACGAACACGTCGGCGCCCGCGTCCACGAGGCCGCGGAACAGCTCGGGGAAGCGCAGGTCGTAGCAGGTCGCCAGGCCGAGTACGGCCCCCGCCGCGTCCGCCGTCGTGATCTCGGAGCCCGCGCTCATCAGCGTGGCCTCGCCGCGGTCGAAGCCGAAGCGGTGGATCTTGCGGTAGGTGCGGACGAGCGTGCCCTCGGGCGAGATCAGCAGCGACGTGTTGTAGAGGTCGCCGGCCCCGCCGGCCCCGGCGCCCGAAGGGCCGGCGGCACGTTCGACGATCGACCCCGCGTGCAGGAAGACCCCCGCGTCGCGCGCCGCCGGCGCGAGCGCCGCGAACGTCGGCCCGTCCACCGACTCCGCCTCGTCGGCAAAGGATTCGTAAGCGAATGCGCCGACGGGCCACAGCTCCGGGAGGACGACGAGGTCGGCGCCGCGCTGCGCCCGTACGAGTCCGGCCACGCGGGCACGGCGTGAATCGACCGATTCGTCCGGTTCTACCGCGATCTGGAGGAGCGAGGCGCGCACACTACCACCGTCCTGGCATTCGATCCGTCAACACGGGCCTACGATCGTCACACGAAAGCACTGCCGGGGTGCCATCGGGCAGCGTAACTTAGGCGCCGAGCCGAACTCCCCATGCAGCCCGCGTAGCCCGGTGCCGGCCACGCTCGCCCACAGCCCGCCAGACAGCCCGCGAACCGCAGAACCGCCGAGGGGTCACGTGACCGTCCATCCCAGCCTCCAGAACTACGCCGATGCCTGGACCCACTCCGTCGACGCGATAGCCGCCCTGGTGCAGCCGCTCGCCGAGCCCGACTGGAACAGGCGCACGCCGTGTCCCGGCTGGTCCGTCCGGGACATCGTCTCCCACGTGATCGGCATGGAGAACGAGATGCTCGGGGACCCGAGGCCGATCCACACGCTCCCGCGCGACCTGTACCACGTGACCGACGAGCTCTCCCGCTACATGGAGATGCAGGTCGACGTGCGCCGCCACCACACGTCGCCCGAGATGACCTCCGAGCTCGAGTACACGATCATCCGCCGCAACCGGCAGCTGCGGAACGAGAGCCGCGAGCCCGGCACGATGGTCCGCGCACCCCTCGGCAAGGAGCAGACCCTCGAAAGGGCCATGCAGCTGCGGGCATTCGACGTGTGGGTGCACGAGCAGGACCTGCGCACGGCGCTCGGCGAGCCGGGCGACCTCGACTCCCCCGGCGCGTACGTGGCCCGGGACACGCTCGTCGCGGCGCTGCCGAAGATCGTCGCCAAGGACGCGGGCGCGCCGCCGAGCTCGGCCGTCGTGTTCGACGTGCACGGCCCGATCGAGTTCATGCGGACGGTCAGGGTCGACGCGGACGGCCGCGGCACGGTCGACGGCGCGCCGTCCCTCGGCCCCGCCGTGTCGCTCGCGCTGGACTGGGAGACGTACTTCCGCCTGGCCTGCGGCCGGGTGAGGCCGGGGGCCGTCGCGGACCGGGTCAAGGTCGACGGCGACCAGGACCTCGCGGACGCGATCCTCGCCGCCTTCGCCGTCACGAAGTAGCGAAGCGGCGCAAGCGGCCCAAGCAGCCGGATCAGTCCAAGCAGCGCGACGCCGCCGCGCCTGCCCCCTGTCGGCAGGCGCGGCCCCGGCAGGCGCGCCTCCTACACGGGCACGTGGTGCACGGCCTCGACCTTGCTCGCCACCAGGTGCTCGCGCTCGCGCTTCGCCGCGCGGGCGCGCAGCCGCAGGATCTGCGTGACGCCCAAAGCCTCCAGGAAGAAGACCGACGAGAAGGCGATGTGGAAGTTGTCGCCCGTCGCGTCGAGCAGCACGCCCACCGCGAGCAGCGTCGTCATGGACGCCGTGAAACCACCCATGTTGACGATGCCGGACGCCGTGCCCTGACGGGACGGCGGGTTGGCCGGCCTGGCGAAGTCGAAGCCGACCATCGACGCCGGCCCGCAGGCGCCGAGCACGGCGCAGAGCGTGACGAGCAGCCACATCGGGGCGTGCGGCCCCGGATAGGCGATCGCCGCGGCCCACAGCAGCGCCGTCGCCCCCGCGGTGCCGAGCGCGAGCGGCAGCCGCGCCGCGTGGTGGCGCGCGATGACCTGCCCGTAGACGAGCCCGATGACCATGTTGGACGCCACGACCAGGGTGAGCAGCTCGCCCGCCGTGGCCCGCGAGAGGCCCTGCGCCTCGACGAGGAACGGCAGACCCCACAGCAGCAGGAACACCATGCCGGGGAACTGGGTCGTGAAGTGCACCCACATGCCGAGCCTGGTGCCGGGCTCGCGCCAGGCCGCCGCGATCTGCCGCCGCACATAGCCGAGCCCGAGGCCGCCGCGCTCCGAGGCCGGGGGCGGCTCGTGGCCCTCCGGGTGGTCCTTGAGGAACAGCAGCACCAGGGCGAGCACGGCGACGCCCGCGACCGCGCTGCCCCCGAACGTCGCGGTCCAGCCGAGGCCGTGCAGCGTGCGGGCGATCACCACGGTCGAGACGAGGTTGCCCGCCATCCCGAACAGCGCGGCGATCTGCGCGATCATCGGCGCGCGCCGCGCGGGGAACCAGCGCGTGCCGAGCCGCAGCACGCTGATGAACGTCATCGCGTCGCCGCAGCCGAGCAGCGCGCGTGACGCCAGCGCCGAGGCGTACGAGGGGGACAGCGCGAAGCCCAGCTGGCCGACGGTGAACAGCACCGTGCCGAGGGCCAGCACCTTCTTCGTGCCGAGGTGGTCGACGAGGAGGCCGACGGGTATCTGCATGCCCGCGTAGACGAGGAGCTGCAGGATCGAGAACGTCGAGAGCGCGGAGGCGCCGACGTGGAAGCGCTCCTGGGCGTCGAGGCCCGCGACGCCCAGGCTGGTGCGGAAGATGACCGCGACGAAGTAGACGGAGACGCCGATGCCCCACACCCAGACGGCGCGGCGGCCGCCGGGGGGATCGCCTGGCAGGGACAGGGCAGCGGTCCCCGGCCGCCCGGAGGCGGCGGCGGGCTGTGTCGTCACCTGCCCTCCCCGCGCACCAGCGTGGAGACCCTGCCGAGGTGGCCGCGCACGCGCCCGGCCGCGAGCTCCGCGTCGCCGGTCCTGATCGCGTCGAGCAGTTCCGTGTGCTCGGCGATGTTCGTGGCGATCCTGTCGGGGTGCGCCTCCAGCACGGCGACGCCCATGCGCAGCTGGCGGTCGCGCAGCCGGTCGTAGAGCTTGGAGATGATCTCGTTGCCGGCCGTGCGCACGATCTCGACGTGGAAGGAGCGGTCGGCGGCGGCGACCGCCGCGAGGTCGCCCGTGACCGCGCAGGCACGCTGCTCGTCGAGCAGCGCCTCCAGGCGCGCGATGAGCCTCGCAGGTGGCGCGGGGGACGCGAGGACCTTGCGCACCGCGAACTCCTCCACCAGCAGGCGGGTCTCGACGACATCGGCGATCTCCTGCGCCGACACGGCGAGCACGAGCGCGCCCTTCTTCGGGTAGAGCTTGATGAGCCCCTCGACCTCCAGCTTGAGGAGCGCCTCGCGGACGGGCGTGCGGGAGACGCCGACGGCCTCGGCGAGCTCGCCCTCGGTCAGCAGCGTCCCGCCCTCGTAACGGCGCCCGAGTACCCCCTCTTTGACATGGCTGTACACACGGTCGGCTGCGGCTGGCGGTCTGACGGGCGCGGATGGCATGCGCACAGCATAGATACAACATGGACGCAAGCGGCACGCCCGTCCGGGATGTGGACGCCGCGCAGGCCGCGGCGTGCCGGCGGGCGGGCGCGCCGGCCGGCGTCAGGCGCCGGCGTCTCCGTGACGCACGCGGCGCACGACCCGCAGCAGGTACGCGCGGCGGTCCAGCGGATCGTCGTCCCAGCGCGGCCGCGCCGGGGGCGTGCCGTGCACCGGCGCGTAGTGGTCGAACGCCGTCTCCAGCAGCCCCTCGCCACGCGTCGGCCCCACGAGCCGCCGCTCCAGCGCGTGCACGGACGCGGCGGGCACGCGGCCCTCCACGGTCGTCGTGGCGCCCGTCACCACCGGCGCGTCCGGCACGCCGCCCAGCCGCGCGAGGAGCGGCAGCACCGCGCCGTACGTGTCCGACGGCAGGTCAAGACTGAACCGGTGCACGGGTACGTGGACGTGTGTGCCCGCCGCGCGCAGGGCGTCCATCAGCACCAGCGGCGTCAGGTTCCTGAAGTCGCCCGCTGTGCTCGACATGCTCTTGTCGAACGTCCCGTGCGCGTGGCTCTGCCGTGCGTTGTAGCCGGTGTGCGTCAGCGTCACCGTGAGGTCCGTCACCCGCCACCCGTACAGCCCCTGCTCCAGCGCCTCGCGTACGGTCTCCTCGACGGCCCGCATGAACGCGTACGGCATCGAGCCCAGTTCGACCCCGAGCCGGTACGCCACGCCCGAGCCGGCCGGCGCCGGCTCCACGCGCAGCCCGACCGTCGCGAGGAACGGGTTGCCGTCACGCGACTTCACCTCGACGGCGGCGCCGCTCCCCGTGAGCCGCTCGCGGCAGATCACCGTCGTCTCGCGGAACGCGACGCCGATGCCGTAGTCGTCCGCGAGCGTCTCCCGCACGACCTCCTTCTGCACCTCGCCGTAGAGGCAGACGTACAGATCCTGGGCGCCACCGCGCCGCAGCTCGCCCTTGCGGTAGCCGATCAGCGGGTCCTGCTCGGCGAGTTCCGCGAGCGCGGCGTGCAGCGCGGCACGGTCCGTGTCGCGGTCGGGCACCACCAGCGTCTCCAGCGTCGGCGGCGGGAAGAACCCACCGGACGCACCGGCACGTGCCTCGACCGGTGCTTCGCCCGCCGGGCCCAACGCGTCGCCGACCTGCACGTCCGCGAGCCCCCGCAGCGTGCCGATCCGGCCCGCCTGTACCTCCCCCGCGGGCACCGCCGCGCCGTTGTCGAAGACCGACAGGCCGGTGACCTTGCCCTCACGGCCCTCGCCGCCCTCGCCGTCCGCACCGAACCGCAGCCGGTCGCGGACCCGTACCGTGCCGCGGGCGACCCGCGCGTACGCGATCCGCTCGCCGCCCTGGCCGCGCTCGACCTTGAAGACGGTGCCCGACAGCGCGCCGCACGGGTCGCCGTCGGCCGCGGGCAGCAGCGTGCGCACCGCCGTGACGAGCGCGTCGACGCCCGCACCCGTGATCGCGGACCCGAACAGCACGGGATGGACGAGGCAGCGCGCGGTCTGCGCCGCGAGCTCACGGCGCAGCCGCCCGTACGTGAGCGACGCCTCGTCCGCCACGTACGCGGCGAGCAGCGCGTCGTCCCGGTCCGCGAGGTGCTCGGCCAGCGCGGCGACGTGGTCGGCGTCGTGCGGCCCGTACGGCTCGTACGCGGCACCGGGGCCGCCGGCCGCGGCGATCCGGCCGAGCGGCACGAACGACGTGCCGAGGCGCCGGGCGAGCTCGGCCGGCAGCCGCTCGCCGGCGCCCTGCGCGCCCGCGCGGTCGATCTTGTTGACGAAGACGAGCGTGGGGATGCGCAGCCGCCGCAGCGTGCGCATCAGCACGCGCGTCTGCGCCTGCACGCCCTCGACGGCCGAGACGACGAGCACCGCGCCGTCCAGCACGGACAGCACGCGCTCGACCTCGGCGATGAAGTCGGGGTGGCCCGGCGTGTCGATCAGGTTGACGGTCGTGGTGCCGACGGGGAACGAGACGACCGCCGACTTGATGGTGATCCCGCGCCGCCGCTCCAGCGCCAGCGTGTCGGTCGCGGTGGAGCCGGCGTCGACGCTGCCGACGGTGTCGATGACGCCCGCGCTGTGCAGCAGGCGCTCGGTGAGGCTGGTCTTACCCGCGTCGATGTGCGCGAGGATGCCGAGGTTCAGCGTAGGCAAGGAGACTGGTTTCCTTCGAGGAGAGCGTGACGGCCGGCAGGCCCTGGCGGGCCTCGTGGGTGGTCGCGAACGCTCCTCGCACGGACATCTCCTCTGTAGGTGGTTCCTCTCGTCGACAGTGCAGCAGCGGGCGGGTGGCCGCCGCAACAGGATTACGGCGCCGCCCGCCCGGGCCGGGGGCCGGGAAACGCCGACCGCCGCCCGGGGCGGACCCGGACGGCGGTCGGAACGCGCAAACGCGCAAACGCGCAAACGCGCGGACGCGCGGAAGGCGGGTGTCAGCTCAGGCCGGCCTGCTTCAGCCAGGCCTGCGCGACCGCCAGCGGGTCCGCGCTCTTCGACTGCACCTTCGTGTCCATCGCCAGCAGCGAGTCGGTGGTCAGCTTCGCCGAGACCGCGTTGAGCGCGTCCACGCCCTTCTGCGGCAGCTTCGACTTGTAGACGAGCGGCACGACGTTCTCGAACCCGAACAGGTTCTTCGGGTCCTGGAGGACGACGAAGTGGTCCTTCGCGATGCTCGGGTCCGTGGTGAACACGTCGCCGGCCTGGATGTTGTTGTTCTTGAGCGCCGCGATCGTGAGCGGGCCGCCCGCGTCGAGCGCCTTGAAGGACTTGTACGTCTGCCCATAGTCCGACTTCAGGCCGACGAGCCCCTGGTGGCGCGTCTGGAACTCCGGCGAACCGCCGATGACCAGGTCGGGCGCGGCCTTGGTCAGGTCGGCGATCGTCGACTTCGAGGTCAGGCCGTACTTCTTCGCGGTCTGCGCGTTGAGGGTGACGGCGTCCTTGTTCTGCGCGGGCGCCGGGTTCAGGATCGCCAGCTTCGGGTCGAGCTTCGCCGTGACCGCCGCCTGCGTCGTCTCGACCGTCTTCGGCGTCGCCTTGGGGTCGAGGTAGGCGAGCAGCGCGCCGTTGTACTCGGGGAGCACGGTCAGCGTGCCGTTCTTCATCAGCCCGTAGGTGGTCTCGCGGCTGCCGATGTTCGGCTTGTAGGTCACCTTCAGGCCCTTGGCCTTGAGCGCCTCGCCGTAGATGTCGCCGAGGAGGATCGACTCGGCGAAGTTGTTGGAACCGACGACCACGGTGTCGCCGCCTGCCGCGGGCTTCTGGAGCGGGTCGCTCGAGCCCTTGCCGGACGAGGAGGAGGAAGAACAGCCGGCCAGCGCCGCGGTTGCGGCCGCGAGGGCCACCGCGGCTGTGAGGGCACGTCTACGGCTGTTACCGATTACGGTCACGTTTGCCAACCTGGGGTCGGATCGGGGGGATGAGACGCCGCGTGCCGAAGACGCGCCGCGTGAACATGTGGGGAAACCGAGGGCGCGCCGCACGCATGGTTGACAGGGCCCTGGAAACACATGGTCTCGATCCAAGCCAGGGGGGCTCTGTGAGTCAAGGGTTTCTTGTTACCGATTGACATCATTCGGTCGGCGACGCAAACCGCCCGGTCGGTACCGGTCGCGATTCGTTCGCGAAGCGACGCGGACGCGTTCAGGAGGTGACTCGGACGCGTTCGCCGCGCGCACGTGGCGCGATCGCGTCCGGTCATGTGCGGGCGGCAATTGCTGTCACGTGCAGCGAATCGATGGAGTCAATTCTTCTGTGGGGTCGTAGACGGCACCGTAGGGCGACTAGATAATCTTCATTCCTCGGTCCCGGTCCGCTCATGCGTGGTCCGACTGAGTTGGTTCCGCTCGCCGAACGGCCGGAATTCCGGCCACCGCGCCCTGACCAGTCAGAACGGGCGTACAGCCGAGGAGGCTTGGTGCCCACGCACAGGAGGGACAAGAGGGGCTTCGGGGACGGCGAAGCGGCGCCCGGGCGCCCCTCCCTGATACCCAGGCTGCGGCGGCGCGCCTCGGGCCTGCTCGAACGGTGGCCGTTCCGGCGCAAGTTGAACGTCATGGTCGTGGTGCCGATCGCCGCCATCGCCGCCATGCTCGTCTACGTCACCTACCAGCAGATCGACCAGGCGCGGTCGGCCGCCGCCACCTCCCGCCTCGTGCGCAACAGCCGGGAGGTCGCCGCGCTCATCGACGGCCTGCAGAACGAGCACCGCGAGGCCCTCCTCGTCTCCCTGCACTACGAGGCCGGCCTCAAGGAGGCCAGGACCACCGCGACCGCCGGCTACCGCGAGGCCCAGCAGAGCACCGACACCCAGGCACGCGCGGTCGCGGCCGCGTTCGGCGACGAGCTGCCCCCGCAGGAGAGCGAGGCGCTCAAGGAGATCGGCGGCCTCTCCGCGCTCCGGGACACCGTCGAGAGCGGCCCGCTGCCCGCCGACAACATCGACCCCGCCTACAGCGCGGCGGTCAGCGACCTCATCGACGGCCTCGGCCTCGGCTCGTCCCCCGACCGCTCCGCGACCTCGTCCGCCAACGTGCTGGACGCGCTGCTGCGCGCCGACACCGCGCACGCGTCCTTCGAGACCAGCGTGTTCGCCGCGCGCACGGGCGACCCGAACGCGCTGATCGAGTTCACCGGCGCCGTCGGCGAGTACGCCTCGTACACCTACCAGGCCGACCGGTTCTCCCGGTACGCGACCACGCGCCAGGGCCGCGAGCTGGCCGGCATCGAGCGCGGCGGACCGCAGAACGTCATCGGCCAGCAGTACGCGGCGCTCCAGGTCGACCCGGGCGCGCTCGTCGCGCAGGGCCACCTGGCCGTGCAGAACGCGCTGAGCACCGCGCTGGCCGCGCAGCCCACGTACGAGCAGCAGGCCGCGAGCCGCCTGCGGATCACCCGCTCCCTGATCGGGCAGATCGCGGCGGACGCCGACTCGGCGTCCAACGCGGCCTGGTGGCGCGCGGTCTACCTGCTGGCCGCCGCCCTCGTGGGCTTCGCGCTCTGGCTCGCCTTCTCCGTGCTCGCGCGCCGTTCGGTCATCCGCCCGGTGCAGGCGCTCACCGAGGCGGCGCAGCGCGTCGCGGACCTGGCGGGCCGCGAGCTCGCGCGGGTGGCCGACGACGACTCCGAGGACACCGCGCCGCCCCGCCTTGAAGCCGTGCCGGTGCCCGTGCGTGACGAGATCGGCGACCTGGCGTCCGCGTTCAACCAGGTGCAGGCGACGGCCACGGCGCTGCTGGAACGGCAGGTGCTCGGCCGGCGCAACATAGCCGAGATGTTCGGCAACGTGGGCCGCCGCGTCTCCAACCTGACGGTACGTCAGCTCACCCTGATCGACGCGGTCGAGCGCGGCGAGACCAGCCCCGACGTGCTGGAACGGCTCTACCGCATCGACCACATCGCCGTGCGCCTCCAGCGCAACGCGGAGTCCCTGCTGCTGCTCGCCGGCATCAGGGACGACACCCCGGAGACCGGCCCGACCGCGCTGACCGACGTCGTACGGGCGGCGCTCGGGCAGATCGAGGGCTACCAGCGGGTCGCGCCGCGCGCCGAGAACGACGTCACCGTCATCCCCGACATCGTCGGCGACCTGACGTTGATGCTGGCCGAACTGCTGGAGAACGCCGTCGCGTTCTCGCCGTCGGGCAGCCGCGTCGAGGTGATCGTGCGCTCGCGCACGGAGGGCGACGACGGGGACGGCGCGCTCGTCGAGATCGTCGACCACGGGCTCGGGATGAGCCAGGAGCGGCTCGACGAGGAGAACGCGCGCCTGGTGCGCCGCGAGCGCCTCGACCTGGTGCCGACGAAGGTGCTCGGCCTGTTCGTGGTGGGCGGCCTGTCCCGCCGCTGGGGTGTCAGGGTCGCGCTGAGCCGCACGCCGGGCGGCGGCACGACGGCGGCCGTGCTCGTCCCGCCGTCGCTGCTGCTCGCGGGCCCGGTGCCGAAGGTCGGCCCGCGTGCGCTCGCGGCCGTGCCCGACCGGCGCGCGGTGAGCGCGGC